>CACZDG010000010.1 GCA_902779865.1 uncultured bacterium
GCAAGGAGGCGTTGATCCTGTGATGTTCCACATAGTGAACGGCGTGACGAATCGCGTGACCGCTGAAACGGAGTTCCCTCTTGCGGTGACGAACGACTTCGAGCACACTGGTAGCTACACGGTCTATGTCTCGTGCCCGAACATCGGCATGGGCACGATCACCGCCACTTTCACGCCATCTGGCGGCGGAGAGCCGCTGACCGACTCCGTTACGTTCCGCTGCATCGAACCGCTGCGGAAGCTTGTAACTACGGAAATGAAAGATGGCCGTTACGTCAATCCGTCCCGCCTCGTCATGTGGACAAATGCAGTTCTAAAGGTTGGTGCAAACGGCCCGTTCTCGCCATCGGAAGTGGATTGGCGAGTGGTGTCCGGTCCAGCCCGCATCGTTGCCACCAATGGCTGGAGCGTGACAGTCGAGCCAACCGGTACGGACGCCGATGTGGTTGTAGAAGCCCACTTCAACGATGACGAGATACAGCCAAAGTTCGTACTACCGGTGGTCATGCCCCGCACGATTCCCGTTAAGGCGTTCGTGGTTGAACCGCCGGAAACGTTTAATCAAGATACTGCGGCAGACACAAACAATATTAATGCGGCATGGACAACCCAAGAAATATGTAAGATGCTTGACACCGCCAACGAAGTATTCACACAAGTGGGTATTGAATTTGAGCTAGAAGGACCTCCGACGACAGTTGGAACGACGAATGATTGGAATTTAGTAATTGGTACATTCAAGGATAACAATGAAACGTCTAGGTGGGAGTATGCCTCGGCATGTACGAATCTACTTAATGGGTATACTTCGTCTAACTGCGTTGAAATATACTTTACAGGATCAGTAATTTATCGGCGCCGTAGCGTTGCCGTAACAACTCCATACGGAATAGTCGTAGGTAAAAGAAAAGTGAAACCGATGACGTTGGCGCATGAACTTGGACACGCATTAGGCCTTGAAGATTGCTATGCGAGGATGCGAAGAAGCGCTGGCGTCATTGTTTCTGTCGGCGGCGTGGAGGAACCTGTTGACGGCCAGTTTTTCCTCTTTGGTAATGGAGACTGGGGAAAAGAGGGCGGGCGTGGTTTTTACGGCATGGAGGACAGTAAACTTGCCGTGACCAGCATGCTGCTCATGCATGGTTTCTCGTCAGATGCCACCAAGGCGGATGTTCCAACAGGGCGTGTCTTAAGTCTGACTAGAGACTCTGGCATTGGAACGGCGAACGTGTTCCGGCCCAAGGTCGGAGAAGCGCACATCAAGAAGAGAAATAAGGAGGTATATTCAAGATGAATGCATGTCGCGTAATCGTGTACGCCATGGCCGTGGCAATGGTGTTTTCCGCGTCAGCACACACAACGGCAGAATCGAACATGGTGGTGAGGGCTGCACTTTACGGAGTATTGACCTTCTATCCCGACAACATAGAAGATGGGCTTGTAATTCCACCCGGTGTCGAAGAGCCGAATACGTGGCATGGTTTTCTCGGCGGGGACACTAACGGCTGGACTCTGTCGGAGAAGAAGTCCGCATTTGACTGGTACCTCACTTCGCTTGGTACGAATGACTGTAGGAGTTTGGACGAAGTGCAGCGGGAGGAGATCGGCATGGCCATTGATATGTGCGATGCGCTTAACCATACGAACTCAGTGTCGTCAATAAAGGCTTTGGCTCTGAATCCTAGAGGCATTTATAGAAATGAAGCCATTGAACTCGCACTTAAATTCAGCCCCGTTGATGACGCAACCACTGAATTCGTCGAGACGATAATAACAAACGTCAGCGGATATTCTTCAGGTGAGCGCGTTGAATGCTATTGGATGTATGCAAAGAAGCTTCAGCAGGTTCCATGTACGAACGGTGCATGCGCAAATGCTCTTTATATGTTCTACAGGAACAGGAAGGTGAGTGGCACCGGTGCGGCGACGTTGGATCGTTTGTTTTCCGATAAGATTGTGGGGTACGCCAATAGTTCCAACAGACTAGACACAGCATTGTCCATGCTAATGGTCACAAACATGCGTCCGCAGTTTGTTGAGTATTTCGTGGGCGTCACCAACCAGCTTCTTTCATCTGGGCAACCGCTGCCGTGGATCAACGTCGGTGCAGGCGGTAACTGACAAGGAGAACGCGCCATGACACTTGTGTCTTCGGAATGTAATCCTATTAGATGCGGCAAATACACGTTAGATGCGGTAAATACACGATTTGATTTTCCGCTTGCCGTGGCGGCGGCGATTTGATATGCTTTCCCATGTTCCGCGAGGAATCGTAGAATAACAACTGCCGCGCACACGGGTGTGTGCCAACGGTGGTGCGTAGAATTTTACAAGAACCACTAAAAGGAAGGAGATGGATATGCCAACGCTAGAAAGAGTGGTAAGACCTCGGCGGAACAGGATTTCTATAGAGGTTCCACGAGAGTTTGGCCAGTACACGTTCAAGATTGTAATGATCCCGATAGTCAAAGAAGAGAAGCCGAAGTATGATTTTTCCGATCTTGTCGGTAAGCTCAAGTGGAATGGTGATGCCGTAAAGGAGCAGCGGAGGCTTCGGGATGAATGGTAACGGCTATCTTCTCGACACCAACGCAATTGTTCAACTGCTAAAGGGGAACAAGGAACTTATTGCAATCCTTGGCACGGCTAATTTCACGGATTGAAACTTCCGGATGCAATAATAGCCGGAACGGCCATGGCCAATGGTCTTACCATTTTGACGGCCGATGATCATTTTAAGAAAGTAAAATCGCCATGGCAGGTGAATTCCTTTACCGTTGATGCCGGAATTTGACACGATTTGATTTTCCGCTTGCCACCACGGCGGCGATTTGATATACTTTCCATGTTCCGCGAGGAATCGCTGAGCTTCGATCTTTGACATATCGGCGGTTGTGAGCCGCCGGCCGGTCGCCACAACGGTAGAGTCACGCATCCGGCGTGACAAACTCCGATGGAGAGCGACACAACAACTGCCGCGCACACGGGTGTGTGCCAACGGCAGGACGTACGCAACAGTACGTAAAGTAGCTTCGACTGAAAGACCGCTAATCTTAATGCAAGAAGCGAACTACGACTGTGCGCACGTGTGGTCTAATCCACACGACGCACTTTCACATTCGTGTTTCTTGCAAGGTTCTTAGCGGTGCCTCAGTCGAGACAGGATTTCGAGAGTGCGCCGTTCTATTTTGCCTCGGTGCGGTGTGCTCTCATTGTGAACAAAGGAGGCAAAAAAGGACATTTGACATGGACAGTAACGACGCAGAGGAATCCATCATTTCAGCGGATGATTTCAGGACGGCCATAGACTCGTGTTGCCAGAATAAGGAAATGAAGGAAGCATACGTCAATGCTTCACGGGGTGCAAGGATGTATCTTGGCTTATTGTTCTACCAGATGTATTTCGGCATCAATGCGGATGAACAGCAGATACAGGAAGTATTGACAGACATTGAACCAGAACTGCAACTCCGCGACATCAACTACCTGCTTGACAACCCCGTAGTGAGTGAACCTGAAAAACAGTATCTGCGCAAATTACGCGAAACAGTCGAAGAACGGAATGAATCATACGCTACTACGCCAACAACAGATATACAGCAAACCCCAGCGTTGCAGAGCCATTCATTACCTGCGGAGGATCGCAAGAATGATGAGTATTATCCGCAGATAAGGAAAGTCAGATATCAAAAAATCGACCACGAAGCCCTTAAAAGGATGGAAGAACAACGGCGTCACAAAGAAAAACTTCTTGATATTGCCAAGATTGTGACGAAGACTGTTGCGATGATTTTGGTAGTGTGCGTTGCCGGATGGGTTGTGCAGATGACATGGAGAGAAATTAAAAAGATTGAACAGCAAAAACAAGATACAAAACTGCAAAAGGAGTTCAACCAGAAAATCGACCAAATGAAAGCGCAGATCGCATCCTTGAACGACGCACTCATGGCAGCCGAAAGCGCGGCAAAACGAGAACGTCAACGGGCTGATGAAATGAAACTGAAGAGCGATGAGTTTAAACGAGTCCATAAAAGCGAGATGGATAGAGTTGCTGGTGAATACAAGTTGAAACTGGATGAGTTGACACGATCAAACGAAGAACTTTCCGCAGAACTTACGCAATTGAGAAACATGCCGCGCGCCGGTTCAGGTGAAACCGATACAAATGACCCTGTGAGAACTCCACGCAGGACAAGACCTGAAATTACACCTGTAGATGTTGACATCCCCGTTTTGTAAAGGAGAAAACCATGAAAGATAAAACAATCAAAATGTTTAAGCGCACATTCAAGTTTAGCCTATGTATGTTATTGGTAATAGCTATCGGCACAGCCTTCGGTGCAACCAATAGCGTTATGGAACAATCGGAAATGTCATTAACCATGTTTAAGGCAGGGTTGATAACCGAACCTACGGTATTCAGGGTAAAACTCAGAATTGCATCCAGCCGATATGCCTATAACGATATGCTGCAAAACTATTCAGGAACATCACTTACCATAATCGATAACTTCTGGGCCGTTGAAATGTACCAGATTGACAAACAGGACAATCGGTCACGATCAGACGAGAATCTTTTCTGTTTCGTCACAAAAAAGTCTGAGGCGGGAAAAACTGTGGTCGAGGCGCTCAAGGACGGAGATTGGCATGTGGCACTAGTAAGTTTGCGGTACTCCAAGAATCCGAAATTCAGGATGTGCTGCACGATGGATAAAATTGAGATGCAGGAAAACAAAAAACCAGCACAAACAACGTCGGAGGTCTCGGCAAAGTTTACTGCGACTAGACTTTCCCTCATAAGAGGCAGAGATTATCAGTATGTGCAAGGTAAAATAGAGCTAACGTTACGAACTGAGTTGAAGTTTTTCAAAAAACCAATCCTGCGCGTCGTACTTTTGATGGAGGAAAGCGGGGCACATGTTGTTAGAGACAGCATATTCTACGAGCCCAAAACGATGGCGTCATATTCAAACTACTACACAACAACGTGTACCGAAGACGCCAACCGCCATTACGAATACGGTAGTAGACACGATAACAACTGGTCAATCGAAAACCTAACAACATCCCAAAGCGAAGTTTCAAAGGATAAATATCGTGAACTAGTATATGTAGGAATCCCACTTAAAAGTTTTGATTCCCGTTATAGTGACAGCGGACGCTATTACGGTAGTGACTACAACGTACAATCCAAATTTGGCTATGCTCGATTTGATAAGAATCACGATGCCTCAATGCTAGGTTATCGCATAGAATTGTGGTATAATGGCATTTGCATATCGTCATACGACTCAATCAATGCATCGCAACGGAGTCGTTTGATGATTCCTGATGATTGGAGTGTGTTTTTCAAACATCCAAAGAAATTCAAGTATGGACGTATAGCACCATAAACGAGGGCCGTGTTTACTAGTCGATTGTCACCATAACCCTGATTGCTCTTACGCGAATGTACCTAATGAAATCCGCCCACCGATTCTACAAGGTGAAGATGGAGTTGCCGTAGGGTATTTGTTACTGAACGTGACAGCAAGCGTACAACAACAAGGTGTCACAAGGCTGCGGCGACTTTCCTTGGGACAAACTCCGGAATCAACTTCTTGATCCGCGCCCACGCCCCAGATGATGCGACACCGATGTCGTAGTTGCTTTGGAGGTTGAGCCAGAACTGTGGCTCCATCTTGAAATATGTCAAGCGCAAACAGGTGCATTGACGCATTACAAGAATATGGAATCGCAGACGAGTGGCGTTACAGGAATTGTAAAGAAACTAGGTAGGAGAATATGGCTCAGCCGCTTGGCATGGGTTGTGCTACGTTGCATCTGATATGCAACGAATACACGACATCTACCGTCCGACGGAAGAGCGCACACGCGACTGGCGCGAGGTCGAGCGCATGCTCTCTGATGAGGAGCTGAAGGAGCAGACCACACGCTGCATGAACTGCGGCCAACCGTTCTGCCACGCCTACGGGTGTCCGCTGGGCAACTTCGTGCCCGACCAGAACCGTGCCGTTGCGCAGGGCGACTGGCGGCGGGCTTACGCGCTCCTGTCGATGAACTCCGACTTCCCCGAGTTTACTTCGCGTATTTGCCCCGCGCTCTGCGAGGCGAGTTGCGTGCATGGCCTCGACGAAGAGGCCGTAATGGTACGGCAGAGCGAGAAGCGCATCATCGAGACGGCGTTTGAAAACGGTTGGGTCGTGCCGCGTCCGCCGGAAAAGGAGAACGGGAAATCAGTTGCCGTCATAGGCGCGGGGCCGGCGGGTCTTTCTGCCGCCGTTACGCTGCGGCGGAATGGATGGCGCGTGACGGTGTATGAACGGCGCGCGAACATCGGCGGACTCCTCCGCTACGGCATCCCGTGCTTCAAGCTCGACAAGGCGCTCATCGACCGCCGCCGCGCGCTCCTGGAGGCGGAAGGAATCCGCTTTGTGACGGGCATCGAAGTTGGCAAGGATTTGTCCGCCGATTGGCTCGCAAAGCAGAACGACGCGGTGATTGTGGCGATCGGCACGCCCGCCGCACGCGATCTCAAGATTCCCGGACGCGAGCTTTCCGGCGTCCATCTCGCGCTTGAACTCCTCGAGGGACAAAACCGTTTCCTCACCGGCGAGCTCGATGCGCCGCCGATCAACGCCAACGGTAAGGACGTACTCGTGATCGGCGGTGGCGACACGGGCAGCGACTGCGTGGGCACGGCGATCCGACACGGCGCGAAGTCCGTCATGCAGATCGAAATCATGCCCAAGCCGCCAGACGAACGCGACGCCTCGACGCCATGGCCGCTCTGGCCCTACATGCTCCGCACGAGCTCCAGCCACAAGGAAGGATGCGAACGCCGGTGGAATTTGAATTCCTTGAGATTCATCGGCGGGAGTGACGAAACAGCAAGCGTACAACAGCAAGGTTGGGGTGTCGCAGGTGTGGAAGTAGAGACCGTCGAATGGGAGTTCTCGCCCGAAGGCAGGCCGTTGAAATTCCACGCCGTGCCGAACACCAAGGAGACCATCAAGGCCGACCTCGTGTTTCTCGCTATGGGCTTTACGGGCGTGCCAAAGGATCATCCGATTGTTGCGCAACTCGGACTCGCACAGACACCGCGTACGGCACTCATCTCCGACGCGCCGCGCAACATCTATTGCGTGGGCGACTGCGCCTCCGGCGCGTCACTTGTCGTCCGCGCCCTCGCCAGCGGCAAATCAATACCACTTGAAGAGTCTATTGCAAAACCCTGTCGGAGGAAGGGTTTATCCATGTAGAACAGGTAGAACATGTAACCCATACAGATGATTTAGGTGTTTTACATGTTCTACATGGACAATCAAACAATCTCTTTAATGAAAGCATACGGCAATGAACCAGCAAAGCAAATACGAACGACAGCAAGGACTATACCGCAGCGAATACGAACACGACGCATGCGGCGTGGGGATGGTGGCGAACCTCTCGGGTGAGGCAAGCCACGAGATCGTGGTCAATGGCATGACGATCCTGAAGCGCCTCATGCACCGTGGCGCGACGGGTAACGACCCCGAGACGGGCGACGGTGCCGGGCTGCTGATGAAGATCCCGCACGGGTTCTTCGGGAAGGTGTTGGGAGAATTATTTCACGCAGAGGCACAGAGAGGCAGGGATGCAGAGAGTATTGGAATAGCAATGGTATTCGGCGGCGAAGGCGAGGAAGAAAAAATCGAAAAAGCCGTTTTCGGGGAAGGATGCGATGTGCTGGCGTGGCGCGACGTGCCCACGAATCCTGACGCCATCGGCAAAGATGCCCGCGCAGTGATGCCACGGATACGGCAGTTATTTATTAGGACTTCGGACGTCGGACCTCAGACTTCGGAAGTCGGAAGTCAGAAGTCAGAAATCCTCTCCTTCGAGCGTCGGCTCTATGTCATCCGGCGGCAGATTGAGAAAAACACATCCAATACCTACGTCTGCTCATGCTCGTCGCGCACGATCGTTTACAAGGGGCTTCTGCTTGCCACACAGATCGAGAAGTTCTATCCCGACCTCTCCGATCCCGATTTCATCTCGCCGTTCGCCATCGTCCACCAGCGGTACTCCACCAATACCTTCCCTTCATGGGAGCTTGCACACCCCTTCCGCGCCATCGCGCACAACGGCGAGATCAACGCGCTCAAAGGCAACCTCAACGCGCTCGCCGCACGCGAGCCGTCGCTCGCGTTTCCCGAAACGGCGCACTCGGTGATCGCGCCCTACCAGGATGCGGCGCGCTCGGTGATCGCGCCCTACCAGATTGACATCAAGAAAATATTGCCATTGATAGACAAGGGGCAGAGCGATTCCGCCTCGCTCGACAACATGTTCGAGCTGCTTGTCGCCGCCGGACGCGATGCGCCGCACGCGATGATGATGCTCATCCCGCAGGCGTGGGGCGCGAAATACCACATGGGACACGACGTGCGCGCGTTCTATGAATACCATTCGGCATTGATGGAGCCGTGGGACGGCCCCGCCGCCGTCGCGTTCACCGACGGCATCAGTCTCGGTGCCGCACTCGACCGCAATGGACTCCGCCCAGCTCGCTGGACGCTCACGAAAGACGGGCTTTTCGTGCTCGCTTCCGAAACCGGCGTCCTCGACATCGCGCCGGAAAACGTCGCACGACACGGACGCCTCAAGCCCGGCTCGATCCTCTGGCTCGACCTCGTGAACCATCGCCTCATGGAGGACGCCGAAGTCAAGACCTACTACGCACGCCGACAGCCCTATCGCCGTTGGGTGAAGGAAAACCACATTCCCGTCACGGGCCTCTTCAACGAGATCGTGCCGTCAAGCACTGATGGCCGGACTGTGTCCGGCCAGCGTGAACGCTTCGGCTGGACGTTGGAGGATATCGAACTGATTCTCAGGCCAATGGCCGAGACCGGCCACGAACCCGTCGGCGCGATGGGCAACGACGCCGCGCTTGCGTGCTTGAGGAGAAACAGGGAACGGGGAACGGGGAATGGACGACTTTGTCTGTTCGACTATTTCCATCAGCTTTTCGCGCAGGTAACGAATCCGCCGATCGATCCGATTCGCGAAGAGCTCGTGATGTCGATCATGACCTACATCGGCAACCAGGCGAACATCCTCTCGGAGACGCCCGAACACGCGCGGCTTGTGAAGATGACGCGTCCGGTGTTGACGGACGACGAACTGAAGCGAATGCGCAACATCCCCGACTTCCCCGCAAAGACTCTCTCAATGTGTGTTGGGGAACGGGGAACGGGAAATGGGGAACGGGGAACGGGAAATGGGGAACGGGGGTGGTTGAAGGTCGCGCTCGATCATCTCGCGGCCGATGCGCTGCAGGCAGTGAAGGATGGCGCGAAGATACTTATACTTTCGGATCGTGAGAGGGACGTGAGACACGAGACGATAGACGCGGCAACTCGTCTCGCGTCTCACGTCGCACGTCAAAATCGTATTCCTTCCCTCCTCGCAGTGGCGGCGGTGAACAAGGCGCTTGCGGAGGCGGGCGTGCGACCGTCGGTCGGCATCGTGGTCGAATCTGGCGAAGTGCTCGAGGTGCATCACTTCGCCGTGCTGCTCGGTTTCGGCGCGACGGCGATCAATCCTTGGCTTGCACTCGCCACGGTATCGCAGATCGGTTGGGCGGGCACGGCGCGGCCGGAGTCCGCGCCCTATCTGGCCACAACCAACTACGTAACGGCGGTGTGCAAGGGCATCATGAAAATCATGTCGAAGATGGGCATCTCGACCTTGCGCTCCTACCGCTCGGCGCGCATCTTCGAAGCGGTCGGACTCGGCCCGAAACTCATGGAGGAATACTTCAGCGGCGTCGTTTCGCCCGTCGGCGGACTGGAGTTGGAAGATATCGAAAACCTCATTGAAGGTGTTCGGGGAAACCTGGGTTCTCCCGGTAGTTGTCCTCCCGGCGGCGAATACCGCGCGCGCAAGGGCGGCGAAGAGCACCTCTGGAACCCGCAGCGGCTCATCGACTTCCGCGAGGCCGTGCGCCACAACGACTACGCCCGCTTCCACCGCTACACCGACGACATCGACCAGCATAGCCATGTGACCCTCCGCTCGCAACTTGATTTTATCCATGTAGAACATGCAGAACATGAAAAACCATCTTCATGTGCTACATGTTCTACCTGTTCTACACGGACATTATTCCCTTTCCCTAAACGGACTTCTACTGTACAAATTGAATCTGTCGATTCAATCGTGAAGCACTTCGTGGGTGGCGCGATGTCGCTCGGCTCGCTCTCGCCCGAGGCGCACGAGACAATCGCCCTAGCCCTCAACGGACTCGGCACGATGTCCAACTCCGGCGAAGGTGGCGAAAATCCCGAACGCTTCGGCACGGAGAGGAACAGCGCAATCAAGCAAGTCGCCTCGGGGCGCTTCGGCGTGACGATTGAATATCTCCACTCGGCAAAAGACCTGCAGATCAAGCTCGCACAGGGTGCAAAGCCAGGCGAAGGCGGACAACTCCCCGCGCACAAGGTGAACGACCTCGTCGCCCGTCTCCGCCACGCGAAACCCGGCACAACTCTGATCTCGCCGCCGCCGCACCACGATATCTATTCCATTGAAGACCTCGCGCAACTCATCTACGACCTCAAGTGCGCAAATCCCGAGGCGCGCGTCTCTGTGAAGCTCGTCTCCGAGGCCGGCGTGGGCACCATCGCGGCGGGCGTTGCGAAGGCCCACGCCGACGTCGTGGTGATCTCCGGTTTCGACGGCGGCACCGGCGCCGCACCGCTCACATCGATGAAGCACGCCGGCCTCCCGTGGGAAGTCGGCCTCGCCGAGGCACACCAGACGCTCATCAAGAATAACCTCCGCCACCGCGTGAAGCTTCAGGTTGACGGACAACTCCGCACGGGACGCGACATCGTGATTGCCGCGATGCTTGGCGCGGACGAGTTCGCGTTCGGCACGTCGATGCTCGTATCGCTCGGCTGCGTACAGTGCCGCAACTGCAACCTCAACTGCTGCCCCGTGGGAATCGCCACGCAGAAGGATAAACTGCGTGCGAAGTTCGCCGGAAAGCCCGAGCATCTGCAAGCCTACTTCCGCTTCCTCGCGGAAGAAGTGCGCGAGATACTCGCCTCTCTCGGTCTCCATTCCCTCGCCGAAGTGCGCGGCCGCACCGACTTGCTACAGGCCAAGGATGGTTCAGCATTTGACTTTGGGGAGTTGCTGACTAGGACTTCGGACCTCGGACCTCAGACTTCAGTTGCCGAAGTCGAAAGTCCGAAGTCTGAAGTCTCGTGGTTGAAAAACTACGATACCCGCGAGCTGATTCCAGCCGTGAAGAGCGGCGAAACTACTCTCACGCGCACGGTCTCTAACTGCGACCGCTCGGTTGGCGCGGCGCTTTCAGGGTGGAGCGTGGCGGCACGGGGAACGGGGAATGGGGAACGGGGAGTTGAAGTCAACTTCACCGGCGTGGCTGGCCAATCCTTTGGCGCGTTCCTCGCAAAAGGCATCACCTTCAACTTGCGTGGTGAAGCCAACGACTACATCGGCAAATCGCTTTCCGGCGGCATCATCACGATCGCCCCGCCGAGTCCTGTGCTCGGGCTTATCAAGCCCGAGGAAAATGTGATCGCCGGCAACGTGATCGCCTACGGCGCAACTTCGGGCGAAATCTACATCAACGGACAGGCCGGCGAGCGCTTCGGCATCCGCAACTCCGGCGCAACCCTTGTCGTGGAAGGTGTGGGCGACCACGGCTGCGAATACATGACTGGCGGCGTTGCAGTGATCCTCGGCCCAACAGGCGTCAACTTCGGCGCGGGCATGACCGGCGGCGTCGCATACGTTTACGACGAAAGCGGCGACCTCGATCTCAACTGCAATCTTGACTCCGTCGATCTATTCCCCGTGGAGAAAGATTCTGAGGACGAAAAGACGCTCCTTGACCTTCTTGAAGAGCACATCGACCGCACCAACTCCCACAAGGCAAAGCGCCTTATCGGCGACTGGGCAAACACCCGCCCGTATTTCACAAAAGTTCAGCCGGCGTCACGGCAGTGACCACCCACTCACCCCATCATGGAGAATATCCGCTTAAGTCCCTTGCGGGCGAGAGCCCGTAGCGCATCAAGCGATTCCTCGGTGAATGGGTTGTGCTCTGCAGTGCCCTGAAGCTCCACGTAGCGTCCATCGTCGGTCATAACGACGTTCAGATCGACCTCCGCCGTGGAATCATGCGCGTAGTCGAGATCGAGCGTGGGTTTGCCGTCGCAGACACCTACCGACACCGCAGCAACGCGATGTATAATCGGGCTTTCGGCGAGCGTTCCATCCGCAAGCAGTTTCGCTACTGCATCTTGCAAGGCAACCATGCCGCCGGTGATGGATGCGCACCTCGTGCCGCCATCCGCCTGGAGGACATCGCAGTCGATCGTTATCTGCCGTGGCCCGAGCTTCGCCATATCGATGGCGGCGCGGAGCGAACGTCCGATGAGACGCTGTATCTCCGTTGACCGTGCGTCCTGCTTGAGTTTCTTTATGTCGCGGTCCTTGCGTCCGCTCCCGGTGGACGACGGAAGCATAGAGTATTCAGCCGTCACCCATCCCCTTCCGGTATCCTTCAGAAACGACGGGACCTTGTCTTCCACGCTGGCAGTGCAAAGTACCCAGGTGTTGCCCCATTTGACGAGAACACTTCCTGCCGCATATTTCGTGAAATTGCGGACAAACTCGATCGGACGCAGCTGATCGCTTTTTCTTTTTGTAGTTTTGGCCACTTCTCTTCTCTCTCTTTCCGTTTGTTCTGAAAACGATGTTATTATGCCACCGTTTCTGCGCACTGTCAATCTTCGTTTTTAGGAAAATAAAATCCCCACATGGCGGTGGAATATGATATACTATTCGGCGTCTCGCGGAACTGACGAGGGAGGGCGCGTGCCCTCTGTGGAGTTCACCACATGAACCGCGGGGCGGGGGTCTTCCCCGTGAAGTCGTTCGTCTGGGCGCGGTACCAGTAACGAAAGAATCA
Source organism: uncultured bacterium (assembly GCA_902779865.1). GTDB lineage: Bacteria > Verrucomicrobiota > Kiritimatiellia > RFP12 > UBA1067 > RUG572. Next base: position 12,995 of record CACZDG010000010.1, read on the forward strand.
AAATGGAAAAGACATCCCTTGGTTTCAAACGAATGGTTCGCGCGGTGATTCCGGCCTTTCTTCTGGCCGTGTCCGTGGGCCAGATATATGCGTTCACGAATTTCGCGACCGAGATACGTGACTACCTGGCTTCCCAGTACATAGCTCAGGAGGTGTTCAACCATCCCGAGGAGTTGAAGATTGCGATGTCCGAGTTGATGGCAAAGGTCCAATTTGCGTTTTCGCTCGGCATTTTCTTCCTTGGCATGGGCGCCGCGTTCTTCGGCAAGATCGTGGAGCGAAACATCCGACTCTCCACGATCATCGGCACGACGCTGTTCATCTCCGGCCTGCTCGTGACGGCGCTTGGCGTCAAGATGAAGTCGCTTGCGCTCATATACCTGGGCTACGGATTTCTGGTGGGCACGGGCACGGGAATCATATACATCTCGCCGGTGAAGACGATGATGCTGTGGTTCCCGAACGCGAAGGCGATCGCCGCTGCGGTGCCTATCATATCGTTTGGCCTCGGCTCCACGCTCTCCACGCTTCTCTACAAGGGCTTCAGCTTTGGCGGGCCGGATGCAATGTTCGCAATGGTCTTCCGCGGCTTCTACGATTTCTTCGGGGTGGCGAAAGAGACATGGAAGATACAGTACGTGTTTCTGGCCTTTGCCGTGTTCTACCTCGTTCCAATGGCCATTGCAGCGTTCATCCTCAAGAAGCCGAAGGTGGAGCAAATGTCGTTCGCGCACGGACTGCCGCAGTGCGAGTTCACGTATGCGGGATTGGCGAAGGACACCTACTTCCTTCGCGCGTGGCTGTTCATGTTCCTCAACATCTCGTGCGGACTCTGCCTCATCCCTCTCGCCAAGCAGATGATGAAGGATCCGTCCGTCGGCTATAGCGAAGGCCTGATCACCTGCATCATCGCCCTTTCGGGACTGATGAACGGCGGCGGACGCTTCCTCTTCGCCTGGTGGAGCGACCGCCTCGCACACCGCGTGAACATCCTGCTAATCATCCTTTCCATCTCCGCTGGCGTGATGATGGCCAGTTGGTGGCCGCCGCTGATCGGTCTCGCGCTTCTCGTGATCAACGCCTGCTACGGAGCGGGGTTCTCGGTGATTCCCGGCATCCTCGCGGACCACTACGGCATGACGAACATCTCGAAGATCCACGGCGCCGTGCTGTCCGCATGGGGCGTGGCCGGTCTTGTGGGCAACCAAGCCGCCATCTTGGTAAGCGACAAGATGGGCTTCGGAAACATGGGCGTAGTAACGATGCTCGTCGTGTTCTACCTGCTCAACCTCGCGAACGCCGCCACCCTGCGCCGCCGCGCGGGATGATGATCAGATTCTAACGAGCTGAATGCCGAAGAGGTCCGCAACCTTCTCGAAAAGCGAGAGGTTGTGGCCCACGGACATCGCGAAATGGTGTATCGGCGCTTCCTGAAGCCAGCGCTCGAACCACGTATCGGGATCGACGTTGAAACGGACGTGCGTCTGCGTGTTGCCGATTGCCATGATCGGATCGTCCGTGGCCTCCGCCTCAGATACGATGAACTTCAGCTTGCCCTCGCATGTTTGCGTTACGCCAAGCGTGGTGATGGGGCCGTCCTTCACCTTTGCCTCCACTGAGACGCCGCTCCCGCGCTTCCCGTGGTAGAGACCTAGGCCGCGCAGAATCGGACGTCCCTTCGCGATGGCCAGATGGAACGGTCCGTCGTGTCCCAAGAGGATGGTTCCGCGTAAGTAGTCAGTGGTGACGATTTCGCAAAACGACCCTCCCGTACCGAGGAGGTCGCATATCTTCATGGCAAGCGCGGTCTTGAGATCGCCCTCGCCGGAACACGGAATCCCCTTCGCCGTCAGGAGAGAGTGTCCCACGATGAATCCGCTCTGCAACTGCTCGTAGTCGTTACCGTCCGCGCCGTGATAGTAGTACGCGAGCGCATCAAGGTTGAAATCGCCGACCATGCGCTCTTGCGCGGCCGCCACTTTCGCGCTCCACTCCAGCTGCTCCGGCGTTGGACGACGGGCCAGCGGATCGGACGGGGAATCCTCGGAAATCTCGAACATCGCCTTGATCTCGTCCAGCTTCCGCTCAACGTCTTCATCCGTCACGACAGCGAGACGCTTGGCGAGATCGCACATCTCAAGAAGCTCCACGTGCATGCCCGTCTGCGCCTGCATCATCGTGAAGTCCGAATACATGTCCAGCATTCCGGAATAGTTGTTGCCGAGAAAACCGAAGCGGGAATCGGCGAGCGCAGACTTCACTGCGGCAGCACGCACCCAACCGCGTATCTCGCGCCACGCGCGCACGGCCTCGGGACGTTCCGCAGTGACTTCGTCAGCCGTTGAGATCGCAGGCGTCTCGTGTAGTCCGAGCAACCCAGACACCACGCGGTACTTGATTCCAGAGCGATTGAAGGCATTTGCGATCTCTGGTGCAGGACACGCATTGCAGTGCGCAAGCCACTCGCCAGTCGTCACGCGAGCGTAGTTCACCTGAAGCGCGGGCTGGAGGTTGAGGATCACCGCCGGCACCTTGCAGCGCTGGTGGACAGGCAGTACCGCATCGCTCGTCACGTATGTGCCAATGTGCTGGAACACGATGTCGCAGAGGTTGCGGTTGAAATACTCGCCAGCCTCCATGCCCTTGTCCGAACAGTCCACAAGGCCGAAGTTGAACACCTCCGCGCAACCGTCCGCCGCAAACTCGCTGGCGATGAACTTGCCGTATCCCTCAAGCCGCTCGCGCAGTCCCTTGAACTGCGGCCAATACGCCTTCAGGCCCGTGGTGTAAAGGCCAACCCTGACTTTCCTCTTCATCTTTTTCTCCTCTAATTGCAACTTGTTTTACTTGCCTGCATTGTCTTTGCCCTTGCCAAAAGGCAGCTTGAACATAACGCCTTCGGTCGTGTTGGTCGCAAGAGGATCCCGGAACTGCTCGTCGAGCGGACGCTTGTCAAGCGACCCTACGCCCTCGATGGCATTGCCTTTCCTGTCGCCGGGCTCTAGCTTAAGCCCCTGGGTGTACATTCTGCCGAGCACGGCGTTCTTCGGCATGCCGATGTCGGTAGGCACGTTCTTCGGGTCGGCCATGCCCACGGTCACGAAAACGAGAATCTCCTTCTGCACTTTCGTTCGAATCTTGCGTCCGAAGAGCTTGTTACCTATCCACGGGATGTCGCGCAACCACGGAATACCGGTGTCGGACTGCTCTTCGGTGGTTCGCGAAAGGCCACCGATCACGGCGGTATCGCCGGCGGCTAGCGCGAAGTCGGTCACGAGGCGCTGCACGTCGAGCACCGGGTACTTTGAAGAAATAGTGCCGGCGCTGTTATCCGATTTCGTGGTGTCGCCGGTGCCGGCCGTAACCCAGTCGGAGCAGGACGAGATAGTGGGCACGATCGAGACGTTGATGAGCCCGTTGGAACTTACGCGGGGCGTCACTTCAAGAGAAATGCCCCAGCTGAAAAACGCCTCTTTTGCGAACATGAACTTATCCTCGCCAGGAATCGCCGACATGTTCATGCTGAGGTCGAGCGCATCGGAACTGCTGCCGGAAGTGCGCTTTGCCGAAATCGTCACGTTTGGATACTTCTCCGTCATATCGACGGTGGCCTTTTTGCCATTGGCGACTATGATTTTCGGGTTGGAGAATATGCGTGCGTCGCCGCTGGAGTCAAGGGCACTTAAAATAAGGGACATGTCCGAGAACTGCAGGGTGCCGGAGAAGTACCTGATGCCTCCGTTGCGTCCGCTTGTGATGGACGTCTCAGACGTCGAACGTTCCGACGCGGGTTTACCGTCCGAAGCAATGCTTTCCTTCGTTGTAGTCGTCTTGGTAGTTGTTTGCCCGGCAATGCCGTATGAGTAGTTGCCAGACGAACCCGAATTCACGGAACGCTTGAAGTCTGTCACTGCGTTACCTACCACAATGTTGTCCATGCCGCCGCCGAACGTGGCTGTGCCCTTCATGCCGTCCAGCATCGACCAGTCGATGCCAAGCTTGTGCGATGCGGAGTTCTGTAACTCCACGAAACGGGCTTCGATGTAAACCTGGGGCACCTCAATGTCGATTGCCTTCACCACCTCCGCACACGCATCGAGGATCACGCCTGGAGCCGTGACCATGACTGAGTTCGCCTCTGGGAATGCCTGAGCGATCTTGGACACCTTGAACGCGATGCCGAAGTCACCGTTCCACGTGGAGTTGAACTTCTCCGCCACTTCCTCGCAGTTGGCGTGGTGAAGACGGAATGTACGCGTGGATATCCGCCGCTTGTATTCCACGTCAACGAGTACCGTGTTCGTGACAACGGACTCCACGACGTTGGTGACCACCTGCGGAACAGCCGGTACCGGAGTCTCAACTGGAACGGCGACGTCCTGTACCGTGTTAGTAACACCGCAGGCATCCAAAGAGCCAAGCATCTCCAAAACGCCGTCGGGTACGGAGTTTGTCTCCGCTCCCGCTGCCAGAAATGCCATAGCCGCGACGATAAAAAGCCGAAAGTTCATGCGCACATTATACCATTTCCATCACGGCTCTGCGAGAGGAAAGTTAATGCCATCATTCATTTTTCACTTGATTGGACCGGCTTTGAGAAAAGACATCCCCAAAGCGCTGACTGCGTGAGCAGTGTATCGCGCAGCGGACGGTAATGTGACGCGGAATTGCCATCCAGGTAGATGGTCTTGATCGGCACTTCGCGCGGCGGGGATGGATGATGACGGGCATCCGCAAGCATGCGAATTTCATATTCGTAACGGTCGCCGGGGATCGAAAGGAGGCGTGGCAAAAGGTGCACGGGAATTCCGCGAAGTCCAGTCTGCGTGTCGCTCACGGCAAGTCCCGTGAGAATGCGGAAAAGCACACGCGTCCAGAGGTTGCCAAAGCGACTGCGGAAAGGCACGTCGCGTCCGAACGAACGTACACCGAGAACGAGGCCGCCGTCTGGCGCACGGAGAAGTTCATCGGCTACGCGCAATACGTCCTCCGGCGCATGCTGTCCGTCGCCATCCACCGTCACCACTCCTACGGCATCAGGTAGTTTCTCGCGCACCCATGCGAAAGCCGTCTTGAGCGCGGCACCCTTCCCGCGGTTTGTGGGATGTTCAAGCACCGCATTGACCTCGCTTCTGATGGAATCAAAGGCTGCGCATCCGCACGTGGAACCATCATCCACGACGACGACGTGCGCGAAATCATTACGAAGACGCCGCACCAGCGCGGGGAGACGCCCTTCGTCTGGATCGTACACGGGAATAACCAATACTACGTTCGCAATCATGCCTCTCCGTCCGCAGTTCGGTCGAGGAGGTCTTCGTAGAACGCAGCGTTTGCCGTAGCATAGTACGGAGCCACGAAAATACCAGCTAGTCCCTGCGTAACGCCGACAAGAAGGAACCAGCCGATGAAGGACGCATCAAGGCATGCGAGACGCCAGCGATGTCCGTACATAAGCCGCTTCGATTCCTGCAGCGCCTTCCACGACGACCAGTCGGGATGGTCGGCGAGCAGGTAGAACGCCATCCTGTAGGAATACGCCGCGTAGAAGCCCGGGATTATCAACAACAGCGACCAAAACGCAATAAGCAACGTGCGCAACGCACCGAGCACGGCAGTGCGGAACGGCCAGCGGAAACCGGACATCGCCTGAAACGCCGTTGGACCGCCACGCATGACGGAAATCGACAACACCGCGCCACCAAATGAGAGTATGCCGTTCCACATGGCTTGGACGCCGACGATAAACGCCATGTAGCCATACGTTGGGTATGGCACTGTGTATTTGGCAAGCCCCTTGGCCATTTCATCATCAACGTAAAAGCCAAGTAATTGCATGAACTCGTCGAGAGGTATTTCGGCGATCAGACCAAGTTTAACGCCGACGCGGCTGAGTACGACGTCAGCAAGCGTTCCGAGCAAGAACAGAATTGCGAAGCCGGCAAGCGCGGGGAGAAGCCCACCTTCCTTAATCTTCTTCCATGCAGAGGAACGAATGTCGTATGCTGACGGCATCCTATGCCCCGAAGCACATGATCTGCTTTTCAAAGCCGAACGTCATGGCAATCAGCGCGGAACGAATCCACATGCCGTTGCGCATCTGCCGCCAGTACATCGCGCGCGGATCGTGGTCGCAGCAGGTGGCGATTTCGTCGCGGCGCGGAAGCGGGTGCATGATGATACCGTCCTTCGGCAGAAGCTTCAGTTCCTCTGCCCCAAACTTGAAAAGGTGCGTGTCAATGCGCGCGCTCTCGCCCTTCGACTGGTCCCACTCGTCCTGGATGCGCGTCATATAGACGGCATCCGACACCTTCACGGCGGCACGAAGGTCGCTGGACACCTCGTACTTCACGCCCTTAGCATCAAGTATCTCCAGCACGTCTGCAGGCACTTGCAGCTGCTGAGGCGCAACGAAGACCTGACGGATGTTCTCGAAGTTGGTGAGCAGATAGCTGAGAGAGCGCACGGTACGTCCGCGCAGAAGGTCGCCGCAGAACGTGACGGTACGGTCCCTGAGTCCGCCCTTAGTCTCGAAGGAGCGGAGGAGCGTGTAGATGTCGAGCAGCGCCTGCGTGGGGTGCTGGTCCTTGCCGGAACCAGCGTTGAGGATCGGGATCGGACGCGACGAGTTCGAAAGCTCCCACGCCATGTGCTCGGCGAGGCCCTTCTCCGGCGTGCGCATGATGATCATGTCGAAGTAGCTGGAAAACGTGCGGATGGAATCTTCCTTCGACTCGCCCTTGAACTCGCTGGACGTGGCCGCGTCGCGTACACTGCCCGTGGTTAGGCCAAGAATCTGGCATGCGGCGAGGTGGCTCAGGAAGGTTCTGGAGCTAGGCTGCGAGAAGTAAAGCATCGCGCGCTTATGCGGTAGTAGCGACTTGAGGTAGAGCGCCCCCTCCTTGCTCTTCGCCATGAAACGAATGCGATTCGCTAGCGCTGCGAGGCGTTCAAGCAGACCACGGTCGAACTGCTGCGCAAACAGCGTGTGGTACGGCGTATTGGGAATCGCGTCGTTTTCCAGATACGGACGCTTCGCCTCGAGCGGCAGCCGCTCGAATTCCTCCCATGCGATTTCAGTTAGCTTGACCATTGCCACTCCTTCTTTATTCCAAAATCATTTTTCAAACACGTCTTTGCGCCCATACATCTTGTCAACGAACGGCTGTCGAACCAGCATTCTTCTTTTTCTTGAGAACCATCATCACGATCAGCGCCACGCCTGCGACAACAAGCGGAATGCCGATGAGCGGACGATAGAACAGCCACGCTACGCCTATCGTGAGAAGCGCACACGCAGCGGCGACGATGCCAGCGACGATGTCGGCGCCGATTCCGATAATGTCGCCGAGAATCGGCAGAACGTCGGCAAGCACGCTAAGCGGCTTCAGAACGCGCGAGAGGCCGAAGAACATGAGGAGGAACCCGACAAGGCGGACAAGCCAGGTGAAAAATGTGTTTGCGCTGCGTGCGGCTTCGAACATCTCGGCCGCGTCCTTAACTCCGTCGGAGAGCATGTCAACTTTCTTTTTCGTCTTGGCGATATAGCTCACGAACGTATCGCCCTTCTGCTTTGCGATGATGGATATGTCGTGCGGGTACACGACCGAATACGTCACGCGCATATCGCCGACGCGAGGCTGGGACGCCACGTCGCGGTTGTTCTTCTCGTTGTCGCGGGTCGCCTTGTTTGGAACGTAGATGGTCTTTCCCTGCACCTGTACGCGAGAAATCTTGCAAACGAAGTCGGTCGGGAACGCATACGCCTGCGCCGAGCCGATGCTCTTAATCTGCTTCTCGTTCAGCTTGAACGCGCCGAAGGATACGTTCGCCGCGCGCCATTCCTCGGACGGGAACTCGATGACTCCGGGGTTCTCGTGACCTTCCCTCTTGTTGAACGAACCGGAATCGATCGCCGTCTCCTTCCAGTCCTGCGAGTAGGTGTATTTCGTCGTCTTCGTCACGCTTCCGCCGAGGTTTTTTTTCTCCTCTGTCTCGGAATGCTCAATCCACTGGAACATCTCGACCGTGCGCTTGAGCGAGATCGCCGTCATGCTCACCCCGAACTGAGCGTCTGCCAACACGTCCTTCGTAACGGCGCGTCCCGTCATGTGTACGAGCTGTCCCTCCATCTCGGGATCAATCTTCTCAATGGACTCCACCGGCACGCATGCGCCCTCGCCCTCGTCGAGTGCTTTTGCCGTCTTGACGCTATTGCCCTCGTTGTAGAAGAGGACCGGGAATCCAGCTATGAAAAGCGCTAGCCCGACCAGGATTCCCCTAATCGAAGAACCGAGGCGCGATCCCCACGACTCCTTCGTCACTACGATATTTTCCGATTCTTCCATTGTGCATTACCTTTCTTGTTCGGTGCTTGGTACCTTGGCGATGGAACGCACCATCGCCGCAAAACGCAATTTGGACTTACCGGCGTCGTGTTCCACGCCGAGAAGCATTCTGAGGACGACGCTTTCAAGCAAGGCGAAGAGCACGTCGGACGTAAGCCTCGGATCTACGCTTTCCGGCAGTTCGCCGCGCCGAACGCCCTCTTCGAGCAACCGCAGGAAAAGCTCCCTCAGCCCGCTTGTGAACTGTGCGATGCGCGATCGCATGTCTTCGCCCCTGCGTACCATGTCTATCACGAAAGCGTAGATCGCGAGCAGGAAATCCTTGCGCTCGAAAAGCGTGTCGATCACGCTTTCCGCCACGCGCACGAGACGCTCCGGAACCGGAAGCCGCTGCGCCGCGATTGCAGAGCTGGACATCTTTATCCCGTGTGTACACTCGTGGATGGCCTCGTCGAAAATGTCGCGCTTCGTCTTGAAATAGCGGTATATCGCGGTACGGGCGACGCCCGTGGCCTCTGAAATCGTGAGAAACGACACCTTGGCGTAGCCCAACCTCGCGAACAGCCCCATTGACCGTTCCACGATGAACTGCCGACGTGCGGCATGATCAATGCGCTTCGCCATGGCTTTGAGTATATCACATTCTCGCCGACATTTCCGCACGAATCGCACGGGCTGCGGCGGCGGGGTCGGGCGCGGCGAGCACGGGACGCCCCACCACAAGGTGCGTGGAACCGTCGCGGACAGCGTCCGCCGGCGTCGCGACGCGTTTCTGGTCGCCGACGGCCGAACCAGCGGGACGCACCCCCGGCGTAATGAACAACGTACCGGCAGGCAAGAGGCGAGAGAGCTCACCGACTTCCTTTGGGCTGCAAACAAGGCCGTGTGCGCCATTCGACGTCGCGAACTGCGCCATCGCTACGACTTGCTCCGCAGGCGTGCGCCCGACGATGCCAACGTCTGCAAGGTCGGTCTGGTCAAGAGATGTGAGAACCGTCACCGCAAGAATCTTCGGACCCGCCGCGCCAAACGAAGCCGCCGCATCCACCGCCGCCTTTATCATCGCCTTACCGCCTACGGAGTGAATCGTCATCAGCTCCACACCGAGCTTTCCACCGCTGAGGACGGCGCGTTCCACCGTGCGGGGTATGTCGTGCAGTTTGAGGTCCAGAAACACCTTCTTGCCTAAATCCTTCACCGCCTTCACCACGTCCGGGCCTTCCGCCGTGAACAGCTCAAGCCCGATCTTGTAGAAATCAACGGCGTCGCCGATGAGATTCACCTTCTCAACTGCCTCCGCGCGCGACTGCACGTCAAGCGCCACTATCAATTCAGCCATCTTTTCACTCCATTTCATTGCTGGTGTCGAAACTGTCGAGGTCAACCACTCCCTCAAAAACCTTCTTCACGGGACCGGTCAGCGTAAACCCCGTGGTCTTCGAGTGCCGCCAGTCGCCATCAACCGTAAGCGTATATCCTTCGGAAGTGCGCACGTTGATAGGCAGCGAAAGTCCCTTCGTCTCCACCGCCACGACGGCCGTCGCCACCGCGCCCGTGCCGCATGCGCCGCTTTCCGCCTCCACCCCGCGCTCGTATGTGCGTATGACGACCCTGTGGGCGGGATTGAACTGCGCGAAATCCACGTTCGTGCCATTCGGCGCAAAGTTGTCAGAAAGGCGTAGCGCGCGCCCGAGTCTCTCGACGTCTAGCGACGACACGTTCGCGCTGCGCACGATGAAATGCGGTACGCCCACCTCCACGTAGTCGCCCGTCACAACATCATCGCCTACCTTCACCTGAAGCCCGTAGCGGCGGTTTCTCGGCTCCGGCATCCACACTTTAACCGAGTTCCCGTTCGCGGAGACCTCCGCGTCCACAAGCCCCGCACGCGTCTCGAACGTCATCGCGGCAGACGAAACCGCGCCGATTTCATGTGCGAACGCGGCCACGCACCTGGCGCCGTTTCCGCAAAGGTCCGCTTCCGTGCCATCCGGGTTGAAGAACTCCATGCGGAAGTCGGCCACGTTCGATTTCTGCACAAGGATCACGCCTTCGCATGATATCCCCGTGCGGTGCGACGCGAGCATCGAGAGCAGAATGTGGTCGTGTACCGGAAACATCCCGTCACGGTCGTCGATCAGCACGAAGTCGTTGCCCGCCCCGTGCATCTTCGTGAATGCGACCTTTTTCATCAGTAGTCCCCTCCTAGGGCGCGAAGCCACGGCGGCAGGTTACGCGGACGCACCTTCGCATCCGGCGCCTCCGCTCCGTCGGTGAGGCGAACGAGGTCGGCGAGGATGTTCAAGGCCTCCTTCAGGACGAAATCGTTCTTTTTGTCCTTCTTCCTGCCGCTTAGCGACTCCTCCTCGTCATCTTCGCCGTCCAGCTCGTCAAGCTCGTCCGCGGCCGTCAGCACGTCACGGTCGTCGCGCATCATCTTGCGACGAGCCGTGCGCTCAAGCGACACCGTCTTGCGCTCGGACGACTCACGGCACAGCTTCACCACCTGCATGCGGTGCTCGTACTCGGCGGAGTCGCGCAGACGCGCCTCGGAAAGCGTCTTCAGCTGCGGCACGTAACTCGCCATGTTCCAAATCTGCTCATACCGAAGCGACTCAATCATCGTCCACGGCAATGCGTTCGGTAGGTTGTTCTCGCCGATGTCCGTGCGCTCGTCTAGCGACGATGGCAGACAGATGTCGCTTTCCACGCCCTTTACCTGCGTTGAAGAGCCGTTGATGCGGTAGAAGCGAGCCGTCGTCACCTTCACGGAACCGTTCGGCGTTTCAGGACTGCCCCCCAGCTCCATGACGGTCTGGACCGTCCCCTTACCATGCGAGCGGTGGTCGCCGACCACTATCGCACGCCCCGTATCCTGCAACGCGCCCGCAACGATCTCGGACGCCGATGCGGAGAATCGGTCTATCAGCACGATCATAGGCTTGCGCCATGCAAACGTGGGGATTTCGGGGAACGTGTAGAGCGGATAGACGTTCGACTGCTCGCGTATCTGAACCACTGGACACGGATCTGGGTTCGGACGCACGAAAAGCGCAGTCAGCAGCACCGCTTCCTTCAGCGAACCGCCACCATTCCCGCGCAAGTCAAGTATAAGGCCCTCCGCTCCCTGCGTGTTGAACTTCGCCACCCACTTCGCCACGTCGAGCGAACACGACCTGTACTGCGGGTCGCTGGGCTTCTTGTCCATGGTGCCGTAGAATCCCGGCAACCTCACGTAACCCAGCACGCGCTCCACCCCGTTCTGCGTCACGCGCTCCACGCGCCCCGTGGCTGCCTGGTCCTCGAGGTTGATCTTGTCGCGCACGAGCGACACGCGGCGGCGCGACCCGCCGTTCTTGTCCGTCACGTCAAGGACCACCGTGGTGCCCTTCGGCCCGCGAATCTTCTTGATGGACTTGCGCATCGGCTTCCACGTGATGTCCTCAATCGGCTCGCTTCCCTGCCCCACGCCCACGATCTTTGTGCCTACCTTGATGCTACCCTCGCGAGCGAGCGGACCACCTTTCATTATTTCCTTGATCTCCAGCGCACCGTCGTCCATCGACTGCGAGAGCACCGCCCCCACGCCATAGAGCGCAAGGTTCATCTCCATGTCGAAGTCCTCCTTGCGCAGCGGCGACATATACGCCGAATGCGGATCGTACGCCATCGTTACGGCCACGAGGTAACGCTGCAACACGCTTTCCTCGTCCGATTCCGTGATGATCATCTGAAGATAGTGGCGATACTTCTCCAGCAACACCTGCTTCGGCGGCTTCTCCGGCTCGGATGCCTCGGCCACGTCGTTCGTGCCGTCTGCGGATGCCTTTTTATCCTTGTCCTTATCCTTCTTCTTGTCCTTTTTCTTCCCGTTCGCCTCGTCCTCCGCGTCCAACTCGCGCCCGAGGGTGATGAGCAGCATCTCGTTCTTGATGCGCCTGCGCCAGATATCCTCCGCCTCCTCCGTCGTGCGCGGCCACGGGAGCTTGTCGCGGCGGAAGGTGTACTCCTCTGGCTTGGAGAAATCGAACTCCTGCGTCTCAAGGAGATTCGTCACGAACGCCACGCGCTCGGCGAGGCGTTTCACGAACACGCGGTGTACTTCGTACCCGAACGACACATCCGCCTCGCGCAACGCATCGTCAATGCGCGTCTGCATCGGTTCCCATGCGTCGATGTCGCTCTGCAGGAACACGCTGTGGTTGAAATCGCACTGGTTTACGAGGTTGCTCCACGCCTTGCGCGACATCTCGTCGTCGAACGGATGCCCGAGTATGTGCTTTCTGTTCAGGATCGCCACGACCTTGCGCGCCACGCGCCCGTAGTGCGGCAACGGCTTCACGTCGGACGTCTCAAGCGTCGGTGCCGTCTCCGCGCAGGCCACGCCGCAAAACGCCGCCGCGAACGCCACGATTTTAATACTGTTCATTTTCACAAAGGTATAACCGCAAACCCATCTTCCGCGCCATTCGCGAGGCAAGTCACACGGCTTGACGGAACTCGCAGAAACAACCTTGCGCGTCTGAAAGGCTCAACGCGGTTATTATGCCAAATCCGCACCCTCAACGCAAGGAGAATCTGCGCGCATTTCAGCGGCTCAGAATGGAGGCTTGCTTTCGCAAGGGCAAAAATGGTATAATTTCCGCCATGAAAAAAGCGATACTTACAGCAGTCTTCGCCGTCGCCGCGTGCGCGCACGGCCTGGTCCTCGACGGCATAGCCGCCAAAGTCAACGACGCCGTCATCACGTCAGACGACGTCAACACCGCCATCGGCGACATGCGGCGCGCCGGCGCGGCCATAACCTCCGGCACGGACTTCAAGACCGTTTACAGCAACACGGTCGAATTTCTCATCGAGCGCCGACTCATCCTCCAGCTCGCCGCAGAAAAGAAGATAACTTTCCCTGAATGGGCGGTTGACGGACGCATCCGCGAAATCGTCAAGGAGAAGTTTGACGGAGACATGAACAAGCTCAACGCCATGCTCTCGCAGATCAAGACGCCGCTCACCGAGTGGCGCAACATGATCCGCGACGACATGATCATCACCGCCATGCGCCAGCAGTTCGTGGAAAAGAACGTAACCGCCACGCCCGCCGACATGCAGCGGGAGTACAGGGAGAACAAGTCCCGCTACCGCACCGAGGCCAAAACGAGCGTTCGCGTGATTCTACTCAGACCTTCCGACGCGAGCGACAAGAAAACGCCCTCCGTCACCACCCGTGGCGAGGAAATCCTCGCCCGCCTTGAAAAAGGCGAAGACTTCGCCACACTGGCGCAAAAGTATTCCGCCGACTCCCACGCGAAAGACGGAGGCCTTTGGAAGGACGTCAACCCGCAGGAAGCGTTCCGCCCCGAAATCGCAAAGGCCATCGACTCGCTCAAGACCGGCGAGTTCTCCAAGCTCGTCAATCTCAACGGCTGGGGCTTCATCGTCCGTAAGGAATCCGAAACCGCAGAAAAAACTCTTTCCTTCGCGGAGGCCTACGACCAGATCGAGCGTAACCTGAAGCGCGACCTCTCCAAGGACGAATACCGCGCCTGGATCAATCGCCTGCGCGAAGGCGCGTTTATCAAGGTGTACCCCTTCCCCGAAGAAAAGCGATGAACCTGACAAGCCCCAGTCAGGTCAAAGCGTGGTGCATTGAGAACGGCTTCCACCCAAACAAGGTGCTGGGGCAGAACTTCCTCATCGACCGCAACGCACTTGAATCAATCGTCGATGCCGCCGAACTGCCTGACGGCGCACGCGTACTGGAAATCGGGCCTGGCCTCGGAGTACTGACCGAGGAAATGCTCCGTCGAGGCTTTTCCGTTACGGCAATCGAAAAAGACCCTGTCCTCGCCGAACGCCTCGCCGCTGCGCTTGGAAACCCGTCTGCGCTTGAAGTGCGCACGGGAGACGCGCTCGACTTCATCAAGGACGGCTCCTGCGACGGCTTCCCCGCGCTAGTCTCGAACCTCCCCTACCAGGCCGGTACGCGCATACTGCTTGAACTCGCGCAGCGCAAGGAAGGTGCCCCGGAAACCGCCACGGTTCTGGTGCAGACGGAAGTCGCGGAACGGCTCGCGGCAGGACCGGGATCGAAGACGCGCGGCCTCGCGGGCGTGTGGGTGCAGCTGGACTACGACGTCAAGATCGTCCGCGCCGTCTCCGCCAGCTGCTTCTGGCCGCGCCCGGAAATCGGATCGTCGGTTGTGCGCCTCGTGCGCCACCACCGCAACGACGCACTTCCCGCAGAGATGCGCGATCTCTTCCGCCGCATCACCAAACAGGCGTTCGAACATAGGCGCAAACAACTCGGTGCGATTTTCAAAGGAATCGTCGAATCAACCACCCGCGCCGAACAGCTATCAAACGATGATTGGCTAGCCTTCGTTGAAGCATTAGCTGAGGTCTCTGGATAATCCTGTTTTTCCGAATATTCCGAATCTCCCGAAAACGAAAGAAGCCGGAGCATTGCTCCGGCCTCTTCGCTGTTTTGGAAAAGCTTTCGGTTTTACCATGCGTAATGCGCGAACGCCTTGTTGGCCGCAGCCATCTTGTGGACGTCGTCGCGCTTCTTGATCACATTGCCCTGGCCCTGGAACGCATCCACGATCTCGGCTGCGACTGCGGCGGGCATGCCCATGCCGTGGCGGCCGGCGGCGAACGTGGTCATCCAGCGGAGCGCGAGCGAAAGCTGGCGCACCTCGTTGATCGGTACAGGCACCGGGTAGGTGGTACCGCCCACGCGGCGGGTTTTCACCTCGACCTTGGGCTTCATGTTCTCAATGGCGGCGGAGATGATCTCCAGCGGCTCGGTGACGGGCGTCTTCTGCTCGCCCTCGCCCTTCATGAACTTGTCGGGGCTCTTCTCCACCTCGGCCTTGATCTTCTCGATTGCGCCGTAAACGATCTTCTCGGCCGTCGTCTTCTTGCCATCCTTCATCACGATGCGGATGATGTGGGCGATCAGCTCGGAATTGTACTTGGGGTCAACGGAAACCCGCTTTTCAATCTTCTTTGCGCGTCTGGACATGGCTCAACCCTTACTTCTTCTCTTCCTTCTGACGCTTCACGCCGTACTTGGAACGGCTGCGGTTGCGACCGGAAACGCCAAGCGAGTCCAAAACGCCGCGCACGATGTGGTAACGGACGCCAGGAAGGTCCTTAACACGGCCGCCGCGAACCATCACGACACTGTGTTCCTGGAGGTTGTGGCCTTCGCCGGGGATGTATGCCGTAACTTCGACGCCGGTGGTGAGGCGCACACGGGCGACCTTACGCAGGGCGGAGTTAGGCTTCTTAGGCGTCATGGTCTTGACGACCAGACAAACGCCACGGCGCTGCGGGCAAGCCTTCAGCGCCGGCGATTTCGAATGCGATGCGAGGGGATGACGCCCCTTGCGGATCAGCTGATTTATTGTCGGCATGAATGTTTTTTTCCTTACTTTTCCAAAACGGAGCAAATAATATACCAAAAATCCGACGTCGTTGCAAGCGGGAATTGCAAATCACCGAAAATTTGACTTTTTATTCTTGCCAATGCTACCTGACCGTCACGGCCAAGTTGCGGCGGACGTCACTCCGCCGTGGCTGGGATGGGAACGGCCTTGCGCACGTAGGCAGAGCCGTAGAACTTGCCACCCACGACCGCGCCGACGACCGTGTACTTCGTCTTCGCCTTGCCGTCAACCACAGTGAACGTCCCCTTCACAACGCCCGTCTTCTCCGTGAACGCGAGCTTCAGGACGGTCGGGTTCGGATCGACCTCCGCGCGCTTGTTCTGCTTCAGGACGTTCCACTTCTTCCCGGCGACCGTGAACGCCTGCGAAACGTCGCCCGCAGTGAACACGTGGTCTCCATCGGAAAGCCTGTGCGACGCACTCGGCGCAACTACGGTGGGGCGAGGCGTCTCGCCGAGCCGCCCCGCGCCGACGCCAGGGATCGCAACCATCGCAATACCGCCCGCAACCGGTATCGCGTCGTTCGCGAGCTTGATCGTCTGCTTCTTTCCGCCAAACGGCACCGGGCTACCCACCCCACTGGTACAACGCGTTGCCAGCCCGTTGCGAAACTTCCTTTTTCTCAAGGGCCGCCCCGCATCATGGCGGAACAGCCCCGTAAAAACACCGATCAATACGTCACTTCACATAGAAGGATTCCCTAGTTTTGGAATGTCTGTTTTAAAACAGGCCACCGTTCACGGAGATCACCTGCCGCGTAACGTAGGCGGCATCCTCGCGGAACAGGAACGAGACAACCGCAGCAACCTCCTCGGGCGTACCGAAACGCCTCATCGGAATGGCCTTGCGCACCTCGTCTGGAAACTCTATCGCAGCAGCCATCTCCGTCTCGATTACGCCCGGCGCGACGGCGTTCACAGTGATACCGCGCTTCGCAAGCTCGACGGCGAGTGCCTTCACGGCACCGATCACGCCCGCCTTCGCGGCGGAGTAGTTCACCTGGCCGCGGTTGCCCGCGATTCCGCTCACGCTCGAAATCGCCACTATGCGCCCGCGTATGCGGTTGGACACCATCGGCATCACAAGCGGCTTGAGCACGTTGTAGAACCCGTCGAGGTCCGTGCGCAACACACGGTCCCACGCCTCGCCCTCTAGCGCGGGAAACGGCGCGTCGTCCGCGACGCCGGCATTCAGCACCACGCCGTAGAAAGGTCCGTTGGCGGCGACGTCCGCCTCCAACACGCTACGCGTCGCCTCGCGATCCGCCACGTCGAACTGCAAATCGGCGGCGCTCCGAACCGCGTGCGTCACCACGTGAAAGCCGTCTGCCCTGAGCCGTTCGGCGATTGCCTTGCCGATTCCACGGGAAGAACCCGTAACCAACACACGTTTCATGTCTATGCCTGCTCCTTTAGAAACTGACGAAAATCCGGCGGACGGTAGGCGTTGAGCGTGGCCTCGGCGACCACCGCACCGGAGTCATCGGAAATGGTGCAAGTGAACGCCGCCGCCTCCGCATCCCAGAATGCGCTAGACGCCGTGACACGATACGTGCGCCCCGCCTTGAACGAGTCTAGCAGCAAATCGAGTTTGCGAGTACCAAGCAACAGGCCGGGACGTGCAGGACGTTCCGAATCCTGGGTCTTGTCGAAAATGCCAGCGAGAGCGGCTGCGGCCTGGGCCATGAACTCGATTGCAGCCCAGTTCGGAACTCCGCCAGATGACGGAGAGTAAAGTATGTGCTTAGGCGTGACCGTGAACGCCGCCGTAAGGCTGCGCGCGGATGCGTCAAACGACTCCACGCGATCGATGAACACCATCGGCACACGGTGCGGGAGAAGGTCCTCAAGAGACCAGGTCACGCATCCTCCCGCACGAGCGCAACGCTCGCGTTTGACCCGCCAAAGGCGAATGAATTGGAAAGCGCCACGCCAACAACGTCGCCGGCGCGGAGTTTGAGCCAGCATATCGCGGCCTCCACCGCGCCCGCCGCACCAAGGCAATGTCCGGTGAGCGCCTTCGTGGATTCGTATGCGGTGAAGTCTTCGCCGAACACGCGGCGCACGGCCTTCATCTCCATTGCGTCGTTGGCCTGCGTGCCAGTGCCGTGCAGGTTCACGTAGCCGACGTCCGACGGCGCAAGCCCCGCATCCGCGAGCGCGGCGCGCATCGCGGCCTCTGCGCCGCGTCCTTCTGGATCGGGCGCAGTGGCGTGGTATGCATCGCTCGTCTCGCCCGCACCCGCGAACCTGATTCCGCCTGATTCGCCGCACTCCATCGTGAAGAGCGCAACGCCCTCGCCAAGGTTTATGCCGTCGCGGTCGGGGGCGAGCGGACGGCAAAGCCCCTGCGACAAAGCACCAAGCGCGTGGAAACCATTCATGGCGAAGCGGCAACGTCCGTCAACCCCGCCCACGACGGCAGCGTCCGCCACGCCCGCCTCGATCAGCCGACGCGCGGCCGCGAAGGCCTTTGCGCTTGAACTGCACGCGGTGGAAACGACGTATGCCGGTCCCTTTATGCCAAGCAGACGTTTCAGGTAATCAGCCGGAGTCCCAAGCTCGATCTGCGAGAAAAACATCTCCGCAGGCTTTGTCCCTTCTTCCAGCCAGCGGTCAACGTTGCGCTGTGCCTCGTCTATGCCAGTGTTGGAAGCTCCAAGGACTATGGCAACGCGGTCGGCCCCGTGCCGTTCCAAAAACGACGCAAGCTCCGTCTGCATGTTCTGCACGGCAAGCAGAAGAAGACGGTTGGTGCGCATGTCGAACTCCGGTTCGGACTCGGCTGGCAACTCGCCAGGAACCATGCCAAACAGAATCCGCCGACCGGGAACGTCGCCGTCAAGCGGCACCATCCCCGCAGACGAGCGTAACCGCACGTTCGCGAGGATGTCGTCGTTGTTTCTCCCAAGCGCACACGCGCATGAGAGGTTCGTCAGATAGAAGCGTCCGGACACTTACCGACGCGGTCCACCCTTGTGGCCTTTGGCCGGCGGAGGCGGCGGCGGATTGTGGTGAGGCTTCTTGTGCGACGGCGGTGGCGGCGGCGGAGCGACCCTCTTCGGCGGCGGTGGCGGCGGAGGGGCAACACGCGGCGGAGGCGGCGGCACAACGACCGGCAGCTTCTTCACGCACCATCCGCGGCCATCACAGACGCCGCACGTCTTCTTCCAACCATACCACGTCCAGTTGTAGCCGTCGCCGTCGCACTTGTGGCACCAGTAGGCGTTCGGCGGAAGCGGACGGCCATGGTGGTGATGGTGATGACCCGCGAAAAGCGACGCCGCAACGGCGCAAGCCGCAAGGGTTATGAAACCTCTCTTGCTGATTTCCATAATACTGTTGTTCCTTTCTTTTTTGTTGAAACGCTGCTATTCTACCATATCTCCACTTTGCCGTCAATGCGGCCGGAGTGCGTTTTAATCACGCACAGTTGCCGTTTAGCACTGACATCCCCGCTGCGTAGCCATGCCGGTAGTTCTGCAGAAGCGCCTCGACAAGGCCTGAGTCTTGGAACCAGACGTGGCGCGATGGCGGACCATACGCATAACGTCCGATGGCGTCCTCATAGCCCATCTCGAATCCTTCCGAGACGACTGCAAGGTCGTCGCCGCCATAACGGCTTTCCAGTTTTATCGCCGCACGCACGTGGCGGTCGTCCTCACCCGGTGACGCGTCAAGCGTACCGCAGGCGTAGCCGTCCTCGTACTCATCGCCGCAGTGCCTGCGCTTCGAGCGTCCCTGCAACCCGTCAACGTAGCCGCGGTGGAAGTCGCTGTCAGTCGGCCATGCGAACACATTCATGCAACCTTTCACCAGAACCTCCATTTCGGCGGGAACAGCGGTACGTTCTCGATGTGGTCGATTTCAGGCGGATGCGCGCCATCGGGCTCGCCGTACACCTGCACCACGTCGAAGCGGAAGTTGCCGTGCCAGCGTTCATGCATGATCCAGCAACTGCAAGCACGCAGGAGAACGTTCTTCTTGCGTCTGTCGATTCGCCAGAGCCGTGACGCGCGCGGAGACCGCGCCTTGTGCGTCTTCACCTCCACGAACGCAAGCGAGCGCCTGTCACGCGTCCTTACGATCAGGTCGATTTCGCAGCGCCTGTCGTGTGCGCACGGACGCACCCGTCTGGCGACGAGCCTCCAACCTTTTCGCACGAGATACTTTAGCGCCACGTCCTCACCCCATTCGCCGCGCGCGGGGTTTTCGCGCACGGCGGCGTTTCTTGTTTCATCAACCATAACGGTTTCCTTTACTCAATTCATGCGTACCGGCGCGCGCGGGCGAACAGCCAGTCGGGAGAGTTGCGTAATCAGGACTGTGCGTCACCCTCCAGGAAATACGACCCCGTCCACGCCGCGCGGAAGCCGGTTGAATCAGATTTGGTTTTCCCCTGCGGCGGTGGGCACGCCGAACACCAGCACGCCCATCATCGCCTCAAGAGCACATGAGAACCACACCGCCTCTTCAGGACGGAACACGAAGAACCCGTCCTTCCTGTCGCCATCGAACTGCTTGCAGCTTACGCTGAACAGGTAACCTGGCGTAGGCTCGATCTGGTGCATGAACTTTATCACGGCATTCGCCTTCGCGGAGCGGTGGAAAAGCCCCTTGCCGTCCATGATGGACTCCTGCATCCCGCGGAAGACCATCACCATCTGCGCAAGGTCGTTGATTCCCATCTTGACCACGATCTTGTTCGCCCAGTCGAACGTGGCGAATGTCGGCGTCGTGCCGCTAAGCGAAGCCACGGACTTCTGCCGCGCCAACTCCACGAAGAGGTAGCCCGACACCCTTCCCCGCGCCGGGTGCAGCTCGAAGCGGATCGCGCTGCCCGTGCCGCGCGGGTTGGGGTGGCATATCGTCGCACGGTCCGGCCACGCTCCAGGCGTGGGCAGTACCGGTGACGGCGTCTCGGCGGACGCCACCTCTGGAAGTGTTGCCAATGCTGTTTCCATATCATTTTCCTTTCTGTTTTACTGTCTGCGTCGCCGGACCTCCCGGAGACGCGAACATTAAAACAAAAAACCGCGTGAAAATCTTCACACGGAAATCACATGGCTTTCACAAGAAAATCACGCCCACGTGATAACTTTCACGTAGGCGTGATTTTCCTAGCTTTCCGGATTATCCGGCTTTCCCGGACTTCCGCCGCTGGCACGTAGCGGTAGCCTACGCGGTAAACGGCCTCAATGCACTTTCCGTCCGCTCCGAGCTTCGCGCGTAACCGGAAGATTGCCTGGTCGATGGAATGCGTGGTGCCGAAATACTGTTCGTCCGCCCACAGCACCTTCAACAATTCTTCGCGGCTCACGGCCTCTCCCGGATGACGTGAAAGGTAGCGCAGTATCTTGTACTCGTTCACGAAAAGGTCCTTTGCCCGTCCACGCGGATCCACAAGCCTGAGACGACTCGCCTCCACGCGGTATGAAGCAAACGTGAAGTCGCCGTCGTCATCACCGACGGCGTCGGAAACGGCGACAGACGCCGCTGCACATACAGGTGCCTGTTGCCCCCGCCGCAGCGCGGCGCCAACTCGCGCGAGCAGTTCGTCATTGTCAAATGGCTTCTTGATGTAGTCGTCGGATCCAAGGCCGAGGCCAAGTACGACGTCGGATTTCTCGCCCTTCGCCGTGAGCAGAATCACCGGCAGCGCGTTGTCCGTGCGGCGAATCTCGCCCAGCACCTCGTAACCGCTCTTCTTCGGCATCATCACGTCGAGGAGCAGCAGATCTGGACGCTGCTGCGCAATCTGCGCAAGCGCCTCCTCGCCGTTGACGGCGAAGCGCACCGTGTGTCCTGCGGACTTCAGCAGCGTGCGCAACGCGCTCCGCGTGGCGGGATAGTCCTCCGCAACCAGAATATCAGCCATTTTCTGCCTCCTTGAGTTCAAGCGTGAAAACCGTTCCACCACCTTCGCGCGCCGCAACCGTGAGGTCGCCGCCCATGTCGCGTGCGTACATCCTCGCGATCGTGAGCCCCAGACCGAATCCGCTGACGGACGCGGTGGCCGTTTCATCCGCCCGCCAGAAACGCTCGAACACCTTGCGGAGACCTTCCGGAGAAAGCCCCGGTCCCCTGTCCTTGACAGCTATGCATACGCTACCCACGCAACGTTCGACTTCTACCTCCACTGGGCTTCCCGGCGCGTACTTCGCCGCATTGTCGAGGAGGTTTATGAGAATCGCCTTCACCGCGTCCTCGTCGGCGCGCACCATGAACTCGCCGTCCGCACGCACGTCCAGGGCAACTTCCGCAAAACGCCCGCGCATCAGCTGCGCCACAGAACGGGCAAGTGCCCCTGCGTCGAATTCGGAGATGCTGTACTTCTTCGTCTTGCGCTCGAGGCGCGAGAAGTCCAGCAGCTCGGCCACGAGCGACTTCAGCCGCACGGACTCGTCCGCAATCACCTCGTAGGCCTCGCGTCTGTCCTCATCCGTTTCGATGCGCCCTTTGCGCAGCATGTCCGCGTATGGGATAATGGCCGTCAGCGGCGTGTTGAGCTCGTGCGAGACGAGCGAAACGAAGTTCGTCTTCCGCAACGCCTCCTGCTGCGCGGCATGGGCGGAATGCATCAGCTGCCCCACGCCGATCGCCGCCAGCAAAAGCGTGAATACACCGAACGCCCCCGCCGCCCAGTAGAGCATTGAGGGGTCGTCGAACGGAAGCTTCTCGGGGTTGTCAACGATCACGCCCACGACTTGGTTCTTCGGTATGCGCCGCCACGCGACCAGACGCCGCTCCGGACCAAACGACTGCAACGCGCGCTGTGCGAGCCCGCCCGTCTTGCCGTCCACCTCCCATTGATAGTTAGTTGGGAACTCCGACGCGAGATCGGGCGGCATGTTGATGGAAAATGTCAGACCCTTGCCCTTCGCCCAGATGAATCCGCCCTGCGCGTAAGGCTCCTCGTCAAGACGTTTACGAAATACCGACTCGCGCTTCGCGGGCGACGTATGTTTCAGTTCGCTCTGCAAATCGCGCATCAACGCTTTCCACCGTTCGCTCCGCATGTCCTCGAACGCCGCCTGGTTGGCCTCCATGTCCCGCATCATGCGCGAAAGCATCCAACCTCCCGCTGCCGCAATTAGCACCGCCGCCGCCACGATCGCCCCGGCCTGCATCTTGATGTTGGCGTTCATGCGCGTCACGTTCCTCAGATTGGCACCCGCGCGTTTAGCACGGAATTGGAATGGGCGTGGGCGATGGCGAGGGCGAGCGCGTCCGCCGCGTCGTTTTGCGGCAGTTCTTCGAGCGCAAGCAGGGTCTTCACCATGCGCTGAACCTGTATCTTCTCGGCTAGGCCGTTTCCGCACACCGCCATTTTCACGCGGCGCGGTTCGTACTCATAAATGGGCACGGCGCTTTCCGCCGCCGCCACGATCACCGCTCCGCGCGCCTCGCCAAGCAGAAGCATCGTCCCCGCGTTCTTGCCGTAGATCACGCTTTCAATCGAAAGGACGTCTGGCGCGTACGCCGCTATCAGTTCCGACACTCGCGCGTGTATTGCGCGAAGGCACCCCGAAAGCGGCAACTTCGGGTCGTTGCGTATGCGCCCTGCCTCCAGTGCCCTCATGCGGGAACCTTCTACCGACAGCACCCCGTACCCGCTCGACCTGAGCGACGTATCTATTCCAAGTATGATCATGGCGCAAACTCTATCGTCCTTGAATCCTCGGTGGCGCCAAGGGTGAAGCGCACGTGTCTGGCCAATGCGGGAATGAGGTCACCTGCGCGATCCGGCCACTCCACCAACAGCACCGCCCCGCGAGCAAGGTAGTCCTCCCAGCCGATTGCAAGGACGTCGTCCGCGTCGTGCAGGCGGTACAAATCCATGTGGACTAGCAGTGCACGCTCCGACGGGTGTTCCACAACGAGGCAGAACGTAGGACTCGTCACCGGACGCTTCGCACCGAGCGCGGACGCTACACCCTGCGTGAACGTGGTCTTGCCCGCGCCGAGGTCCCCCTCCAAGCACACTACGTCGCCAGGCTTCAGCTCAGCTGCGAATTCTCTCGCAACCGCCCAGGTCTGTTCCACACCTTCAACTTCGTATCGTGCGTTCATTTAAGCCATCCTCCTTCGGCTAGTTCCCTGAAGAAAAGCGGAAGGTACTCCGGCGCGAACGCGGACGCATGAGGAAGGCGGACGAGTCCGGGCAAGTCGGCGGCAAGCGGAGATGACGCGGTTAGCGGCTCGTTCTTGAACACGTCAAGGTACGCGCCGGCGATACGGCGGCGGCGAAGCGCATCGGCAAGCGCGTCCTCGTCCACGGCATTGCCGCGCCCAACGTTCACGACAACAGCACGACGCGGCAACGCGGCGAGCACGCGGCGGTTCACGATGTTGTCCGTGCCGGTGTCGGACGGCAGGGCCACGATCAGCCAATCGGCGTTTTTCAGTGAGGGAATCAGTTCCTGCGCGTTGCGTCTGCGTATGCCGGTGACGGCAACGCCCAGCGCCTCAAGGCGCGTGCCTATGGTTCGGCCGATCTTCCCGTAACCGAGAATCACGGCGCGCGTACCAGCCACGAGTGAACAAAATGGCGACATCTCCGAGCGCGGCCACAGGACGCCTTCGCGCTGGAAGTCGTAGGCACGGTAGAGCCCACGCGCATGGGCGAAGATGCAGGCTAACACGGTCTCGCTCATTATCGCGCCGTGGAATGCGCCGTTCACGCGCACCACGCCCGGCGGCATTTCGTCATCGGATGGCAGCAGTTCGCGTCCGGCGGCGGGCGTTGCGAGGACACGCAACTTCGGCGCACGGTCAAACCATTCCTTTTTGAACTCCCAGCATATCGCGTGGGTGGCGGACGGCAGCGCGCGCAGAAACGCGCTCTCGCTGCGTACCACTGTGAGCGACGCACGCGTTGGTAGGGCGCGATCACCGAGCGCACCGTCAGGCGAAAGGAGTCCCTCCAGAACGGCTTTGCTCCGCGCGTTCATACGAAACGCTCCAATCGGCCAGTTCAGCCACACTAAGTAACTGTTATGAATCACAATCCGATTTCCTTGCCTCATTTGCATTGAAGTTAGCCGTTACGCTTGATGCCCTTACAGTCCGACAACGTGGAGCGTCTTGCCTTTGAACGGCACGTCGCGAACGTACAGCCGCTCATCCCACGGCTTCGTCGAGTCGGTGTCGAAAATCGCCATCCAGCCCTCGTCGAGACCGAGCGTCGAAAGATAGTCCGCAAGCTGTCCGTAAGACTTCTCGCCCGCGAAGTTCTCGGTCGTCTTGACTTCGACCGCGTACCTCTTGTCGCGGTATTCCACGCACAGGTCGAGGCGACGGCTGCCGAGCGCCATCTCGCGGATGATGTGCCCCTTGCCATTCGTGACTCGCTGGAGGAACGCCATCAGCACGAGGTGCGGCGTCGCCTCGCCATACTCATACGCACGGCGGTCCGCGCCGCTGTTCTCGCGCCAGAACTCCTGGAACGCAGACATGAGGCCGGACATGTCGAGTCCATCGGGCGTGGCCCACGGGGTATCGGGGACGCTTTGCTGCATGTTGTCCTGTTCGCCACGGGAGAGATAGCGTCCGATTATCTCAGCGTACATCCTGTTCGCCGGCACAAGCGTCCCCCGCTCGACGCGGAGAAGCCCAAGGTCCGTGACGTAGCGATAGTCCTCGTCGTTGTAGGTCACGTCGGCTGTTCCGCCAAAGATCAGCGGCTCCACGATGCGCCTCACGCGGGATTCGCGAAGACGCTCCATGAGGCTGTCCACATGCGTATCTCGCCTGCGTATGATCGTCTCCTTCGCGGCTTCAATGTCCGCCGCCGTGATCGTCTCGCCGTAACGGAATCCGTGTATCTCCTCAATGCACTCGCGGGCGATGGCGTTGACGAGCCAAGGCTGCCCGCAAGTCAGATTCATCACCAAGTCAAGGACTTCCGGCGCGAACGGTTGCCCCGTCGCGGCGGTATGCTGGGCATAGAGTTCGCGTACCTCGTCCGCCGTGAAGTTGCGCAGCATCATGTCTTTCGAGATGATATTGAACGGACTGATCTGCCTAAGCGACTCGCCGTCGGGTCGTATCTGCGCCTTGTAGTCGCGCACGTCGAGCATTCCCACGAGAGCGATGGACGCGGGAAACGGAATCAAAACCCGATTCACATAACCATCGCGCAGCTGGCGCAGGAACGATATCAGCACCTGACCATACAGACAATCCGCCTCGTCGAAGAACACTACTAGCGGCTTGCCCGCAAGACGGCAGAGATCCGTCAGCGTCTCGCGCACGGCAAGCGATTCAGCGGCATACTGTTCTGGAGCTTCGCACACGCATGACTGCTTGGATTCCTTCTTGAACACCTCCGGCATGACGTTACTCGCATTGAACCGGAGTAACGACGCGATTGCGGACGAGGAACGTGCGGGATCCGTCGCACCCTGCAGCGTCTCCAACGTGCAGTACAGGGCGACCATGTCGCCCTTAGCGTTTATCTCGCTAACTAGCGCCTGCATGGCGGTCGTCTTGCCGGTCTGCCTCGGAGCATGGATAACAAAGTACTGCCGACGCGCGACAAGCCGCCGAACTTCCGGCAGACGATCCAGCGCCGGAAGCATATAATGCTCCGCCGGATTGCACGGACCCGCGATGTTGAAAAACTTTTCCATACCCTGTATTATAGCAAACCTCCTCACTGCTTCAAGGTCGGGGGGCGAAGCATAAGGGCATCTGCGTGAGATTACGGTGCGGAATTACGGTGGTCGCGACGGGGCGTGACCCGAATGCCGCTATCAACAACAACTGTTGCTGAGCAAGGCCACCAAATCATTGCGGGTGGAGACGGAGGCAAGGCGGGATACCATGCCATCGGAAATGAGGTTTCTGCACAACTGCGCCAGAAACTGGCGGTATCCCGCCTGGTTGGGACTGGAGCAGACGATCACGAAGAAGATGCGCGCTTTTGAGCCGTCTATGGCGTTGAAGTCAATCGAGTGCCCTTGGCGTAGAACGCCGACGCCCACAAGCAGCTTCTCCAATCCGGGGACGTAGCCGTGCGGAATCGCCAGGCCGTGCATCGCGGTGAAGCAGATGTCGCCCAGGGAGTGCGCGATGACGGTAGAGACCGTGGCGTCGAGATTGTCCATGGGCATATCGTGCTTCTCGAAAACGGCCTTGAGGACCTGGCGGATGACGCCTTCGGCGGTCGTCTCGGCGATATCGCAGACCACGGGAACAGACTTGACGATCTCCTGCCACTCTGCATCGCCCATTGGGAGGCCTTCGTTCGCATCGTTCATTTTGCTCTTCTCCTGTTAGTTGTAGTTTCTTGTTTGATCAAGGTTTGACGTCGTCCATATAGCCGCACAGCGCGCCCAACGCCCAGTCGAGGGCGAAGAAGGAAACGCCCTTCAGGGCGTCCGCCGCCTCTAGCTGCGCACGCACGGAGTCCCGGTCGGGGCTCGCCTCGTCCGCACAGGCGGCGATTCCCGGGACGAGGGCGGACGCTGGCGCCGCCGCCTTGCACAGCGCAAGGTCGCGTTTGAAGGCGGCTGGGGACTCGGTGTAGATCATGGGCGAGACGAAATCCACCCACTCCTCCTTCACCCACCGAGGCCAGTCCTGGCCACGCTTCGCCGCCGCTTCGGGGGTGGGGAACACCGCTGCGGAAAGCGTGCAGCCCGGACGCGCACTGCGAAACATCCGCGAGAAGGTCCGGACGAAAAGCGAGATGTCGTCCATCTTCTCAGCGGTTGCCTCCTCGGCGGACGGCACACGCACGTAGTCGAGCTGGACGCCGGCGACATCCTGCGGGATTGAATCCAGGAGCTCCTGCACGCGCCTTCCGCGCGCTTCTCCGCCGTGGGGGACGGTCCACCGGCCGTTCGAAGACGGTTCAAACGCATTGAGCCAGAGATGGACGCCGACGCCCGCCTTGTCGGCCATCCTGAAAAATCGCCTGACGCTGGTCTCCCCAGAGCCCAGCGCTTCGCGGCGAACGAAGAGCGCATTCAGGCCGTACCTCTTCATCCATTCCGGCAGCGCCGGCATTCCACCCGGAAAGCCGGGAGGATTCTGCAGCCATGCCCCGCGCAACTCGAACTTGGCGAGTTCCGTGACAGAGATGGGCTTCATGGGGCCAGGAAGCTCCTGGCAGGCCATATTGGGCGACACCTTCTGGACGATACTCCTGAGGTGCCTTGCCGCCGCAGGCGACGGAAGCGGCGGGATGTGCGAGAACCACGCACCGGCGGACGTGAGCGTCACGGCAGGCGAAATGGCCGCGCCGTTGGGAGAGAGGAACCGGGCCACCACATTGGCGGAAGCCGAGCCGTCGAAGAACGGCACGATGGTGTTGTCGGTGCTGTGGGGATATGGCGGAACGTTCTCGTCAAGGGGCTTGATGGCGCACCACGACTGTCCACCGTGCCAGGCACCGGGCCGCAGACCGAACGCCTCCGAGAGGACGGGGTTGGCCGAATAGTAAACAATGGCGCGGCCGCCTTTGCGAATAAACCCGACGAGGAGTTCGACCTCGTCGGCGGGGAGCGACGAGGCGTCAGGGACGATGACGAGCCGCGGGGCGGACTTCACGGCGGCGGAAACGGAGGGATGGAGGTCGCAATCAAGACGGCTGCGGGAGAGCGTGGCGGCTACGCGGCGCGCAAGAGTTTCCATCCACGAACCTGCCGAGCCCGACAGAACGGCGATTTCAGAGACGGGGGCGAGCGAGAGGGAGTTGACGACGAGCCTGCCCGCACCGGGCGAAGGCGAGCGCCACACGCTCACGCG
>CACZDG010000011.1 GCA_902779865.1 uncultured bacterium
AGGGATTCAAGTTCATCGTCCTCGACGGATGCTTCCGAGCGGATCGCAAGCCGTACTGCTGCGGGAACTTCAACTGGACGAAGGCGTTCTTCCCGGACGCTGAACTTGATTGGCTAGATGCCGAACTTGCTTCGGCGACGACGCCGGTTTTCGTTTTCTGCCACCAGCTCATCGACGGTTTCTCCAAGATAAGCCGCTCGCTCGTGATCGGGAACTGGCAGCGTGCCGTTGAGTTGTTCGAGCGGCGCGGAAACGTGCTTTGCGTGTTCCAGGGCCACCACCACGACGGATTGTACGGCTTCAGGAAGGGAATCCACTACTGGACGATGAAGGGGATGATAACGGGCCCGTACCCGGAACACAACAGCTTCGCCCTGGTGGACGTCTCTAAATCCGGCGACGTATTCGTGAGAGGCTTTGCCGACAGCCTCAGTCGCTACCTCCCCGCGCACCGTGCGCCGTAGCGTCCGGCCTGCTTCGTGGGTTCTGCGGTGTAGAGCGTGGAGTGTCTGTCGGCGGGCTTCTGCAATGCGCTGGGGCACTGGACGGCGCTTGGCGTGTTCGCGCTGGTGCGCCGGACGAAAAAACCGTGGATTGCGGCGCTCGTCGCGGCGGCGCTCCCCGCGCTTGTGGCGGCGGCGCTTGTGTCGGCCGCGCTGGTTGCGAGGCCGAGCCCGGACCTTCGCGGACAGCTCGCGCATGCGTACACGCGCAAGGAACGCGCCCGGCCAACGGTTCCGGTTCGGGTTCGGGTTCCGGTTCGGGTACGGCGGTGCGCTTCTGGTGAAAATTTGGTGAAGTTTAGGCTTGCATTTGGCGGCGGGTTTTGGTATTATTGCGCCCATGACTGATGGCGCATTGTATCTTGAGACGGCGATGTGCTCCAAGACATCGCGTTTTAGCGCGGTTAAAAGCCGCGTAGTGCGCGTTTACAACGTAAGTACCCCCCCCCCCCCTCATGGCATAGGACGCGCTGTAGCGCGGCCAGGGCGGCGCGCTTGCCGTCGTACACTTGCCTCCCCTTTGCTTGTTGCAGAGGCGGAGACAGCAAGCGTACAACAGCAAGTTTTTGCGGTGGGGTCACTTATCCCTCTGCCATTTACAATCTAACTAACCAAGGAGAACAAGCATGAGCAAAATACGCATATCGACACTTACGCTCGCGGCGATGGTCGCGGCTAGTGCGGCATTCCCGTTCGCGGCGCGAGCGGACGAGACGAAGACGACGGCGGCGGCGCTGACGCACCGCTGGACGTTCAACACCGACCTGAAGGATTCGGTGTCGGGGCGTGCGGCCGTGAAGATCGGCTCGAGCGTCGCCGTCGCGGACGGCGTCGTGAAGATGACCGGCGCAGGCAACAGCACCGGTTCTCTCAACCTCGGCATGGACGTCATGCCGCCCGGTGCCGCCACAATCGAAATCTGGGCCAAGCAGACTGCCACCAAGAACTACGCACGCATCTTCGACTACGGCCCGAACAACCAGAACTATTTCACTCTGTGCTGGTCAACCGGCACGGACATCAACAAGGACCTCCAGGAAATCAAGCATGCCAACGCCGCGATCCTGCGCGCGGACAACACGCTCTACCCGTATACGCTCGGCACGCAATACCACATTTCTGTCGTCTTCACGCCGAAGGCCGATGGCTCGTGCGACGTCCGCTGGGCGAAGCGTAACGTAACGACGGGCGCGATTGAGAAATCCGGTTCCAAGAACGCCCCGAACTGGGCGCTCGGCGCGTTATACCGGCCTTACTTCTACCTCGGCCATTCGCAGTACTCTGGTGACCATGACGCCAACGCAGAGTACGACGAAGTGCGAATCTGGAACGGCGCGCTCACCGACGCGCAGCTAAACGCGAACGCGGCGGCCGGCCCGGACACCCTGCCGGAGACGGTCGCGGTCGCACCGTCCGTTGACAACGCCTACGTCCACCTTCGCCAGCGCTGGAGCTTCAACGGCAACTACAACAACGCGCTTCCCGGCCGTCCCGCCGCCGCAGGCAAGGGCAAGAAGCTCGCCTGGGCCGACAGTAACACGACCATCGAGATGAGCGGCACGAAGAACCAGATGAAAGACAACAACAATGGTGGCTACGTGGAGCTTGGCACCGGCGGCAACATCCTGCCCTCCGACAGCATGACGATCGAAATCTGGGCGACGCCGACCGCCGCGCAGAACTATTCCCGCGTGTTCGACATGGGCGGCGGCGAGACGGACGGCATCCTTCTCAGCTGGGTGCGCGGCACAAACACCGGACAGGACGCCTTCCAGGTCAAGAGGGGCGGATCCACGCTCCTTTCCGTCAACGACTCGTTCGGCGGCTTCGCGCTCAACACGAAATGGCACATCGCGGTGTCGTACCGCGACATGGGCAACGGCGACACGATGGTCCACTGGACGAAGCGCAACGCCTCGACGGGTCGCATCGTCCGCAACCGTTGGTCGATCGTGAAGGGCTGGACGATCGCGGAACTCCGCACCTACACGCTCAACATCGGCCACTCGTTCTACGAGAACGACATCGACGCGAAGGCGAAGTACGACGAAGTGCGTATCTGGAACGGCGCGCTTTCCGACGCGACGCTCGCCGAGAGCGCGAAACTTGGCCCCGACACGCTCCCGGGCGTTGTCCGCCTCTACGAGCCGCCGCGCACGGTGTGCGTGACGGAGAAGACGGCGGACAGCGTGACGCTCGCGTTCGGTAACCCGAACGGACGCAGCCATGCGCTCTTCCTCGCGAGTGGCGCGACGGACGGCGACGACGACAAGTACGCCTGGGACAGCTTCGAGAAGGTCGCCGACATCGCCGACGGACAGGAGACGTACACCTACACCGTTCCCGCCGCGCTGCGCGACGGGCGTCCGCTCCGCTTCTTCCTCCTCCAGACGACGGGCCTCGCCATGGCGAAGGAGCTCGACAAGGTCCACTCCACCGGCGCACAGTGGGTGAACGCCGATCTCGTCCCCGACGGCCGCACCGTCACGGACTTCCGCTTCGGCAACGTCACGTATGTTGCTTCGACAGCCTTCTTCGGCCAGAACTGGACCGGCAGCCGCTACCTCTTCAACCAGCAGGGCGACAAGTTCAACTTCCACGCAAGCGGCTCTGCCTTCGGCGCAAAGCCCGCGCTCAACACCAACTACCGCTTCATCGTCGATGACGACAACCGCGTGAGTCTCTTCACCGAAGGAGTGGAAACGCGCGTGGGGCCTTCAAACACGCGCAGTGTTGACGGCAACAACCCGATGGGCATTTTCGCCTGCAACAACAACGCCAACTTTGCCACGTTCGACTTCTACCGCATGAAGATCGCGAACGGCGGATGGTACGATCCGTACCAGATGCAGCGCGACTACATCCCCGCGCTCGACGCGAACGACGTGCCGGGCCTCTACGACCAGGTGAACGACACGTTCCAGCCGAGCGCGACGGCGACGGCGCTCGTCGCCGGCACGGAACGGGACGCCGCGCGCTTCGGGCGCGTGACGGACACGACCCCGACGTTCCGTTTCCTCCCAACCGTCACCGTGACGGAGCAGACAGCCACCACCGCCACGCTCGCGTTCGGCACAATCCCCGAGACGGCGACGAACAACCTCTATCTCGCATACGGCGCGACGGACGGCGGCGCGGACAAGAACGCGTGGACGAACTTCGAGGACCTGGGCACAATCGCCCCGGAAACGGTCACGACGAACGTGACGCTCCCCGCCGCGCTCCAGGCGACGGGACTCAAGTACCGCTTCTTCCTGATGAAGACCACCGACCTCCCCTACGCGAGCGAAGTGGCGAGCCTCATCTCCACCGGCGGGCAGACCGTGCGCACGGGGTACATCCCCGACATCAACACCACGTTCGACTTCCACATCGGCGGGCTTACGTACGCCAACGGTGCAACACTCTTCGGCCAGTCCTGGCAGGGCGCCGCGTACATGCTTGACATCCAGAGCGACAAGTACTACTGGCACGGCAGGGGCACGGCTCTCGATTCGTCTCCGACGACGTCGGATTCCTATCGCTTCCAGATGACTGACGAAGACATCATTAAGATCGATCACGGCGGTTCCCGTAAAACATACGCAGTTGAGCGCAAGCCAAATCCGATACTTGACCTTGCCGTGTTTGGCACGTGGTCCGTCACGAAGGGGTCGAAATACACCTTCAACTCCCTGTCGCTGAAGGACGCCGGCTTGGTCGTGCGCGACCTCGTGCCCGTCGTCAAGGCGAACGGCAAGGGCGCGCTCTTCGACCAGGCGAACGGCATCCTCTACTCGAACGAGCTTGAATCTAGCGGAGACTTCACGCATGGCGCCACGCTCACGCGCACGGGCTGGGTGCAGGACTCGACGGAGAGCCTCAACTCCTTCGCGGCGGCGGACGCCGGAAGGGCGGCGACGGCGCACTGGATCGGCGGCGGCGACGTGACGGACCTTGCCGACCCCGCCAACTGGAAGTGCTGGGACGCGACGGGCGCGGAACTGCCAGCGACGACGCTTCCAGACTCGGACACGGCTGTTGACATCGACGGCGCGGCGTCGTTCTCGTTCCCCGTCGGCGCCACGCCGTCGTGGGCCTCGATCACGTTCGGCGCGCGCACAGGTCGCGTGACGCTCACGGCGGACTGCGACTGGCGCGGACTTGGCACGATAAACGTCGTGAGCGATACGGTCATCGACCTGAACGGACACACGCTCTACCTCGACAACGTCGCGGGCGACGGCAGCGTGAAGATTACGGACTCGATCCTCGAGCGCGCGAACCTCATCACGAACGGCAGCTTCGAGAACTTCGACGGAACGTTCTCCGGCTCATACGCCTACTTCACCGTCGGCGGGTTCCAGGCGACGGGGTGGGACGGCACGACGTCGTGCGGCCTTTCTAAAAACAACACCACCTGGGTGGCGAACACGCCGATCGACGGAACATTTGTCTGCTGGCTCCAGAACGCTGCAAGCATCTTTCAGTATGTCACGGTGCCGGAGTCAGGCGAATACACGCTTACGTTCAAGCTCGCCGGGCGTCCCAATCTCGCAGGCTCAAAGCTGACCGTCGCTTTTGACGATACGATTGTGCGGACATGGGGTGCGGTGAACGATCCCGTGTTCGCGGAACAGACCGTCACGCTCAACCTGACGGCGGGGACGCACACGCTCACATTCCAGGGCTACTACCTTGGTTCGGACTCGACGTCGTTGATCGACGATGTGAAGCTAGTGAAGAACGGCGTCACGGCCGGCGAGCTGTACATCGACGTGCCGTCCGGCGAGACGAAGAACAACACGGCATTCACCATCGAGGGCGCGGTGACGCTCGTCAAGACCGGCGCGGGCACGTTCACTGCGAAGAACAAACTCAGGAACTCCGGCGGCACTGTGGTGAACGCGGGAACGCTTGCGATGGGCGCAACCTCGCTTGTCCCCAACAAGTACCCGATTCGCATCGTTGCCGGCGGTGCTTACGACATGGCGGGCAACGGCAACGGAAACTGTCCGGTGCTGACGATGGAGGGCACCGGACCCGACGGCAACGGATGCTTCCGCAACAGCGGCGGCAACGTGACCAGCGGCTCCGCGCAGTTGGCCGGAATCATCATGACGGGCGACGCCACGGCGTATTCATCGAACGGCGACTTCGGCCTTCTCAACAGCGGCTACGGGGCGACGGACTTCAACATGAACGGCCACACCCTCACGATCAACGTCCCGACCGGAAAGCACTTCTGGATGTGCAACGCCGTGAGTTCGTGCGAAGGACTGATCCATGTGACGAACGGAAGTCTGTATTTCCACAACAGCACCGTCAACCTGCCTAATGTCGACGCGATCATCGACGGCGTGAATTCGAAGGTCGAGGTGCCGGCCGTTAACGTCTATCTGCGTGACCTCGTGATGGACGGCGGCTCCACCTACGTGCAGACCAGCAACAGGCTGCACCTGAGGAACCTTGTCTTCAACGACGCCACGAAGGTTTCCTCCTCGGTCAGCTGGATCTACATCTCGGACACGTTCATCGTCTCCAACGAGACGACGAAAATCACCTGCCCTGCGCCGATTACCGGCAACGGCACGTATCCGAAGCTCGTGAAGTACGGCGCTGCCGATTTCCACATCACGAACAACCACACCGACCAGCAGATGCACAACGGCGCGGAGATCTTCGGCGGCACGGTGATCATGGACTCCACGGCCTCGACGGTCAATCCCTCGATCGCCATCTCCTCCGCCGCAGTGCCGGTGACGATCCACGCGGGCGGCACGCTCGACATGCGCGCGTGCGAGAAGCCGGTGAAGTTCACCACGCTTGAGGTCGAGGCAGGCGGGACAATCCTCGCGAACGCGGCGAACGTCATCCAGTGCTCCGGGGACATGACGTTCACGGGGGCGCAGCCGTTCACGTTCGCGGGCACGCTCGACTGCTCCGGCAAGGCGTCCTTCGACCTGACGGGCGCGGCGGCCCCGGCGGGCGACGCGAACATCACGCTGCTCTCGGCGGGCACGATCTTGGGGCTTGAGGCGGCGGACGTCGAGGTGGCGGGCGCTCCGGCGGGCTACGAAGTCGTCGTGACAACGAAGGGCATCTTCCTCACAAAGGACACCTCCTCCATCGTGGTGGCGCCGGAGACCAAGATCTGGACGCTCGGCGGCAGCTACGTCTATGGCAGCACGTACTGCTTCCGCGCCCCGCTCGCGCAGTCGCTTTCCGCCGAGGGGTGGAACGTGAAGATGACGGGCTGGCGCACGGCGAACGCCAACGCGGTGTGCGCGGGCGTCGATGCGTGGAAGCACCACGCGGGCGTGCAGAACCTCGCGCTCAAGACGTCCGCGACGCGCGCCGGCGTGCTGGAAGGGCTTGAAACCTACGCGGCGGCGGCGAACGAGCCGGACTTCACCGTGTTCCTGTGCGGCGACACGGACGTCGCCGACGGCGTGGCCGACGTGGCGATCCTCGCGAACTACAAGGAGGCCGTCACGCGCATCAAGGCGGCGCTCCCGATGACAACCGTGATCGCCTGCACGATCCCCGGCGGCTCGGCTGAGCTCAACGCCGACATCGCGTCGTGGTGCGGTACGGAGGCGGACGTGGAGTGCGTTGACATCGCGTCGCTCATCACCGCCTCGCAGACCCAGGCGGAGTGCGAGGCCGTGGCCGCCGCGATCAAGACGAAGCTGATGACGCTCGCGACGGCGGCGGGCAAGAACACGCCGTCCACGTGGACGCCCCCGGCGGTCGTCCTCGACGCGACGAACAACGTGCCCGCCGCGTACCTCGCGGGCTTCACGCGCGTGCGTACCATCGAGCCGACGCCCACGCTCGGCTACGCGCAGAACCTCTACGCCATACCCTACACCTACGCGCCTGCCATGCAGGAGACGGGCATCGCGAAGGTGGGCTACTACATCGAGCTCGTGCGCAAGGACACGGGCGCCCTCCAGGCGCTGTGGGTCGACATGGACGCGCCCGGCTCCACGTGGGCGGACGTGGCGCTCCCCGTCACGCACGCGCAGCGCAAGCAGAAGACCGTGACGAAGCTCCACGTGTGGAGCAACTTCGGCGGCGTGAAGCAGGTCGCGGCGGACGACGATTCCGTCGAGGGATACATCGAGTTCAACCCCGTGAACTACGGCGGCGGGGATAGGACGGGAGACGTCCTCGCGGAACCTTGGTCCGGCGGCATCTGCGGCTTCAACGACACGCTTGACACGTCCGGGGCGAAGGGCCATGGCTGCTTCCAGCTGATGCGGAAGTTCGCTGAACCGGACGGTGTGTTGCCCGGCGAAATGCTCTTCGTCTACAACCGCTGGGGCGACACGACCGCCAATCCGCGCGCAGTCGGCATGGGGACGCTGGCCGACTTCGGCAACCTCGGCCACAGCTCGTCCAAGACGCTGGACTGGACGTTCACGTACGGCGCTGACACGGCGGATGTCGCCAACATCTCAGGGAACGCCTACTCCACCATCAAGATCGAGTTCTGGGTGAAGTACGACGGCTCCACGCCCGACCGCTCCGTCATCGCGGACTACGTCTGGACGGGCGCGACGGATTCGACGTTCAACACCGTCGGCAACTGGGAGAAGGACGGGACGGCG
The DNA here is from genome assembly GCA_902779865.1 of uncultured bacterium. GTDB lineage: Bacteria > Verrucomicrobiota > Kiritimatiellia > RFP12 > UBA1067 > RUG572. The sequence continues at coordinate 8,099 of CACZDG010000011.1, forward strand.
GCGACGAGCCTCGCCAATGCGTCGATCCTCGTGCCGGAGGGCGCGTCCCCCGCCTTCACGTACATCGGGTGGGACCCGATTTCGCTCACCACCACACGCCTTTTGGTGGACGGCGCGGCGTCGTTCAACGACGTGGGCGGCTTCTACCTCTCCACGCTCGACGTGGGCGCGACGGGCCGGCTCACCTACGACCCGACGAAGTTCACCTTCCGCCTTCTCTCGCCGCCCGCGTTCGCGTCCGGCGCGAAGATCGCGCTCGCGCCCAAGTACGCGCAGAACACGAAGGGCCGCTTCCTGCTGATGACGTGGGACAACGGCTCGCTGAACATGGACGACGCGGCGCTGACGGCGGTGTTCGACGCGACGAGCGCGAGCGGCAACAACCCGAAGGTGTGGGCGGAGAACCTCGCGAAGGGCGGCCGCCTGTGGCTCGACCTCGACTACGGCGCGGTGAAGACGCGCGTGAACGTCCTCCCCGTGGGTGACTCCATCACGCACGGCGGTACGTACGGCAACTGGCGCACGGGCCTCATGAAGAAGCTCGCGGCGGCGGGCTACGAGCCGATCGCGAAGGGCCACCGCTACGACCAGAGCGCCGACATCTGCGGCGCGGCGATGCCCGACGAGTGGATCAGCCACTCCGGCATCGGCGGGCAGCGTCTCATCTCGAACGGCGGCGGCGGCACGATCGACGCCATCGAGAACTTCCTCGACCAGGCGGGCGACGTGGACTTCGTCCTCGTCAAGCTCGGCACGAACGACATCAACGGCAACACCCAGACGCCCAGTACGCTCTTCCCCGTGTGGAGCAACCTCGTGATGAAGGTAATCACGCAGAAGCCGACGGCGAAGTTCATCGCGGGCGCGGTTGTTGACATCGCCGACGCCGCGAAGAACGCGAAGGTCGTCACCTACAACACGATGATGCGCGAGGCGATCGAGGGCGGCATGTTCCCGGCGAAGCGCGTGTACTTCGCGGACCTCTACACGCCGTGCTACCGCTACGACGCGCAGGGCAACTACATCACCGGCAGCTTCCAGAGCGCGACCGACCTCCATCCCGACTGGCCGGGCGAGGACAAGATGGCGGACGTCTATTGCAAGGCGATCACGGACGCGCTCGCGGACGATCCCGACTTCACGCCGGGACAGGTCGAGACGGGGCTTCCCACGACGACCGGCGCGGAGAACAACGTGCCCGCCGCGTACCTCGCCGGGTTCACCCGCGCCCGCGTCTTCGACGTTGCGGCGCACAACAGGACGCCGCTCGCCAAGAACGGATTCGTCCCCTACGACGACATCGGCGAGACCGGCGCGGCGACGGAGAACGTCGGACGCGTGGGCTACTACATCGAGATCAGGCGCAAGGACGACGGGGTGCATCAGTACCACAACCTCACGCGCTGGCTGTGGGTGTCGATGGACGCCTTCGGCGACAGGTCGATCGACACGCTCGGCGTGCCGATCATCCCGGAGAAGATGTACCAGGGCCCCGCGACGCACCTCAAGATCGCGAGCAACATGCCCGGTATCGAACCGACGGCGGTGACGGGCGACGGTGCGGACGGCTGGATCGAGTTCTGGACGCATTCCTACGGTAGCGGCGCAAGCGGAGTCGCGGGAGCGCCCGCCAAGACCTGGGGTTACGACTGGAACGACCTTTGCAGCTTCGACGGCATTGGACACGGCTCGATGCAGGTCCACCGCCTCACGCCCGGCGAGCGCAATCCGGCGCAGGTGCTGTTCGCGTTCAGCGACTGGAGTGCGGGAACGACAGGATATGCGTTCGGCCTCGGCAACATGTCGCACCAGTCGCTCGGATCGATGGACTGGACGTTCGCCTATGACACGAGCAAGTTCGGCGGCAGCACCCGGTTGACAGTTGACGCCTACGAGGTCGCGAAGATCGAAATCTGGACGACGCCCGGCACGGTTGACATGACCGCGCGCTGGACGGGCAACGGCGACGGCACGACGTTGACGAGCGCGGCGAACTGGGAGTGCCGCGACGCGGCGGGCAACGTGGTCGAGAACGCCGTTCCGAACGAGCACACCACCGTCATCATCGACGGCACGACGTCGTTCAACGTGCCCGAAGGCACGGAGATGAACTGGAAGGGCGTGCAGATCGGCGAGGACGTCCACAAGGCGACGCAGATGGGCTACATCAAGTACCCGAACCGCTCGGCGAAGGGCGACGACAACTGGGTCAACGTGCTCCTGAAGCACTACATGACGCAGGGCGTCGGCGACCTCACGGAACTCAACGCCTACGGCGTCCCGTGGTCGGCCACGTACATCAACGAGGCGCAGGTGCGCTACGACGGCTGGGTGTACGTCTCTGCGGAGGAGTCGGGCACGTGGAACGTCAACCAGCGCTACGACGACTACTACGGCCTCGCCATCGACGGCTCGTGGAAACTTCTCAACCACACCTACACGGCGAACAAGATGGTTAATTTCGAGATGACCGAGGGCTGGCACAGGTTCACCATCGTCTGCGGCGAGACGACGGGCGGCGAGGGCGCGAACGGCGCGTCCAACGGAATGTCCTACAACGGTATGCCGTGGCCGATGCTCGTGAGCGTCAACGGCGGGGAGTACGTTCCGTTCACGCCCGACCACTTCACGATGGGCACGGGCCGGAACATCGTCACGCTGAACGCGGACTGCGACTGGCGCGGACTCGGCACGGTCACGATCCCGTCCGGTGCCGCCATCGACCTGAACGGCCACACCCTCAAGGTGAAGGGCCTTTCGGCGGACGGCTACCTCGGCGCAGAGGTTACGTCGCCTTGGTTCGACGGCACGGTTTCGGCACCTTCAATCCTCTCGAGCGCGTGCTTCTGGCTCGACGCCTCCGACACCTCGACGCTTAACATCGATTCGGCCGGCCGCGTCCTCTCGTGGACTTCGAAGGATTCCAGCCATCGCGTCGCGACGGCCCCTGCGGCAACAGCGCAGGCCGAGAACTTCCCGATCTACGACGCGACGACGTACGGACGTCCCACGGTCGATTTCGGCAAGACGAGCAGCCAGCGCGACATGACGTACACGCGCTTTACCAACCTGCGCACCGTGTTCATGGTAATCAAGGTCGAGGCTACACAGCGGGCCTTCCTGCTGGGCGACAGGAACGGGGGAAGCGGCACCTACAACTTCCACCGCGGCACAGCCGGACAGTATGGTAACAGCAGCCATGCGAAATTCTCAACCGTGTGGAACGGTACGACCGTGGTCGACTGGAAGAACGACGTGATTCCGGCCGATGACTTCCAGGTGATCTCCATCGTGACATCCCAGAACTCCGCCTCTGACTCGCTCACCTTTGACCGTAGCAATAGCGTTGATAGTGGCTACCGCAACGGCGGACGTCAGCTCTCCGAGCTCATCTGCTTCAACACGGCGCTGACGGACGCGCAACGCACCGAGGTGGTGCAGTACCTGCAGGCGAAGTGGATGACCGGCAGGACGCAGGGCACGCTGATCATCGACGTGCCTGAGGGCGTGGATGCCGTGAACGACGGCGTCGCGATCTGCGGCAACGTGAAGGTCGTGAAGGAGGGCGCGGGCGCGTACGAGGCCTCGGCCGGCTCCACCTACACGGGCGGCACGGATGTGCGCGAGGGAATGTTCCGTCTCGGAACGCCCACCGCTACCGACGGACGCGACCAGGTGTGCACGGGCACGCTCGGCGCGTTCGGCACGGACGTGACGGTTCAGCCGGGCGCGACGCTTGACGCCTACGGCGCGATCAACAACTACAAGAACCGCGTGATCCTGAACGGCGGCACGCTCGCGAGTTCGCTGGCGATTGCGAACGGTTACAACTATTCACTCTGGGGCAACGTCACGCTCACGGCGGATTCGTACATGGACTTCGTGTGCGGCGGCCTCGTGCGGCGCGACGGCACGCCCATCACGCTCGACCTTGGCGGCTATACGCTCCACTGGAACGGACGCGGATCGAGCGGCAGCGACTGGTGCTGGATGTTCAACACGGACATCACCGCCGGTACGCTCGAGGTGGACGGTTTCTACACGGTGTACTACCTCACGGATAACACCAAGGGCATCCGCGCGCCTCAGACCACGCTCGTCGTGAACCGCAGTGGGCTTCTCGCCATCGACCGCGAGCCGATGACGGTGAAGGACTACATCTGCGCGAACACGACGGACGGCGCGCTGTACAGCGCGAACTCGCTCACCGTGAGCGGCGTCTTCAAGCCCGAGAGCGACCGCCACTGGGGCTGCACGCTCGCCAGCGGCGCGACGCTCGACCTCACCGACTGGGAAGGTCCGTGGAACGCGACGAGCGTCTCCGGCCGCGCGGTGATCTTCCCGACTGCGGCTGGCGCGACGGTCAACGTGAACCTCGCCAACCGCACCGACCTGAAGGTCATCAAGCGCACCGGCAAGAAGTGCGTGGTCGAATGGGCGGCGATGCCTGAGAACACGAGCTTCGTCCTTGATCCCGTTGCCCGCAAGCGCGGCTACCGCATCCAGAAGACGGAGGACGGCCTGAAGCTCGGCTACATCGGCGGCACGACAATCTTACTGAAATGATTTGTGACAATAAAGTTGCACAAATTGCATTGCATTTAAGTTTCAGTTTTGATACACTATTTCCCGTTCCCCGCAATGGGGAATGACCGATTGAAGATTGCGTGTACAGGCGTCCCCCATGCTAGCCTGTATGCGTAGGCATCCGGCCGGGAGTAACGGTTCCCCCCCCTTTGAGCCGCCCGGTTACGGATGCCATTTTTTTTATTTCATAAATTCGCTCGGAGGGTATTGCATTTATTTTTCGGATTTGATACACTATACCTCGTTCCCTGCAATGGGGAATGACCGATTGAAGATTGCGTGTACAGGCGTCCCCCATGCTAGCCTGTATGCGTAGGCATCCGGCCGGGAGTAACGGTTCCCCCTTTGAGCCGCCCGGTTACGGATGCCATTTTTTTATCCCACAAATCCGCTTGGAAATATGCTATACTTTACCTGACGGCTAATTGTTGAAAGAAAGGATTAGAAAAAATGTTGATCTCTAGAAGATGGTTCATCGGCGGAATGGCGTCATTAGGCGTGGCACCGGTGCTGCGTGCGGCGGCGGGGACGTTCTCAGCTGGGAAGCCGAACCTTACGTTCGGCGTGGTGACGGACATCCACCTGTCGATTTACCGCAAGAAAGGCGTACTTGCCTATCACGGCGAGGAGAAGTTCCGCAAGACGATGGAATGGTTCCGCGACCATGGCGTTGACGGCGTGGTCATCTGCGGCGACATGGCCGACCACGGCCTCGTGGATGAACTTGACGCCGTGGCTCGCGCGTGGTATGCGGCGTTTCCTGACGGCAAGGCCCCAGACGGGCGCAAGGTGGAAAAGCTGTTCGTGTACGGCAACCACGACTGGGAAGGCTACAAGTACGGCAATGTCGCAAAGAAGCACTTTGGCGACAAAGCCTACGACCACGCGATCAACAAGGACCTTGCGGCGGCGTGGAAACGCAGCTTCCACGAAGACTACGCCCCAATCTGGCACAAGGAGGTCAAGGGTTACTCGTTCATCGGCGCGCACTGGATTGCGGATCATTGCCGGGGATGGGACGAAAAGGGCGTTCCGCAGACGCCGGGCTGGTTCGCCGCGAACGGCAAGTCGCTTGATCCGTCCAAGCCGTTCTTCTACATGCAGCACCCGCCGCTGAAGAACACGTGCCATTGCGACTGGGTGTGGGGACACGACGACGGCAAGTCAACGGCAGCGCTCTCAGCGTTTCGCAACGCCGTGGCGTTCTCCGGGCACTCCCACGCCTCGATCAACGACGAACGGGCCATCTGGCAGGGCGCATTCACCTCCATTGGCGCCGGTTCGCTCAAATACATTGGCCTTGAATACGGCGACGTTGCGCCGTTCGGGCGAGAGAACGACCTCCCGATGCGCGAACAGCGCGGCGAAGATCCGTACAAGGTCATGTGGAAGCTGAACACTCACAAAGACGGGCATCAGGGAATGCTCGTGCGTGTGTTCGACGACCGCATCGTGTTCAACCGCCGCGATTGCGTGGACTTCTCCGTCCTCGGCGACGACTGGGTAGTGCCCACGCCGCTTGCGGATCCGCCGCCGTTCGCGTACGCGAAACGGGCGGCCGCCAGCGTAGCCCCGGAGTTCCAGAATGGTGCCGAGCTCAAGGTGTGCATTGCGAAGGGCAAGAACCGCGGCGGCAAGAACGTGCCGGTGGTGGAGCAGTCCGTAATGGAGGTGACCATTCCCGCCGCAAGCAATACCATGAACGCGCGCGTGTTCGACTTCGCGCTGAAGATCACTGACGACCACGGCGGACGTGACGACCGCTATGTGTTCGCGAAGGGTTTCTACCGCTCGGTGTCTGGCGGCAAGGCGAACGTTCCGACGACGTGCCGATTCCCCGTCAGCCGGTTGCACGTATCCGGAAAACTGCGCATAGAGGTGTTCCCGCGCAACAGCTTCGGCCGCGCCGGCAAGCCGATTGCCACGGATTTCACGCTTGCGGTGCCGAGCTGAATCCAAGCGGGCATTCCGAACAGTCGGGGTGGACGGCAAGGCAGCACGTGCGGTGTACGTGGATGAGCCCCTGTATCAGCAGCCCGTTCCCCGCGTAGAGCGCGGGGTTGTGGTCGCGTCCGAAGAGACGGAAGGCCATGAGCCGCACTGTCGCGTTGAGTTCTTCGGGGAATATCCACTCGGGCACGCGAGGGAGGCGTTCTTCGGCGCGCGCGAAGGGAATCAGTACGTTCGTGAGCATTGCGGCCGCACGTCGTGCGCCAAGGGGACGTGCAGCGAGTAGAATGTCGAGGGCGCAGCGTTGTCCTTCGCGCACGGCGAGGTCGCAGCCGTCAAGCCGCCGGAGGAGTCCGGGGAGGGCACCCGCGAAAAGCGCGGCGGCCGTCGATATGCGGCGTCTCGGGGAGTTGGACGGTCGCACGTTCGCGGTGTGCCACGGGACGACCGGGGCCACGCCGAGTTCAGCAGCGCAGGAAAGGGCGGTGTCTGCGGCGTCTGGACGTGCGGGGAGGTCTCGCCAGGGAAGCGTCTGCGCGAGGGCGCGGAATGGTGCGACGTTGTGTTTGTAGCCGAAGGCAGCCATCATCTCCTCGTAGAACACCTGTGCGCGGTCGCCCTTTCGCACGAAGAGCGCGGCAATGCGTCGGGCCTTGCCTTCGAGGCGGCGTTCGCCTGCCGTGCGCAGCATCGCGAGCGCGGCGTCGGTGGAGTGGGTGAACGCGGTCTCGCAGGGGCGCGACGTGGCGGGCAGTTTTGCGTAAGGGTAGGCGGTGAGGTCGATTTCGTCGGGGGAGAAGTCGGGACGCGTGCGGAGAGGGTCGCCGATGCACACGCGAAGGCAGTGCGGCGGAAGGACGTTCGACGCGGGTGGTGGGCTTGGATACCAAGTGACGTGCGCTACGACGTTGGCGTACGCCGGGTCGGATGCGTGTCCGTGCGCAGACCAGTCCGCCGCGCGCAAATGGACCTCGACGTCACCGCGCACGCGGCGTCGGTCTGCGCCGATCTCCAGCACGGCGTCGCGGAAGTCCGGTCCCGCTTCGAGGTTCCAGCTACCTGGATCGACCACGCGCACCTCCGCACCGCCAGATGTGCGGAGGCCGTCTGGACGCAACGAGGCGTCGTACCAGATGGCCTGCACATGGCGTTCGGACAGTACTTCTTCGAATCTGCTGCGCATTGCATTCTCCTTCTATTTCCTAGGCCAACATGATACCACGGCCGGCGCACGAGGTCTAGGGGGTAAACTGTAAAATGATTGTATGGAATTTGTATGCGAAATGTAGATTCGGCGTTGTGGAAAGGTTCCTTTTGGTGTATAATTGTGGCGTTGCCTTCGGGAGGGAGTCCTTATTGCCGGTGGCAGGTCGCCCCGCTCCTCTTGATTGCAACTTGATGCGCCGCATTCGGTGGTCGAACGGGCGCGTGGACGACAAGGAGAAGCAGATGAATGATTGCAGGATAAGCAGAAGGGGATTTCTTGGCGGGGTGATCGCGGCGGGTGCCGCGCCCGTGATAGTTCCGTCGAGCGTGTTCGGGGAGACTGCTCCCAGCAACAAGCTGCAGATTGCGCTCATCGGGTGCGGGCGCATCGGTACGTCGATGGACATCGGCGGCCTCGTGGCCAACAAGGACCTCGCGATGCTCACAACGATCTGCGACTGCGACTCCGTGCGCCTCGCCAACATGAAGACCGTGGCCGAGCGCCGCTACGAGTGCAAGATGGACCACCTGAAACTAGAGATGGACTACCGCAAGGTACTCGACGACCCCGGCATCGACGGAGTGATGATCTGCACGCAGGACCACTGGCACGCGCGCATGGTCGTGGAGGCGTGTCTCAAGGGCAAGGACGTCTATGTGCAGAAGCCCATGGCTCTTTCCATTGAGGAGAGCGAGGCGATAGTGGAGGCTGTGCGTCGCACGAAGCGCGTGTTCCACATCGGCACTCAGCAGCGCTGCGACAGGGGAATCGGCGCCGGATTCGTGAAGGGCGTGGAGTACGTGCGCAGCGGCCGCCTCGGCAAGCTCACGCATATCGACCTCGGCATAATCGACAACTCTCCAAAGAGCGAATGGCAGGTGCCGTCCGTCGAGCGCACTCCTGACCCGCGCGACTTCGACTTCGACCTCTGGCTCGGCCCGGCGCGGAACGACGTACACTATTCGCAGCTGCGCACGCATTGGCGTCCGGTCGATGCGAACGGCAAGCCATACGCGAAGATTCCCGGACAGAACGTCGGCTGGCTCCAGATCAAGGACTACTGTACGGGCAACATCTCCGGGTGGGGATCGCACCACGTTGACATAGCCCAGTGGGCGATGGGGAACGCGGGGCCGGTCTCGGTCAAGTGCGAGCACGTGAAGTTCCTCACGGGACGCCTCTTCAACGTACACGACGACTGCCTCATCACGTACAAGTACGCGAACGGCGTTGTGATGAAGCTCGGAACGCCGCGCCTCACGGGCTACCGCTGCGGAGTGCAGTTCTTCGGCGAGAACGGCGACTGGATTTCCACGTGCCGCCACACGACGTCGATTCCGGAAGGGAAGCGCGTCGATACCGCTTACAAGGCGAAGGCCGACTTCTGGCGCGCCTGCGAGGCGAACCGCAAGGAACTCATCACCGGCGAACCGGAGGTGAAGGTAGTCCACAATCCGTTCAATCACCATCGTCCATGGTTCCTCGGAATGCGTACGCGCAAGGATACGAACGTCACGGTGGAGGAGGCGAACGTCTCGACCATCTCCTGCATCCTCGGCTACCACGCGATGAACAACGCGGGTTATGAGATCAAGTGGAATCCCGAAACGCGCAAGTTCGTGAACCCCGCCGACGCGGCGAAGTTCACCAGCTGCAACGAGCGCGCGCCGTACTCCACCATCGATGCACTCAATGAAATACGCAAGCGAGGCTGATATGAAACTGCGTTTCACGCTTTTCGTTTTGCCCTTTTCACTATTCTGCGTTGCAGGTGACGCCGTGCCTTTTTCCGCGATACGTCTGCGCAAGCCCCACACCGACAGGGAAGAGGTGTGGAACGGACTGCTTGCGCAGTTTGAAAAGCACCGCGCCGGCGTTGACGAGGTGTGGTTCTCATCCGGGATAAGCTTCCCGAAGATGGATGAACACCGCGCCGCCGCCGCACGTCTCGCGAGGGATGCGGAGCAGTTGCGCAAGATCGGCATTCTGCCGTCGCTCCAGATTCAGGCGACGATCGGGCACGGCGACTCATTCCTTCGTTACGCGGACAACTCCGGGATGACGTGGCAGGGGTTCACGTCGGCGGACGGGGCCGTGGCAAAGGGGTGCAACTGTTTCCGCGCACCAGGCTTCATCGCGTACATGAAGGAGATGTCCACGCTCTACGCCGCCGCGATGCGTCCCTACTCCGCGTGGATCGACGACGACATCCGCATCGTCAACCACGGCGGACCTGGATGGGGTTGCCACTGTGGATACTGCCTTGAACTGTTCGCGAAGAAGGAGGGGAAGTCGCGTACGCGCAAGCAGCTGATTGAGGAAATGAAAACCGATGCCGCGCTCGCCGCGCGTTGGCGCGCTTTCGCGTTCGAGGGCGAGGCCGAGCTCGTGCGCGTGATCGCCGAGGCCGTCCATGCGGCGTCCCCTGAAACGCGGATGTGTCAGCAGCAGCCGGGACGTTGCTTCCCCGAACACCGACTGCTCTACGAGGCGCACCACGCGGCGACGGGTCTGCCCGTGGGGATGCGTCCCGGCGCGGGAGCTTACTTCGACCATGACGCTCGCGCCCAGATCGACAAGGCTTACACACTTGCCCTCCAGATCGACACCATCGGGCCGCTTCCGTTCATAGACCGAATCTGTTCGGAGATAGAGTCGTGTCCTCGTTCGTTCGCCTGCCGTACGGGGCAGGGCGTGCTCCTGGAGGCGCTGGAGGCACTTGCGCAGGGTATGAACTCAATCTCCGCGCTCATCATGGACGCTGGATTCGAGACGCCTGAATGGTACGGCGATGAATTGCTTGCGCCGCTCGCACGCAACGCGGCGATGATGAAGCGCTACGTGGCGTTGAGCGAAGGCGCGGTACGGTGCGGCTACGGGTTTACGGGCGAGCCCCCCGTCCAACTACAGACCGGTTCACTGCCCCTCAAGCCACTCATCACCGGTGCGCGGTCGGAACTCGCTCGCATCGTCACCACGACCGCCGCGAAGGACGCAGTCGATGCAGGCAAGGAAGCCGTAGAGCGGCTTCTTTCGGAAGATGTCCTGATCGACGGCGCGGCGGCGCAAACGCTCTTCAAGGCCGGATATGGTGCGGAGATCGGGATTGTTGGTTGTACCGCTGCAAACGGGAACCTACGCGAACGGTTCTTGTCCGTACCCGTGAACGAAGGCTTCAAGGCGCGTGAGACGCCGGTATCAGGTCAGATGCTCTTTTTGAAACCGGCGCCGGGTGCCGTAGCCATTTCCGAATACTACAGCGACGCGAACAACGCGCCGTTGAATCTGCCTGGGCATGCGGTGGTGATGTTCGAGACGAAGAATGGACGCCGCCGCGTGGTGTTCGGGACGCATGCGTTCACGGCGGGGCTCTCTAAAGCGTCAGGCGACCGCGTGATGCAGTTGCATAGGCTCTGCGATTGGGCATCGCACGGCAAGTCGCCGGTGCTTCTTGAAACGCCCACGATGTCGTTCGTGCAGCCTCGCGTCCGCAAGGACGGTACTCTCGCCTCGGTCATGTTCGTTAACACGTCGATCGGCCGTTCGCGGCCAGTGCGGATGCGGCTTCGGGGCGTACCGGCGAGCGCGACGAAGGCCATGTGGAGCGCTCTCGACGCCGAAGACGTGTTGTTGGAAATCGTTCGCGACGGCAACGACGCGGTAGTGACGCTGCCGTCCGTTCCGGCGTGGACCGGAGGCTATGTGTTCTTTAAGTAAATCGCAAATGAAAGGAAAATGAAAATGAGAAGTCTTAAGAGACGAGTGATATACTTTGCACTTTGCATTTTATCCTTTACACTCTCTGCGGAGTACAAGCCCGAGGCGTGGAATATCGAGGCGCGTGAGAGGTTCGCCGCGCATCGCTACGGCGTGTTCATCGTGTGGGGGCTCTATGCCAACTACGCGCAGGGCGAGTGGTATCTGCACCATGGGAACCTCGACCGTGACGCATACGAGCGCATGCTGTACGGCTTCTACCCGTCAAAGTACGACGCGCGCGAATGGGCGCGGATCGTCAGGAAATCCGGCGCGAAGTACATCACGATCACTGCGCGCCACCACGACGGCTTCGCGCTCTGGCCGTCGAAGGTGGACGACTACAACATCAAGTCCACGCCGTTCAAGCGCGATATCCTCGGCGAGCTCGCCGAGGCGTGCAAGGCCGAGGGCGTTGAGCTCTCGCTCTACTATTCGCTCCTCGACTGGCACCGCGCCGACTACACGCCCGGACGGGCCTGGCTGCGCAGCGAAGAATGGCGCGCGAAGCAGAAGCCCGACTACGCCTCGTACAAGCGCTACATGATGGGACAGATCACGGAGCTGCTCGACAACTACCACCCCATCAACATCTGGTTCGACGGCGAGTGGGACCACCTTGACAAGGATCGCGGCGGCACGTTCGACTGGGAGTTCGACGACATATTCGACCTCATTCACTCGCGCAAGGCGCTCGTGGCGAACAACAACCACCGCGCGTCGCGTCCTAAGGAGGACATCCAGCTCTTCGAGCGCGACCTGCCTGGCGTCGGGACGATGTTCTCGAAAAACCAGCCGCTCCTCGACGACCGTCCGTCCGAGCAGTGCGACGTGATCCAGTACGGCGTGTGGGGGTACAAGATCGGGCAGAACAAGTTCCGTCCGCCGGAAGAGTGCGTCGCGCTCATCGCCCGCGCCGCGTCGAAGGGCGCGAACCTTCTCCTCAACATCGGCCCTGACGGTTCGGGGCAGATTCCCGAAAAGGCCGTGGAGGTGTTCGACGGGATCGGCAAGTGGTTCGAGAAGAACGGCGACTCGATCTACGGCACGAAGGCGGGCGGTGTCTCGCTTGGCATCAAGGTCGTCACCACGCGCAAGGACGATACGCTCTTCATCCACTTCATCGACCCGGAGGTGAAGGAGTTCACGTTTCTGTTGGACGGTAAGAAGACGACGGTGACCTGCAACCGCCCCTGCGGCGACGTCTCGGACATCGTGGTGCGCTTCCCGCTCGGCGGCAAGACGCCAACGCAGTACGTCGTGCCAGGGGCACGCGATGCATGGAAGGTCGTCGGCGAGACGTGCAAGAACCCCGGCAACGCGAAGGCCGCCATCGACGGCAACAAGGATTCGCTGTGGCACTCGCATCCAGAGCCGATGACGAAACACGATCCGCTTCCTCCGCCGCAGAGCTTCACGGTCGATTGCGGCGCGGTACGCGAGATGCGCGGGTTCAAGTACACGCCGCGTCCGGCGAACTGCAGCGTGGGCGTGGTTGACAAGTGTGAGTTCTGGGTGTCCGTTGACGGCAAAGACTGGACGAAGGCCGGTGATGGTTCGTTCCCCGACGTGCTGGAGTCGCGCAAGACGCGCGAGGTAAAGTTCGCGAAACCGGTCAAGGCGCGCTACTTCCGTTTCGTCGCCACGCACGCGCTTCCCGTCAACGACCGCCTCGCCGTCGCCGAAGTTGATGTGATGTAGCCGTCTTGTTGATAGTTGGAGAGGAGGATTGTAATATGAAAATCGTGTTCATGAGTGACATACACGGTGTACCTTCGACTCTGAAGGCTGCGCTTTCGGCGGCGGACACGCTTGGCTACGATAGGCTCGTGCTGCTGGGCGACCTCCTCTACCACGGTCCGCGCAACGGTGTGCCGAACTTCTACGACCCGGAGGATGTCGCGAAGACGCTGAACGGACTGAAGGAGAAAATCGTCGCCGTTCGCGGCAACTGCGATGCGGAGGTTGATCAGTTCATGTTCGAGTTCCCCATGATGGGCGACTACGCCGTTCTCGACGCGGGGACTGAGACGTTCTTCCTTACGCACGGGCACCTTTGGAACGAAAACCGCCTGCCGCCGCTTGGCATGTGTACGGTCCTCGCGCATGGCCACACGCACGTCCCAGAGCTGAAGCGACTCGCATGCGGCCTGACGATATTCAACCCCGGTTCGGTGTCGCTGCCCAAGGGAGGTTCGGAGCGCTCCTTCGGCTACTTCGACGGCGAACGCCTGAGCCACATCCGGTTTTAGGCAAAGGCGAATTTCTCACGCATACTCGTTAGTTGAATGTCTCACGCAGAGACGCAGAGAGACGGAGAGCGCAGAGAAAAGTCAAAAGAAGGCTCGGCGGTGAATGACGCAGATGCGCCCCTTTGCGGAACTAAACGCAAGTTCGCGGAAGTGAATGCAAGTTTAGTGCTAAACTTTGGCATTTGACGGTTTGCTGAGAGATGGGGGATGTCATAAAGGCCCACCCCTATCCTGGTTTGTCTGTGCATTTCGCTTTTCCTGTCTTTGATATGGCGTTGGGCGCTGCGTTTTGGTACAATGCTCCCGCTGCCCGTCCCGCAGGTCGAAATTGCGTTTGTCGCTGCGGGCAGGCTGTCGTGTTGCCCTCCTGCCGGAGGGCTATTTCATGCCGTCATTTCCCGGTTGGAGTGCCTTTCTCTTCCCTGATGCCGGCCTTTCTGAGAATGGCCTTGTCTGCGAGCTTCTGGAACTTCTGGCCCAGCAGGAACGGGTGGAGCGTGACCTCGTTGTTCGGGATCCTGCGCACGCCGAGCTCGTCGAGGAACCGCTTCCCCTCCTCCCCGTGCTTCTCGACGAACAGGTCGTACGCGCACCTGTTGCCGAGCGTCGGGCGAGTGTAGCTGTTGACGTGCGACATGATGAGGTTCACCCCGTCCTGCGTGAGCGGGTTGAACGAGACGCCCTTGACGAGGATCCGCCGGAACTCCTCGTGGACGCGCTCGATGTGGGGCTTCTGCGTGGCGCAGTACGGGTCCGTGAACCAGACCCTGACGCCGCGCGGCTCGATGCGCGTGGGGTTGTGCTCCGGGTCCGGGCGCCAGTTCTCGATCATGTACGGGTCGCTGAACTCCGGGCCGTTGTCGGTGAGTATGGCCCTGAAGAGCGCGACGAACAGCGCCGGCCCCGCGGCGCCCCACAGCATGTTGAACAGGCGCGTCGTGGTCTGCGCGGTCCTCCTGTCCCGGAGGAACGCGAGCGCGAGGCCCGTGGCCGGGAAGATCATCGTGTAGAGGACCTTGCCGCTGATGGACCCGATGACGGTGTCGAGCTCACACGCCACGACCCCGGCATGCTCCTTGAGCCACTCCCACATCTCGCGGATGGTCCGTCCCACGCGGCACTTGGCGTCGGTCTTCGTCTCCTGCGCCTTCTTCGGCCTGCCGCCGCGCGAGCAGGCGAAGGGCTGGTCGTGCCGCTTCGCATGGAACAGGCCCCCGTTGATCCAGTCGTACACCGTGCGCTCCTTCACGTCCCCGAACGTGCCGGGGTTGTTCGCGACGATGTTTCGAACGGACTGCCCCCTGCGGATGCAGGGCGACAGGACCGCGTCCATCGCCGCGAGGCTCTCCGCGCCCACGCGCACGCCGAGGCGGCTGTTGACGAGCGTCCCCTCGTAGTTGGCCTGCGCGCCGGGGGCCAGGTAGTACTTCTTGCGCATCGGGCAGTTGCGCTCGGACCCGCACCCGTTGCAGACGTACGGGGACTTCGCGAGGCGCGGGCAGTGCGCCTCGAAGAAGTCCGGGCACGTCTCGAAGCAGCGCGGCTGGTTCTTCCGCAGCCGCTCGCCGAATCCCGTGAACACCTTGCGCATGCACTCGTCGAAGCGCGCGCACAGCCTGTTGGAGCATCCGAGGCGCTTGTCGCTGTCGATGCGCCTGGCGATGATCTCGCGCACCACGGTGGAGTCGGGACGCCCGACCTCCACGGCGATCTGCGCGACCTTCATTCCGCATCCGAGCAGGAACTCGATGCGCTTCCTTTCGTCAATTCCCATGTGCTTTGCCATGGTTATCCTCCTTGTTTGGATTGTTGCGGCCTCCGGCGGGGGCACCCGCCCACTGGCCCGAAGGCTCGACGGCGAATATGATGCATAGTATGAATTAGTACTTGAGATGGGAGCCATAATATGATAATATATTGGGGTCTTTGGTTACTACTGGCTTGAAATGAAAAAGAAAATCGAAACGACAAAAGATATCTCAAGCGAACCCGCGCAGAAGGTTCCGCTTGAGTATATTTTGACTCTTGACGCCAACGGTGGAACTGTGAGTGGGCAGGCGTATGTCACTGAGCCGATTGACTATGGAAAGAACACGAGTCAGGCCGCAGGGAACCGAACAGTGGTGCATACGGGTTATGAGCTTGTTGGGTGGTATGATACTAGTGCGGCAAAAGGTGGTAACATTGTTTTCGACGCTAGGGGTTTCGCGGTGAACGGCAAGTACTGGGACGGGGCGTATTCTCCTGGAACTTCTGCTGCGACGTGGAAGTACCTAGGAAGCGTGGTCGCTTATGCACGGTGGGTCGCAAGCCCGCAGCACAGCGTAGTGACGTTTGACGCCAACGGTGGCGAGATCGGAAACCCGTCCTGCAACTGCGCGGTTGTTGAGAAGGGAAAATATACAAGTCAGGCGGGTGCGTCCGTCACGAAAGTGACTCGCGCGGGATACACGCTGACGGGGTGGTACGACGCGAAGAGAGGCGGTAACATGATTTTTAACGCATTGGGCTTCGCGGTGAACGGCAAGTACTGGAGAGGGGCGTATTCTCCTGGAACTTCTGCTGCGACGTGGAAGTACGCTGGTAACGTGACGGCATACGCAAGGTGGGCGCAGAAAAAGTCCACGCTGGTGAGTAAAGATAAAATTACGAAAACTAAGTTTGGCACTGCTGATGCGTAGTGAACGTTCGGTGGTTTTATGGTCGCGCCGTGATAGTAAGGTTGTGGATTAAGAAATGTTTTTCACAGAGACGCCTCATTTGTGTTATACAATGGGTGGAGTTTTTTAATGAGAGGTAATGCATAAACTCATGTTTGTGGAATTGAAGAGGCGACGGTTCTTGTTTGAGGAACTCGTGAAGCGCGATTTCAAGAAGAAATACAAGCGTACAATTCTTGGAATGGGGTGGAGTTTGCTCTCACCTCTTTTGATGCTTTTGGTTATGAAGGTCGCGTTTGAGCAGTTTTTCGGACGTACAGTGGATCATTACACTACCTATCTTTTTTGTGGGCTTTTGACGTTTAACTGGTTTGCAGAATCAACGAATGGCGGTATGAGGTCTTTGTTATGGAACGCGAGCATTTTCACCAAAGTGAATGTGCCTAAATATATGTTTCTTTTTTCCGTAAATGTTCAGGTGTTGTTAAACTTTGCGTTGACTCTTTTGGTTTTTTTTGCCTTTTGCGCGATTGACCATGTGTCGTTTTCATGGCGGTTTCTCTGTCTTGTATTTCCAATAACTACAATGTTGTTTTTCTCTTTGGGCATTGGCATGGTGCTCTCTGCATTCTTCATTTTTTTCCGGGACATTGACTATATTTGGTCTCTCGCTCTGCAACTTCTCATGTATGGATCGGCAATTTTCTACACGGTGGACAAATTCCCGCCATCAATGCAGTTCGCATTTTCTATGAACCCAGTTTATCGGCATATCGCCTATATCCGTGAAGTTGTTTTGGCAGGAACGATTCCGTCGCTTGAAACTCATCTAACGCTGATAGGATTTGCACTTGCTGCCTTCCTGGCAGGAATCTTTATGTATAGGCACTACAACACGGAGTTTTTATATTATGTCTGACCAGAATATTATGTTATCGTGTCAAGGGGTGTCTATTCGATATAAGATAGGTGATCTCAAGGACATTGGCTTGAAGGAATGGGTTACGCGCAGATTGACAGGCCGATACAGCGTGGTTGATTTTTGGGCGGATAAAGATGTCAGTTTCACAATCAATGAAGGTGATATGCTCGGCATCATCGGTACGAACGGGGCTGGGAAATCTACCCTCCTAAAAGCCGTGTCGGGGATAATGGAGCCAACTGAGGGGTATATTGTCCGCAAAGGAAGAGTGGTGGCATTACTTGAGCTTGCAAGCGGATTCGATGGCGACTTGACGGTCACGGAAAATGCTTATCTGCGAGGTGCTATGCTCGGATACACACGCACGTTCATGGACGAGATGTATTCGCGCATAATTGACTTTGCCGAACTGAAGGGTTTTGAGGATCGCCCGTTCAAGCAGCTTTCGTCAGGCATGAAGTCGCGCCTTGCCTTTTCGATTGCTTCGCTCGTCAAACCTGAGATTCTGATTCTCGACGAAGTTCTTTCCGTTGGTGATGGTTCTTTTCGGGCGAAGAGTGAGGCTAAGATGCGTGAAATCATTAAAGGAGGAGCAACGACGATTCTAGTTTCACATTCCATTGGTCAGATTCGGGCTATGTGCAGTAAGGTGCTTTGGTTGGATAAAGGTCGCCAAATTGAGTTCACCGATGATGTGAAAGGCTGTTGTGATAGATATGAGGCATTTTTGGCAGCACGAAAAAATGCTAAAGTTTAGTCTTGTGTAACGACGTTAAATAGGATATACTACCTCGCGTTATGACAAATATTTTTATATTTTTGAGTGAGTGTTTGTGCGCTGGATTCCCCCAAGTGCGGTTGGGGGGCATTATTGTTTTTTAAGAAGGGGATAGGAGAGTTTTGATGAAGAAATTCACAGACCCAATTTTGGTTACACGGCCATATTTCCCTGACTTAGAGAGTTTCAAGAGGGGGCTTGAGGAGATATGGCAAAATAAATGGCTTTCAAACAACGGTCCGCTTGTGCAGCGGTTGGAGGCGAAACTTGCGGAATATATGGGGACGCGTATTAGTAACGTCTCGACGTTTGTAAATGGTACTCTTGCTTTGGAAATCGGTTTTCAGACAATGGGTCTTTTCGGAGCAGATGTCATAACAACGCCTTTTACATTCGTTGCCACGGCACATGCCCTGAAGCGCATTGGAGCGACGCCGGTGTTCGCTGATATAGATGCGAAGTCCTTCTGCCTGTCTCCAGCCGAGGCGGAAAAGCACATTACTCACAGAACGCGGGCGATAGTCCCGGTGCATGTTTATGGACATCCCTGTGATGTGGAAGGATTTGAGCGTCTAGGGCGTAAGTGTGGTGTCAAAATAATATACGATGCGGCGCATGCTTTTGGTGTCAAAATTGGGGGTAAGGATATATCAGCATTTGGCGACATGTCAATGTTCTCGCTACATCCTACGAAGCTATTTCATTCTGCAGAAGGTGGCGTCCTTGTGTTTAAGGATGCGAAGTTGCAGAGGAAAATGACTCAATTGCGCAACTTTGCGATCATGGACGAGGTGCGTTGCATAGACGTGGGAACGAACGCGAAGATGAACGAGATGTGCGCACTGATGGGGCTGGAATGTTTTTCGGTGATTGACAAACTCATTGCGTCCCGGGCGGAAATACATGCTGCATACGAGAAGGCGTTTGCAGACTGTCCAGAGGTTTATTTCCCAGATCCGGCAACGTTGCGTGGCGATCTGACTCCCAACTACGCATATTGCCCGATCCTCGTGAAAGATTTTGACACGCGGGAGATGCTCTATGCCAAACTCAAGGAATGTAACATTTTTACGCGGCGTTATTTTTATCCGTTGTTGACCGACTTTGATCCGTACATCTACGGCAAGGACTCCTGCCCGGTGGCAAGGGAGATTGCAGGCAGGGTTCTGACCTTGCCAACGTATTATGGTCTTAGTGTTGACACGGCAACGGAAATTGCGGAAACTGTCAAGGAGATTCTGCGATGAAGCATTTGATCATCATAGGCGCACGCGGATTCGGGCGCGAGATGTTTGATTTCGCACACCATGTTAGGGCATTTCGCGAAGGGGCATTTGATTTTAAAGGCTTTCTCGACGACAAGGCAGATGCATTGGACGGTTATCCTTGCTCATTTGGCGAATATCCTCCAATCCTCGATTCTGTGGAAGCATACGTTCCCGAAAAGGATGATGTGTTCTTTTGTGCTTTGGGCGATGCCAAATGGCGTCGCATTTATGCCGATAAGATTCTTGCAAAGGGAGGGCGGTTTATTAGTCTTATTTCTGACGAAGCGCATATTGCGCCTGGTGCAAAGCTTGGACAGGGGGTTCAGATATGTTCGTGGACTTCTGTGTCCACCAACGTGTCGATAGGCGATTTCAGCGTGGTACACCCATATAGTAGTTTCGGACATGATGCGACGGTTGGTGCTAATTGCACGATAGAAAGTTATGTTTTCATGGGTGGTTATTCTGCAATTGGGGACGGAACGACAATGCATGTGCGTTCTTCGATTCTTCCCCACAAGAGGATAGGAAAGAACGTGGTCGTGGGTGTGGGAAGTGCGGTGATGCGGAACTTTGGAGATGGAGTTCATCTCTTCGGAAATCCTGCAAAGAAGATTGAGTTTTAGGTGAAACAAAACAAAACAAAACATGAAAGGAAAAGAAATGGAAATCAATGAATTCATAGACAACCTTGCCGCTCAGTTTGATGAGACCTCGGCAGATCAGCTCAAGCCCGAAACTGAATTTCGCAAGCTTGATGAGTGGAGTTCGCTCATAGCGCTTTCCATCATTGCTATGGCCGATGAAGAATACGGCGTAACGCTCAAGGGCGACGACATCAAGGGCGCGACAACGGTGCAAGATCTCTTTGACGTTGTAAACGCTAAGAAGGCGTAACCCATACAGGAAGAACGAAATGGCATTCTGCGAATACAAAAACGTGCGTATCGCCGGCGTTGCGGCCGGCGTACCGCGCACGATTGCAAGTAACCTTACGCTCTCGGCTGAAAGAGGTGAAATTTCCGCCGACTATACACCGGAACAGTTCGTGGAGCTGACTGGTGTCAAGGAGCGTCGTTATTCGGATGTCTTGACGACGAGCGACCTTGGTTTTGCTGCGGCATTAAGGCTGTTGGCAGACCTAGGTTGGGAGAAGTCTGATGTCGAGGCGATAATTTTTGTCTCGCAGACTGCCGACTATGCTTTGCCTGCGACCGCGTGTATCCTTCAAGATAGGCTCGGCCTTTCCAAGGAATGTTTCGCGATGGACATTGTCCTTGGATGTAGCGGATGGGTTTACGGGCTTTCTGTAGCTGCCGCGATGGCATCAAGCGGACAGTTCAAGAAGATTCTTCTTGTCGCAGGTGATGCGAAGCGCAGGGCACCGCAGAAGTTCGACCCTCTTTTTGGTTGTGCTGCGACTGCGACGGCCGTAGAATACGCTGAGCGTTCAGATGGATTTCGTTTCCACGTTGGAACCGATGGTAGTGGCTATGACGCAATCATCATTCCTGATAGCGGAAGTCGTAATCAGGTGAAACCCGAGTCGTTTGAAATGCATGATTGGGAAGGTCGGCCTTACCACAACATGATGACGCACATGAAGGGCATGGACGTATTCTCATTCGGCATTACCACCGCGCCTAAGACGATAAAGAAGTTAGCAGAGCACTATGCGTTTGATTATCTTTCCTATGACTATTACCTGTTCCATCAAGCAAACATGAAGATGAACAACATGATAGTCAAGAAGCTCAAGCTTGATCCGGCAAAGGTGCCGAGCGAGATGTATAATTTTGGCAACACGTCTTCCGCCTCAATTCCGCTTCTGATGGTGACGCAGATACGTGACCAGATTAATGGTCAGAACAAGAAATTCCTGTGTTGCGGTTTTGGCGTTGGGCTTTCGTGGGGTACCGTTGTGTTTGAGCAGGCAATTAAGGTTTCACCGCTTGTTGAGGTGGACGATTCCGATGTGAATTATGGGTATAAGCTTCCAGAAGGAGACTTGTCGAATGTCTGATTATAATCCTTTTTCGCTTGTGGGCAAGACGATACTAGTCACTGGGGCATCGTCTGGAATTGGGCAAGCCACTGCGGTGGAGTGTTCCCGCCTCGGAGCAAAACTTGTAGTTACAGGTCGCAACGAGGAAAGGCTCGTGGAAACTTTGAGCCGTCTCGATGGTGACGGCCATGTTTCGATTGCTGCTGAGTTAACGGACGCAGAAGCTCTTAAGAGGCTTGTTGACAATTGTCCTTCCCTTGACGGTCTTGTTCTTTGTGCGGGGAGGGGCATGACACTTCCTTTCTTATTTTCCTCTATTGACAAGTTCAAGACTGTGTTTGATGTTAATTTCAATTCAACCGTCGAATGTTTTAGGATGTTGGCCAAGGCCAAAAAACTTGGAAGGGGTTCTTCTGTTGTAATAATAGACTCTACTGGTGGAACTCCTAATGGACGATTCTCACCGGGCAACTGTATATACGGAGCTTCCAAGGCTGCTCTATGGTCTATAATGAAGTTTGCGGCGTTGGAGCTTGCTCCAAAGGGTATACGTGTCAACACGGTGAATCCTGCGATGGTTGAGACGCCTCTTATAAAGAGCGTTAACATAACAGATGAGCAGAAGGATCTTGACAGGAAGCGTTATCCGCTCGGTCGCTATGGTCGTCCCGAAGAAGTTGCTTATGGTATAATATATCTTCTTTCGGATGCGGCTGCATGGGTCACTGGGCAATCGCTTATTCTTGATGGCGGTGTGACTATATGAGAATTGCGATATGGGCTATCTGACCACACGAAACGTAAAAATCGTAGGTCTTTCTGCTTGTGTTCCCAAGCGGATCGAGGAGAATATCGATTTGCCGTTCTTTGTCGATCAGGCGGAGGCGGAGAAGGTTGTCGCTTCGACCGGCATTGCCCGCAAGCGCGTCTGCGAGGATGGTGTTACGGGCAGCGATCTTGCGAAGCCCGCGATTGTACGGCTTCTTGCCGATCTTGGATGGTCGGCGGATTCCGTCGATTGTCTCTTCTATGTCAGCATGACGCGCGACTATATCGCGCCGCAAACGGCATGCATTCTTCAACACGAACTTGGTCTGAGTGAAAGTGCATTTGTCATGGATCTTCCGCTCGGCTGTTCCGGATGGGTGTACGGCATGAGCGTTGCCGGATCGATGATGCAGACAGGGCAAATGAAGCGGGGACTCGTCATTTGCGCAGAGACAAATACAAAGAACCGTAACAAGAAGGATCGAGGTGTGCGTCCGCTTTTTGGTGACGCGGCAACTGTCACGGCTCTTGAATATGACGTCTCGGCCAAGCCGATGAACTTCGTTCTTAACGTTGATGGTAGTGGTTGGAAGGCTGTACACATGCCATACGGCGGTATGCGTAATCCAACGACTCCTGAATGCCTTGTGGAGGTTGAGATTGAACCGGGAGTCGTCCGAAAAGGTACGGATATGATTGTCAACGGAATGGATGTGTTCTCGTTTGCCATTAAGCGTCCGCCCCAGCAGTTAAAGGATTTAGTTGAGCATTTCAATGTTGATCTTGCGTCTGTCGATTATTTGCTGTTACATCAGGCAAACAAGTTTATTGACGAGAAGATTCGTCGTTCACTCAAACTGCCGCCGGAGAAAGTGCCTTACTCCATGCAGGATTTTGGCAATGTCACGAACGCATCGATTCCTCTGGTGATGGTGACGCAGATTGGCGAGGTATTGCGGAATGGCGCAAAGCATTGTCTCGCTTGTGGATTTGGTGTGGGGCTTGCCTGGGGCAGTGTTGAGTTCTATGTCAAGAATGCGATCGTATCTGATTTAATGGAGGTGTAATCCATGTCGAACAAGGAAAAACTTATTGATATATTTGTGACAACGTTTGGATTGACGCCGGCGGAAGCCGAAGGCGCGGTTTTCAAGAATACGCCTGCTTGGGATTCCGTTGGGCATGTGAACCTTATGAATGCCATCGAAGAGGGATTTGGCATTTCTTTGGAACCGGATGACATTCTTGATTGTAAGAGTTTTGCGCAGGCAGAAACCATGATTGCCAAATATTGATTTGTCTATGAAGCGTGACACATCAATAGACATAGCTCGCGGCATTGCGATAATCGCTGTGGTTGTCGGTCATCTATGGTGTTGGCATCCTGAATATATTTCTATTAGAAAGTATGTCTATTGTTTTCACATGCCGCTATTTTTCATGATAGCAGGAATGTGTTTGAGAATGGATACTACTGGTTTGAAGCAGTTTGTGTTACGCAAGTGCAAAAGACTTATTGTCCCGTATGTTGTATTTGGAATATCCGCTTTGATACTTTATACTATTGCCGTCGCTTTTTTGTATAATCAGTCTAGCAGTGCTTTGATGACGTTTGCGACTAAAAGATTCTTTGGGTTTTTATATGGAACGACATGTCCAGTTAAACTTAGCGAAAGTTTTACTGTTTGCGAAGCTGGGATGATATGGTTTTTGCTTGCGTTGTTTATTTCCTTTGTTATTGTCGCTACATTGGGAAAGAATGTACATGGCTGGATAATTATAACGGTATTGGCAATCTTGGCTGTTGTTTTAAAGTGGATAGGATGTCCTTTACTCCCATTTAGTTTACAGGTTGCGTGCATTGGGGCGTTGTTTGTTGGGGTTGGAATGCTATTAAATAAATTGCTTAGTAAGATAAGTGATAGGCTTGTCTGCAAAGTTTTGTTGGTGTTATTAGGATGTTGTGTATATACATTGGTGGTTCTGTGCGGTTTTAGCCAGAATATTGCCAGAATAGAGTTTGATAGCGCATTAGTCCCTGTTTGTTCGTTGGTAATTAGTGCTGGTGTCATAGGGCTTTCAGGGTTCTTGAAGTATGTTCCGTGTTTATGCCCGTTATTGTCGTTCATTGGTAGGCATACCCTGATTATATATGGGATTCATCATATATATATATCTGGCGGTCTTGCTTCAATTGCTTATCGTTGCGTTAAACAATTCCCAAGCAGTCGCGTTGCATTATTGGTTGTAGAGTTACTGTTTCCATTTGTGATAGGACTGGCTTGGGGTTTCTTCGCAGAGAAAGTTTACAAGGTAAAAAGGAGTGTAGAATGTACAGACTAGATTTTGAGGGTATTGCCGTCGTCTCTGATGACGGACGTAAATTAACGTATCCAGAACTCGCGAATGCTTGTGATAAGTGGGCGAGAAATGTCCCTCGTAGATCGCTTGTGTTTTTGCTGGTTAAGAATAATCTCAATTCTTTGATCGCGTACGTTGGTGCGCTCCGCAATGGCATTGTGCCACTGATGCTTGATGCCGATATCAACCGTGATTCGCTTGATCGGTTTCTTGATGCGTATCGTCCGTTGGCTATTTATAACGGGAAAGAAGACAGTTGGACGAAAGTGAACGAAGACAGTCCGCCGTTAAATGATGAATTGGCGTTGTTGCTGACAACATCCGGCTCGACAGGATCGCCGAAGCTTGTAAGGCAGTCGTATAAGAACATCGAGGCGAATACGGCGTCAATTATTGAGTATTTAAAACTTGACGCGACGGAAAAGGCGATTACGACTTTGCCAATGAATTATACATACGGGCTTTCAATAATCAACTCGCATTTGAATTGTGGTGCAACGATGTTGATGACGGCTCGGGGTATCATGGAGCGAGAGTTCTGGACATTCTTTAACGAACATGGTGCAACGAGTTTCGGCGGAGTTCCTTACACGTATGAGATGCTTGACAGGCTTATGTTCTTCCGGCGCAAGTTGCCGACTCTGCGGACGATGACTCAGGCAGGAGGAAAGATTCTTGTGCCGCTTCATGAAAAGTTTGCAAAGTATGCCGCAGAAAATGGCAAGAACTTCGTTGTGATGTATGGTCAGTGCGAAGCTACCGCACGTATGTCCTATCTGCCGCCAGATAGGGCGCTCGACAAGATCGGTTCCATGGGGATTGTCATTCCTGGCGGAAAATTCTCATTGATAGATGTGGATGGCAAGGAGATTACTGAGCCGGAGGTGACAGGTGAACTGGTCTATAAAGGGGATAACGTAACACTCGGTTATGCTGAAAATGCGGGAGATCTCGCCAAGGGAGATGAGCGCGGTGGGGTGTTGGTGACCGGGGATATGGCGAAGTTTGACGAAGATGGGTTTTACTATATCGTTGGTCGTAAGAAGCGTTTTCTAAAGATATTCGGAAATCGTGTCAATCTTGATGAGACGGAGCGTCTTATCAAGGCGAATTTCCCAAATCTTGACTGCGCTTGCGGCGGTGTCGATGACAAGATGAAGATATTCGTGACCGATGCGTCATTTTCGCAACAAATTCGTGATTTTGTGGTGGATAAAACACATCTCAATTTCACGGCATTTGAACTTGTCGTGATTCCTGTGATCCCCAAAAACGACAGCGGCAAAACGCTTTATTCGGAACTCCACTGAGAGATATCCATTATGCGAATACTTCACCTCATAAGTGACCCTACTGCCGTGGTGCGTCTTTCACGTGCCTGTGACGGAATGCATGGGTTTGACAATGCATACGTTCTGTTGTGGCCATCCCTCTATCATGTGTCAGAGTGTGTAAAGACTGAGGGGCGGGTGAGGATTGTGATCCCTGGTTCTGCAGAGTATCGTTCTCTTTTGCGTGCGCCTGCCGATTTGATATGGGTTCATGGGGCATACGAGCGTGCAATTCGTTTCGTACTGGCGTACAAAGGTGATGCTAGAATCGCTTGGAGTGCGCTAGGTTCCGATTATGTTGAGTATATTGGGGCTGAAAAACGGAGGATAAAGCCTAGAATCGCGGCTTTATTCGCACGCCATAAGCTTGCGTGGTTGTTGCCGTCGGAGCATTTGAGATTTTTTCGCCGAGTAGATTTCTTTTCGGTGAGAAATAGGCGCGACAAGGTCGCATTGAGACGAATCCTTCCTGCTACCGTCCGTCGCGTGCCATTTTTCTATGATTCCGTGTATGTTAACGAACATGAGGTAAATTTTATAGCAAAAATATTGGACCCATGGACTGGTGCCAAGGCGTTGGGTGGGGCAGGAATAATCCGTTTTGATGCCAATGGTGGTGTCGGGACGATGCCGGATATCTATTGTGAAGATGCTGCAGTACCGCGTTTGCCGGCCAATGCATTTGTACGTGATGGCTATACGTTCGCTGGATGGTCGTTGTTTCGTACAGGGACTGTCATGTGGGGTGACCGTATGGTTGCTTCGGGCATGCCTTTCGTCAATGGTACGGCTAGATTGTATGCGTGTTGGACAGGTTTTAGGTGTGCTGTTAGGTTTCATGCCAATGGTGGGGTCGGAACAATACCAGTTTTTTATTTTGTGTATGGTACGCCAACTCCATTACCGGCTAACACTTTTGCCAGGACAGGATTCATATTCAAGGGGTGGTCGCAGATGGCCAATGGTAAAGTTCAATGGGAAGATAGGGCTTCTATATGTAATCCTGCAGCCCCCAAAAGAAGTGCCGATCTATTTGCCATTTGGTCGAATGAGCTACCTGATGGGGCAATGCTTCCTACAGGATGCTATGGTGTGCGCTTCCACAAAAATGATGGTACGGAGCAGGCTGTGGTATATTGTTTCAAGTATAAAGCAGCTTCAAATATCCCGACTTTGTCCAAGCTGGGGTGGGAGGTTTCTAAGTGTGATTTTCTAGGATGGTCACTCTCTTTGGCTGGTGGTAAAATCGTGTATCAAGATGGAGATCGAATTTATGCACCAGTGCGGGCTGGCCAGATTATGGATCTGTATGCGATTAGGTGTTTGTCAAATGGTTGTACAGATGAACATGTTGTCAAGGTCAATTTTGATACTAATGGGGGCAGTGGGGTAATGAAGCCTCTTACGATTGCGGCATGGAAATCCGCAACATTGCCTAAATGCCTTTTTGAGAGACGATTCTTTGCTGATTCGTACACGTTTAACGGATGGTCTTTGACTTCTGATGGGAAACCGTTGTGGCACGATGGTGACGAGGTCGTTCTGCCGCCAATAAAAAGTGGGGAGATTGTTTTCTATGCAACATGGGCGGGTTTCCCTTGTAAGATTATTTTTGATAGAAATGGTGGAATTGGGTTCATGGACGATTTGGAGTTTGTTTATGGCAAAGCGATGAGACTACCGATGTGTTCTTATACGAAGCAGTTATATGTTTTTGATGGGTGGGCAACTTCGCCTCAGGCAGAAGTAATATGGAAAGATGGTGGTTGGATCAAGGAACCGCCATTTCGTGAAGGGAAAATTATTCTTTTTGCTAAATGGCGTGGTGCACCTGTGAAAGTTACGTTTGATGCTAATGGCGGTGTGGGACAGATGGATGATTTTATCTTTGACTATAATCCCAACATAAAACTTCCTAAAGCGGTCTTTTCTAAGCCGTTGAAAGTTTGTGCTGGATGGTCGTATTCACCACGAGGTCCAATAGTAATATCAAATGGTGGGATTATTGGCAATGCTCCGTTCAAACGCAACACTTTGACTTTGTATGCTCAATGGCGAAATCGAACCGAGGAATTGGGCAGAAATGGTAGGGTTAATAATAAAATCGCAGCCAAAGGGCGTTTAAAAGAAAGAGTTCGCATATTGCACATCGTTGGAGCTAGGTTGTTTGTAGATGGCATAATAACTACTTTTGAAAGTTTTCCAGAAATAAACAACCATTATATACTTGTGACTGGAGAGACGTTATATTCACCTGAGGGGATTCGGCAGCGAAATCACCTTGAAGTTGTGCATAGACATAGTTCAAGGCATAAAGAGATATTGAGTACGAGATATGACGTAGTATGGGTGCATGGAGCAGCTCAGGATCAGATTCGTTATTGTTTGGAATGTAGGCATAATCCCATTGTTGTATGGAGTGTTTGGGGATTTGATTACGTTGATTATGTAAAGAATTGGCTTTATGGGCCAAGGACGACTTTGCAGTGGGCAATTCACGAACCTTTCAGGATTGTTTTTAAGCGTTTGGCTCTTTGGATTATTGACTTACTAGGTATTAGCAGGCTCTCAAATTCGGAGCATGGTAGATTCTTCCGTAAGGTAGATTTCTTTTCAGTTGTCTTGCCAGAGGAAGAGCAAATTGTACGTAGGCTCATTGGCGAAAAACCACGTAGGATATTTTTCGCGTATCTCCAGAATTTTAGAGAATCAGATACTGTTTACAAACCTGTCGACCTCTCCAGCAAGGGGGTTTGGGTTGGAAATTCTGCCACTCTCACCAACAATTACTGGGATGTTTTTCCGTTGATAGCCAAAACACCAGATCGTGAGGTTGTTGCATCTTTGGTGTATGGAACTGACGGACGAACTCGTGGACCGTATGCTGAACCTATAGAGAATTTTGGGCGGCGGATTTTTGGTGATCGTTTCACATCAATCTCTACGTTTCTACCATTGTCTGAATATGTAGCGTTGATGGATCGTTGTTCGGCTTTTGTCTTTGGACATCGTCGTCAGCAGTCCATAGGGAACATTTTGTTGGCGTTGCGCCGTGGAGGATGCGTATTTCTTGATCGTCGTAATCCCGCTTATGCTTTTTGTTTGCGACGGAAGTTCAAAGTGTACACGTTGGAGGACCTTAACAGGGGAATTGATACTGTGACTTCTGAGTTTCGACCATTTCAACGTGAGAATATGAAACGAGCGGCATCCTATACAACCGTTAAAGAAACGCTTGCAAAGATACATAAGTCTATACGTCGAGTGCAGAATGAGTGTGAGTTGCGGCGTAAGGAAGTATGACAATGGGTGATATTGAACTTACGAATGGCTTCTACGGTATTCGGTTTAACAGTAATGACGGGCGTAATCTAGTTAAGATTGTTAGGTTTAAGTATGGTGTCCATACGGCATTACCTACTATTGTTGATGATTTCGGTTGGGAGCGTAGTGGGTATGTTTTCGTTGGTTGGTCAGTGGCGAAACAGGGTGTGATTGCATATCGTGATGGGTCGCTGGCTTGTAGAGGTACTGTGCCAGGTAGGATATTTGATGTGTATGCCATCTGGAATCCAGATGACCCGTCTTACAAACCCCTTGTGAATTATTCGCATATTTCTCCCTATTGGGCTGAGCCGATTTATAAGGTAGAGGGAATGAAGTATGTCGGAACCGAAGTGCAGGAGCTTTGTCTTGGCTCTTCGCACGCGCATTATGGGTATTATGCAGAAGATAACTGTTATAATCTTGGCGACCCGTCTTGTGATGCGTATTATTCATTTGAGATTCTTAAATACTGGGTGCCAAAGTTGACGAAACTTAGACGAATAGTGTATTTTTACGATATATTCACACCTGGTAATGTCATTGATCGTGGTAGTGAGGGTTTTAGACGCATATGTTGGCTTCATTTCTATAGAATGTGCCCTCAGCTTGCGGACTGTCGACAGGATACGACAATTTTGGAGTCATACACCGATTGTGAAGAAGTTTTTTATCGTAGTGTTGATATGCACATGGCTACGGTTCCCATTGGGTATCGTGGCAACGCGATTAAGAGAAAGCCCATGCCGAACGTTGACCTTGCTAAGCGAGTGG
This sequence comes from uncultured bacterium, assembly GCA_902779865.1. Lineage (GTDB taxonomy): Bacteria > Verrucomicrobiota > Kiritimatiellia > RFP12 > UBA1067 > RUG572. The sequence goes on from CACZDG010000011.1 coordinate 38,042, forward strand.
CAATGCACCTTAAGCTTAATCAAGGTGATTGCGATAGGTACGTAAGCGAAATGATAGATTATTGTCGTGATCGGAAGTTGGAGCTGATTATTGTTGTACCGCCGCTTCGATCCGATTATGTTCGGGAACTCCCACAGGGATTCAAATTACAGCCTCCGCAAGGGGCGCGGATAATCAATTACATGGATTCCGGGTTATTCGTCGATGATGATTTCATCGATTGCGATCATCTTACCGAAGACGGAGCAAAGAAGCTTACAAGACTATTGCACGAGGAGGTTGGGGAGGTGCGGCCTAATGCCTGAAGCTCCCTTGGTCTCAGTTGCGATGCTGGCTTTTCAGCACGAGCGTTTTATTGCGCAGGCGATTGAGGGTGTATTGTCGCAACAGACGCGATTTCGCTATGAGCTGATTATTGGGGAGGATGGTTCGTCAGATGCGACACTCGCTATTTGTCGCATGTATGAAAAACAACATTCGGATTGCGTTATTGTAATCTCAACCGGTGAGAGGATTTCAACCGCAGTGGAGTCACGGAATTTTCTTCGCACATGCTTGCGGTGTCGAGGTAAGTACGTGGCGTTTTGCGAAGGGGACGATTACTGGACGGATCCTCTTAAATTGCAGAAGCAGGTTGACTACATGGAGTCGCATCCAGACTGCACCATTTCTTTCCACCCTGTTCTTGAGCGCTGGGAAGACGGTGGTGGTGTGGATGGTGAAAGTCCCGCCAATTGGCGGCGGTTCTTCGTTAAACCCCCTTCGTTTGATGAGCTTCTTCATGGTAACTTCATACGAACTTGCAGCGTGATGTACCGCTGGAATCCTGACGGGAAGCTGTTTCTTGAATTCCCGCTGAAAGAGCTCCCGGGGGACTGGATACTTCACTTAATGCATGCACGGAATGGGGTGATTGGTTTTCTTCCCGAGGTCATGGCGGTATATCGCAGGCATATTGGTAGTTTGTGGTCGCGTAATTGGGAATCAGAAGAATGGTTTAGAAAGTTTGGGTATAGGGTAGCCCTTTTTTATAGGCGGTTGGAACGCGATTATGGTGTGGACCGCCATGTTGAAATTCGGCGATTGGTACTGGCATCTCTTGCCGTGGCACCGCAAAAAGAAGAACTGCTCGCCATAATGCGTCCATCTGCTCTATGGGTTCGATGCGCTTGGCTACTTGCGTTTTGCTATGGCGTTGCAGGTTCGCTTGCGCCCAAACGTTTTCGTGATGGGATCCGTCGTAGGCATTTCACATGGTCGCTTATCGATAGATGTGGGAAAGACATAGTGAAACATCTTTCTACAGTATCGCCATCCGTGGCGCTGTAAGTTAATCCAATTCAACTTCAACCCATGATTGTGGTATAATATTCCGCAAGGAGATCAAAGATGATTGAACGACAGGAGATGCAGGCGGACATCGTGGTGACTGGTTTCGGTCCTGCGGCCGCTGGCTTTTTGACGACGCTCGCGCCCGAACTCGCGAAGACGAAGGAGGATGGCACGCCGCTTTACGAGTCGAAGGCGATGCCGGGGTGTCCGTTGCAGGTTATGTGCTACGAACGCGCGGACGACACGGGTTTCGGCGTGTCGGGCGTGGTGACGAAGGCGGAGGCGATCCGCGAATCGTTCCCCGATTTCGCGAAGGAGGTGCCGAACGCCGTGGAGGTGAAGGCGGAGAAGACCGTGTACCTCTTCGACCATCTGGGCTGCTCGAAGCGGTCGTTCAGCACGAAGTTCGTCGATTGCTGTTTCAAGGCCGGGTTCTTCATGAAGGGCAAGGAGTGGAAAGCGCGCGAGCTGCCGTTCACGCCGCCGTTCATGGATAAGCGCGGTGGCGTGGTGATGGGCGTGGGCGCGTTCACCGGCTGGGCCGCGCAGAAGGTGATGGAATCCGGCATGGCGCAGATCTGGCCGGGTTCACCCGTGGCGGGTCCGCTCTTCGACGGCGACCGCGTGGTGGGCGTGCGTCTTGTTGATCAGGGCGTGGAGAAGGATGGCACTCCCGTGGAGGGCGCGTACATGCCCGGCATGGATGTGAAGGCCGCACTCACCGTGGTGGCCGATGGCCCCGTCGGTGCCATCGGTCGCGCACTTGACGAGAAGTTCGGGCTGCCCCCTGGACACCACCAGTACGACTGGGGCGTGGGCATGAAGGCCGTGGTGAAGCTTCCGGACGACTGCGAACTGGAGCCTGGCACGATCATCCACACGATAGGCTTCCCCGAACCGGAGATCTTCGGTTTCTTCTACGTGATGGCGGACAAAACCGCCTCCCTTGGCGTCTTCGTCGCGCCGTGGCAGGACACGCCCGTGCGCACGACCTATCGCTACCTCCAGCACTGGATGCAGCATCCGTACCTGTGGCGTCACCTCAAGGGAGCGAAGCTCCTCAGCTGGGGTGCGAAGTCGATCCAGGAGAGCGGACAGGAAGGCGAGCCGTTCCTTTGCGGCGACGGCTACGCGCGCATCGGCGAAGGCTCCGGCACGACCGACGTGCTCGCGAACGCGGGAGTCGATGAGGCGTGGGCCTCGGGTGTGATGCTTGCGAAGGCCGTGTTGAAGTTACTCGCTGAAGGTAAGGACTTCACGAAGGAGAACTTGGAAGCAACCTACGTGGCCGACCGACGCGCCTCAAAACTTGACAAGCGCCTAAAGAAAGCGGCTGGTGCACGCAACGGGTTCAACAAGAGCTTCTTCTGGGGCATGTTTGGCGAAGGGCTGCGCGGCATGCTCGGTATCGCGCTACCGTTCAAGAGCCGTCCGGGCGCAGTGCGTACGCCGGAACTGAAGGATGCGCTCAAGGGCCGCAAGTATGACGCCGAGAAACTGAAGGTGGGCATCGAGGCAGCGGAGAAAGCACGCAAGCCAATCCACGACGCGGTGATGGACGCTTGCGGCTGGCCGGCGATTCCATACGATGGCGAACTGCTCATGCAGCACCAGGATGCGCTGCTACTTGGCGGCAAGGTACAGGCTGCGCCGGGTTTCGCAGACCACGTGCGCTTCGCCGATCCAGCGCTTTGCAAGGCGTGTACAAAGCATACGTGCTGGGAAATATGCTCTGCGCAGGCCATTATGCCGCCTGAAGAACCTGGCGATGTTCCGAAGTTCGACAGGGAGAAATGTGTCCACTGTGGAGCGTGCATTTGGAACTGTGCGATGCTCCAATCTGGTTCTGACAAGGGCAACATCCTCTTTACGGCTGGATCTGGCGGTCTCCATTCCAACGAAAACTGATGTGACATGGGTTTTTTTTGCAGTTAAAAACTTTTTTTTAAAAAAGTTTAAAAACCCTCTTGCATTGGTTCGTTGGATTTGATACACTATTCCCTCGTTCGCCACCCACAGGGGCACGCCCCGGCGGAGGCGACTCGATCTTTGAAAACCGACGGTGCTGAAGAACGCCGAACTTGGATGGCTCCCCCGGGAGCCGTCGGAAGGGAGGCGGAACACAAATGGAAGTTT
>CACZDG010000012.1 GCA_902779865.1 uncultured bacterium
CCCAGGATGTTCTTCAACGCGGACACGTGGCCGGCCGTCAGGGCGCGTGCGGAAGGTCCGGCCAGGGCCGCGCGCGACGCGCTCCTTCGCCGTTGCGACAGCTACCCGGAGAACCCCGTCTGCTCCGGCTTCGACCCCGTCGTGTTCCGCGAGGTGAAGACCGCCTCGGGCACACACAAGACAACTGGCGCCACGCCGATTCCGGGCGTGAGGGAATGGGGCGCGCAAGCGGCGGAGTGCGCGCTCGCCTGGCGCTTCACGGGCGAGCGGAAGTACCTCGAGAAGGCGCGCAGGATGCTCGTCTCAAGCGTCGCCGCCTACCATGCCGCCTACCGCAACGGACGTGCCGTCAACTGGTACTCAACCACTCGCATCCTGGCGCTCTGCGCATACGACTGGATATTTGAGGGCCTCTCTCCCGACGAGCGCCGGGAGATCATCGTGCCGCTCGTCAAGCACGTCGAGGACGTCCAACCGGGCAAAGGCAAACCGAAGATCGTCCGGCGCAACACAGGCGGCACCGAAACCGGCTTCTACAGCGTGCAGAGCCTCCTCTGGTACTCCGGCCTTGCGGCGCATGGCGACGGCTTCTGCGACGACCTCGCGCGCCGGCACCTGCGGCAGGGCCGAGACCTCTGCATGAAGATGGTGAAGTTCCGTGCGGACGGCGCTGGCGACGACGGCGCTCTTTCCTCCGCCGTACCAGGCTACTGCATGGGCGCGTACCCGTGGGCGCACTTCAACTTCTTCCACACCTGGCTCTCCGCCACGGGAGAAAACCTCGCGCCGTCCTATCCCAGCCTCGCGCTCTTCCCCAACTGGATCTACTGGACGTGGATTCCGAACGGGGCTCGTCCGGACATACCTCTCTACTGCGGCTTCGGCGACGACCCGCACACGCAGAACGCCCTGTCGGTCGGCCGCCTCTACGAGCATACGACGCAGTACATACACTTCTTCCGCGACACGAACCCGTCCGCCGCGCGCCTCGCCGCGTCCCTGCGCGACCGCGCGCCGAACCGCGACATCGGCAGACCATGGGTCATGTATCCGTTCCTCTTCGGCGGCGCAGACGACGGCGTGAAGCCGTACGCCGCCGAGGAACTGGAGAACCAGCCGCTCCACGCGCGCCACTTCGAGAACCTGGGCCAGATCATCATGCGCTCCGGCTGGAAGCCGGACTCCACCTACTGCACGTTCACCGCCGGCGCGAAGCTCCATCAGCACAAGCACCATGACGAGAACAACTTCACCATCTACAAGCACGACTTCCTCGCGCTTGACTCCGGCACGCGCGGCGTGGAGACGGACTGGAACCTGAAGTACTACTACGCGCAGACGGTCGCCCACAACTGCATCCTCATCCGTCGACCGAACGAACCTCTGCCGCGCTACTGGGGGCCCGTCTATCACGGACCGGAGGGTAAGACGAACGACGGCGGCATGTACGACGGCTCGGCGAAGGTGCTCGCCTTCGAGACGAACGACGACTACACCTACATCGCCTCGGACGCCACCGCGCTCTACGGCAAGAAGTGTACGGAGGCCGTGCGCCAGTTCGTCCACGTGTTGCCGGACACGTTCATCGTCTATGACCGCGTGGGTGCCGCCGAAGCGTCCGACCGAAAGGCATGGCTGCTTCACGTGAAGGACGAGCCTTCCATCAACGGCAGGCTGACGGTCGCCGACAGCGGGAAGGGGCGGCTCTTCTGCGAGACGGTCCTGCCGGAGGACGCAAGGCTGGAGAAAATCGGCGGCCCCGGCAAGGAGTTCTGGTCGAACGGCAGGAACTGGGAGCTGGATGCCTCGTTCCTCGCTTCAGCCAAGCGTGGCGCGAAGCGGACGGGGCGCGGGCCGTACTTCGGCGCGTGGCGTCTGGAGGTCGCGCCCGGCGCGGCGCGCGCGCAAGACCGCTTCCTGCACGTTTTGACGGCAGCAGATACGTCGGCGTCAGCGCCGTCGGTCGAAAAAATCGTTACCGACAGCATGGATGGCGTGAAGGTGAAGATTCCACGCGTCCGCAAGGACGGGCGGCCTGACACGGTTACGGCGACGTTCCTCTTCAACCGCACGGGCGCAGTGGGCGGCACGTTCGACATTTCTTCCAGGCGCGGCGGAGCGCTTGCGACGACCGTCCAGCCTCAGCGGGGTCTCGCGCCGTTGAAGTGAAGAACATTCTTGAAGGGAAGGAACAGACGATGAACAGACGTGAATTCATGACGGGCATGGCAGCCGGTGCGGCGTTGCCGGCCCTTGCGGCGGGCAGCGCATGCGCAGGGGCGCGGCCGGCCGTCGAGCCGACGCGCTTCAAGCCGATCGAGTTCCCCGGCCTCGCGCCGCGTCCCGACTTCTGGAAGGTGCGTCCGCAGGAGATCGCGGATTTGTGCGCGCGCGCGGCGAAATGCTCGCGCAAGGAGATCATCGCGCACACGCCTCTGGGGCATCCCGTCTATGCGCTCTTCTACGGCGACTTCAACGATGCGCCGCCGCAGACAAACTGGTCCGCAGGCTTGTCGTCCACAACCTGGAAGAATTACATGGGCGATCCTCCGCCCGCGAAGCAGACGTTCCTCTTCGTGGCGGGAATCCACGGTGCGGAACCGGAATGCGTGGCGGGCGCGATGAACCTGATCCAGATGCTGGAGACGGGCGCGGACTTCCGGGGACGCGCCGACGGTGCGCTCCTGGACTTGATCTCCAGGTACCGCTTCATCGTCGTGCCGTGCGCGAACATGGACGGACGCGCCATCTCGCCCGACCACCTGCGCGGCCTCGGCTGGCGCGACTTCCGCGCCGCTTCGCAGGGCACGTGGAAGGACGGTTCGCTGATCGGCTGGCGCGGCAGCAAGTCGTGGTTTCCGCTCCCGCTCGACAAGGTGTCCTATCCCGGCGGCTATCCGAACGCAGACGGCTACAACATCATGCACGACGCCGCGCCGGGCCACATCCGCACGGCCGAGGCGCGCGCGCTCCTCCGGCTGGCGGAGCGCTGGCGCGTAGACGCCGTCCTGAACGGACACTCTTACGAGTACGCCCCCTCGGTCATTACGCCAAGCTCAATCGACGCTCCGGAAAAAGTGGTGCGCGCAAACGCGATCGCAGACCGCGCGAACGCCGCCATCCACGCGGCCGGCCTCAACCCGAGAAAGCCCAAGGCAAACCGTCCGCCGCGTGGCATCATCAATCTCAACACCATGTTCGCCCTCGCCTCCGGCGCACTTGCGCTCACGCTCGAGTGCTCCGTTTCGTTCGACAGGCCGCTCAAGCCTCCGAAGGTCAAGCCCACGCGCACCTACACGTTCGACGAGTTGATGGAACCTGTGTTCGTGACGCTGCGGGAATATCTGGCCGACGGACTCGAACGACCGTTCCTCGTGCGCGGCGACGACCGCGTGTTCGGCGACTAGGGTAGACACGAATGCAAACATACGCTGCCATAATTGCGCTGGTAGGTGTCCTTGGCGCCGCATGCGTCGCCGCGCCGCCGCCACACAAGGTGGAGAGCCGCAGGGCCGCGACGAAGCCCTGGGCATCCTACGAGGCGTTCTCCGTCGACCGCATGAGGGAAATCAACAACTGTACATACAACCTGTCGCGTTTCCATGAAAAAGAGTCGAAAACTACATGTTCTGTGCGCCGGTCGGACGATTTTATGGTATAATTAACTCTGCAGATTTAATTAGAAGGAATAAAAAATGAAAGACCTGAAAGAAGCCTACAAGACCATCGAAGCCGATCACTTCGCTCCGAAGATGGAGATTTCGTTCATCGACGGCGACAAGCGCGAGACGCTGAGCTACGAGAAGGTGACGTGGAACATCGGTGGCGAGGAGAAGGGCCTCCGCTACGGCGAGAACCCTGGACAGGAAGCTGCACTCTACAAGCTCGTGAACGGTAACATCATGCTTGGCGACGTCGAGACGATCCAGCCCGGGCGCTACCTTGCGTCCGTTCCGGAGCTCCTCCAGAGCGGCAAGCACCCCGGCAAGACGAACGTCACGGACACCGACAACGCGCTCAATATCCTTCGCTATCTTACTGCGAAGCCGTGCGCCGTGATCGTGAAGCACAACAACCCGTGCGGCGTCGCGCAGGCCGATACGCTCGCAGAGGCGTATTTCCGCGCGAACAAGGCCGACCGCCTCGCCGCGTTCGGCGGTGCGATCGCGCTCAACCGCGAATGCGACATGGAGACTGCGAAGCTCATCGTAGAGAACTACGCGGAGGTCGTGGTGGCCCCCGAGTTCGCGTCAGGCGTGATGGACCTCTTCGCCACGAAGAAGAACCTCCGCGTGTTCCGCATCCGCAACATGGACCGCCTCACCGATTTCGTCGCGAAGACGGTGGTGGACTTCAAGAGCCTCGTCGATGGCGGCATCGTTGCTCAGATGTCGTTCGTGTGCAAGGCTCGTAAGCCCGAGGACTTCATGCCTGCCTACTGTAATCGTAAAATTACGGATAAGGCGACTGGTGCCGTCTCTTTCGAGGAGCACAAGATTGCGCGCCTCCCGACTGCAAAGGAGTACGAGGACCTCGTATTCGGCTGGCTCGTCGAGGCGGGTGTCACGTCGAACAGCGTCCTCTATGTGAAGGACGGCGCAACGGTGGGCATCGGCACCGGCGAGCAGGACCGCGTTGGCGTGGCCGAGATCGCGCGCGACAAGGCATACACGAAGCACGCGGACTGGATCAGCTGGGAGAAGTACCAGAAGCCGTACAACGACCTGCGGCTCGTTTTCGGCGAAGATGACGGCGCTAAGAAGCAGGCGGAGATCATGGAGCAGACGCGCGAGGAGAAGGGCGGTCTTCCCGGCTGCGCGATGGTGAGCGATGCGTTCTTCCCGTTCCGCGACGGTGCGGAGGTGGGTATCCGCGAGGGCATCACCTCGATCGTTCAGCCCGGCGGCGCAATCCGCGACTGGGACGTGATCGACTGCTGCAACGACGCGGGCGTGGCGATGGTCTTCACCGGTCAGCGCAGCTTCCGCCACTGATCTGTACACTTGAAATGGCGCAAGGGAACGCACCCCCATAATTTTCCGCATGCTTACGGAGGATTGTGGTATAATATCTCCATGCAAAAACTTTGCACACGCATGTTCGCCTTCGCGGTTTCCGCGTTGGCGATTACCCAAACGACCTATACGGTGCTGGCTTCTACTTTCAGTGCGGTTTCGCCAAATGGGCGCAACGAGCTGAGACTTGAGGTTGGTGGCGGAGAGATGGCGTACTCCATTTTGCGCAACGGGAAAACGCTCGTCGAGCCGACGGAGATTTCGCTCGTGACGCGCGAGCACGGGTCGATGGACGGACGTGGCGCGAGGCCCAGGGTGACCATCGGGTACGTCGAGGGTGAGGTTGCGACGCCGATCTACAAGAAGGCGTCCGTCGATCTCTCCGCCAACGTGACGCGGGTCGACTTCGGCAAATGGGCGGTCGTGCTCCATGCGCGCAACGACGGCGTCGCCTGGCGGTTCGAGACGAAGTACAAGGGCGAGATCACGATTTTTGCCGAGAACACGCGTGTCGCGTTTCCGAAGGGGACGGAGCTGTGCCGTTCGGTCATGGGGCACTTTCAGACGGGTTTCGAACAGCCGGCGGAGATCGGCCCCGTTGCAAGCGTGCCACCTGGGCATCCACAGATCGTGATCTTGCCGTTCACGGCGACGGTGCCGGGGGTTGGTGTCTTTTCCATGACGGAGTCGAACCTCCTCGACTATCCCGGACTCAACTTCTACCGCAGGGACGGCGAACCCGACTTCCTCAGGTCGTGGCAGGCAGGCGTTCCGAGCAAGTTTGACGTCAACCGCCGCATGACTAACGTGCATAGACGCCATAATTACCTCGCGAAGACGAAGGGGACGCGCGTGTTCCCGTGGCGCGTGTTCGTGATCGGGGACTGTCCATCTGATCTCGTTGCGTCCGACGTCGTCTATGCGCTCGCCGAGCCGAGCCGCGTGGCCGACGCCTCGTGGGTGAAGCCGGGACAGGTCGCGTGGGACTGGTGGCACGGGTTCAAGATCACGGACGTTCCCGGCCTCAAGACGGGCTGCAACTTCGAGACGTACAAGGAGTACGTCAACTTCGCGGCGGCGAACGGCATCGCGTATATCATCATGGACGAGGGCTGGGCGGAGAAGCTCGACCTCGACAAGCCGCGCGCCGACGTGAATGTGCCGGGCGTGATAGCGTACGCGAAGGAGAAGGGAGTAGATGTGATTCTCTGGGCGGCTTGGGCGCAGTTGATGGACAGAGAGAAGCGTCTGCGGGTGTTCGACCGCTACGGCGCGATGGGAGCGAAGGGCTTCAAGGTGGATTTCATGAACCGCGACGACCAGCTGCTTGAGAGATTTCTCGAAGAAACGGCGGCGGACGCGGCGGAGCGGAAACTCGTCATCATGTACCACGGCATCCACAAGCCGACGGGGCTTTGTCGCACATATCCGAATGTGCTCAACTACGAGGGCGTCTATGGCCTTGAGCACGGACACTCCATCGGCGGACGCAAGGTGGTTGTCTCGAACGACGTGAACCTTGTCTATACGCGCATGATTGCGGGTGCGATGGACTACACGCCGGGTGCAATGCGGAACCGTGCGTTTAACGCGCCGACATTCGTGAAGGGCCGTGATCCGAGTGCGTGCTACGGCACGCGTTGCCACCAGCTCGCGCTCTTCCCGCTCTTCGAGGCGCCGGTACAGATGCTCTGCGACTCGCCGACGCAGTACCGCACCGCGCCGGAATGCACGACGTTCATTACGAAGGTTCCAACGGTGTGGGACGAGACGGTTGGCGTTGCGGGCGAGATCGGCAAATATGCCGCGGTCGCACGTCGGAAGGGTGCGAAGTGGTGGCTAGGCGCGATCACGAACTGGGACGCGCGGGAGATTGCACTGCCCACGGGTTTCCTAGGCGACGGGGAATGGCAGGTGGAGGCGTTCGAGGATGCGCCGGACGCGGACGTGAACGCGGAGCATTACGTCCACCGCACGTTCACCGTCAAGGCGGGTGACCCCCTCAAGGTGAAGCTCGCCCCCGGAGGCGGTTTTGCCGCTTCGTTCTCATGCGCAAAGCCTGAGACATCTGCCAAGTTCAATCGTATCTCATGTAATTAAGACCGTGCAAATGATTAGGGGGAAATGATGCCAAATACAGCGGCTAGACTTGCAGGAATCATAGCGGGTGTCATTGCCATTACCGCCGTGTCGGCGCAGGCGGCGACGTTCAACATGCTCTCGTGCTGCCCAGGCGAGAACAACGCGACTCAGGCACGATTCGTCTGGCATTCCGACAGCGACGCCTGCACGCTCTGGTACGCCAAGGCGTCCGCACCGGGTTCCGCCCTGCAGGCGACGTGCGAAAGCGTTTCCAAGCCGGTCACTTTCAGGTATAGCGACGTCAGCTACTACAAGTACACGGCGGCGCTCTCCTCGCTCGACCCCGGCACGGAGTACATCTACTGGGTCGAGGCGGGAGGTACGCAGTCGGGCGTCCAGAGGTTCAAGACCGCCGGCACGAGCGGCAGCTACAACTTCCTGTGGATGAGCGACGTCCATTCGCATCCCGACAATCCGGGCAAGATGGATACGGTGGAGCTACTTCGGCAGGACGCCGAATCGAGGACGGCTTCCTCCGGCGGCATCGACTTCGTTCTCTTCTCCGGCGACGCGGTGAAGTACGGCTCGCGCTACGACAACTGGCAGCAGTGGAACGGTTCGCCGGCGGTCACGAACTACATGTTCGCCATGATTCCCGGAAACAAGGAATACTACCACACCGGCAGCAGCACGTTCTACGACTACTACTGGTATCTCGCCGTGAAGAACAACCCGCCGAACGGACCCGGTACGACGGAGCAGGAGGGCTGTTACTGGTTCCTGCGCGACAGCGTCCTCTTCGTCGGAATCGACTCGCTGATCCACAAGGGATCGCGCATGGCGCGCTATGGCGACAAGACGAACGTCCTCCGCGACCAGACGAACTGGTTTGACCGGGTGGTATCGGAGCAAAAGAGCAAGAAGAGTTTCCGTTATCTCGTCGTCGTCCAGCACGATCCCTGGTTCGTCTATGCGGCCTCGAAGGATTCGTTCGACAAGTCGCGGGGCAACTACGACACGTGGCGGCACGTGTTCGACAAGCACAAGGTCGATCTCGCGCTCTCCGGCGACGAGCACAACTACATCCGCACGAAGCCGCTGCGCGGCGATGCCGCCAACAGCGACGGAACGATCTACATGGTGGCCGGACAGATAGAGGAATCCAACTACAGCGCCACCATTACGACGAGCATCAGCGACTACGGCAACGCCAACGCGACAAAGTACTTCGACTGCATGGGCGCCACGGATGCCTCTTGCGGCGCGGCATGGATCGAGGTGCGGCCCGACTCCCTGAAGGTGACGGAGTTCTGGGACAAGTACCAGAGTCCGAACTACAAGAAATACGATTCCGTGACCATCACGCCGAAGGACCGCGGGTTTGTGTACGATCCCTCCGGCGGGACGACGGGGGGCGACGCCACTCCCCACACGCGCTATCGTTTCGCCGTGGATGCGCCAAGGAGCGACACGTTTTGCATGCAGCTTTCCGAGATACAGCTTTTGGACGAAAACGGCAGCCGTATTTCTTCTGGATACACTCTTGCCTACGATTCGACGACGAAGGATTCCTACGGGGACATATTCGGGTCTGACGAAACCCCGGAATGCGCGGTTGACGGCGATACCTCTACCAAGTGGCTTGACTGGCGCGCGGGACTAAATCAGTCAGCGGCAACTCGCTCTGTCGTATGGCTGGACTTCTGCTTCGCGAATCCGACGGCCGTGTACGGCTACCGTTGGTACACCGCCAACGATGCGCCCGGCCGCACGCCTGTCTCCTGGACGTTTTCCGCCTCTGACGACGGTGGCGCAACATGGACTGTTCTCGACAAGGTCGAGGATTACGACACCACGACGGATTACAACGCTCTCGCATATTCCAAGCGCATCGAGACTCCCCAGCCACCAGCGCCAGGGGGCGTCCACGGCAAGTGGCTCGGCGGAAACGGCGGCAACCGGTTTTCCGTTGCGGCGAACTGGGACGATGGAGAGGTCCCCGGGGCGGGCGACGCGCTCGACTTCTCGTCCGTGACATCCGCGACGACGATTGTCAAGGCAGACGATTCCGATTTCACCGTCTCGGCGAAAATTGGTAACCGTGAGGTCGCGACGCTCAGATTCGATACGACCGGGCGCGACGGGCTTGGGCATACGATTTCATTGACGGGTGGCATCTACCGCGAGGGTAAGGTTTTTGTCGAGGGTACGGGTACCGTCGCATGCGGATATGTGCAGTCCGACAGCAGCAATCCGTTCACGGTAACGGACACGGCTACGCTGGCGCTGTTGTCCGGCTCGAAAATCGGTACGGGCGGCGTGACGGTCAACTCCGGGGCGGCGCTTTCGTTGTCCGGCACGGGGACGGCGACGATGGGCGGCACGCTGACGCTTCAAGGCGGTTCGCGGATTGTCGTTGGCGCGGCGGGCGCGGGGCGCCCACCCTACCTTACGGCGAAGGGTGTTTCGCTTGCGGGGAATAGTATCACGGTCGAGATTCCTTCGCAGGCCGTCGGCACGTTCACGGTGCTGACGCGGACGGACGGCTCCTTTTCCGACACCGACCTTGCGAAGCTCTCGCTTTCCGTCGTATCGCCGGACGCGTCGTGCGTCTCCAGCCTCGTCCTTGCGGACGGCGGCAAGTCCATCGCGGTTTTGACCGTCGCGGCCTGGCCCGCGAATTGGAACGGAGGTCATGCCGCGAGTACCGCGATGCAGACGGCGTTCACGGCATGGGCGGCGACTCCGGGAAACGACACGACGGCCGCGCGGGCGGAAGGGGCGTTCCTGCTGGGACTGGACCTTGCGGACTACACCGAGGACATGAAGATCGTGTCGGTGGCGCTTCATGGCAACAAATTCACGATCGACACCAATATGGATCTCACGAAGGTTCGTGGACGCCTGTACGTGCTTGTGGCCGATTCACCGGCGGACATCGTGAAATCGGGGACGAAGATCACCGGTACGGTCGCCGACATCACCAAGCTGGTCAATATCGATGTATCCGCTCCCGCGAAATTCTTCAAGATCGGCATCGACTATGCGGCTGTCGGTGGCGATTGAAAATCCGCTTTGCGACCGTTATCTGCCTTGCGGCGTACGTCATCGCTTCGTTGCCCGGTATGGAGTGCGAGTTTCGTCCGCGTCCATATACGTGCCGGAATTACTCGCGAAGTTCCATTCAATCCACGCCTATCACATTCGTCTTGACGGCAGGCTCGCAGTCATGTCCGAGATAAATGTTTTTGGCAAGTTTGAGTTGCGCGAGGGAAGCAGGATGTTGTTTCCGTCAAATCTAAATCTAAACAGCGGCGTTGCGCTTAGGATGGGAATAGTGTATAATTTAAGCCATGAATTTTTTGGACAGAAAGGCTTATGACTGGGGCAGCGCGTTTGCGCGGGCCTTGTTCTGGCTTTTCCCGAAGCGCCGCCGCATCGCAGTTGACAACATTCTGAAGGCGAAGATCACAGATGATCCAAAGGAGGCGCTGCGCATCGCGCGCACGAGCTGGGGCCATCTCGCGGGGCACGTGTGCGAGGCGCTGCGCGTTCCGCACGTCATCACGCGTGAGAACTGGCGTGAGCACCTGGAAGTTTCGGAAGGGCACCCGGATGCGGTGAAGCTACTCCTTGATGAGACAGACAAGCCAATCATTCTCGTAAGCGCCCACCACGGCGTGTGGGAGGCGGCGACGAATCTGCTGTCGTTCGCGCGCCCCATGATAGCGATCGCTCGCGTGATGAACAACAAGTTCGTCGCCAACTGGATGAAGAACCACCATTTCCGCGGCCCGGTGACGATCATCGACAAAAATCACGGATTCACTCCAGATATAATGCGCAAGTGGGTGGAGGATCGCGCGGCGATGACGATACTTATGGATCAGCATACGTCAAAGGGGCAGCTTCTTACTTTCCTGGGCCGTCCCGCAAAGACGTTCACCTCCGCAGCGCGACTCGCCATACGCACGGGGTACCCGGTGGTGGTTGGCTCGTTCGTGCGCGTGGCTCCCTACCGTTACCGCCTCGTTGGCGGCAAGCCAATCCGCTTCGAGAAGGACGCAGACCGAGCGGTGGCGACTCAGCTTCTTAACGATCGCCTTGGCGAGGCGATACGCGCCTACCCCGAACAGTATCTGTGGGCGCACAGGAGATGGCGTGAGAAGGAAGGAGAAAAAAGCAAGTGAAAGTATGTGCTTCTTGTGAAATGAAACGGTTGACGGCCAGCGTGTTTGCGGCAGTTATGGTGGCGGCCTTTGGTCAGACCGCCATATTGGCGGCTGCGGACGGGACGCAACAGCCGGGTGTCGCGCCGGTGCGTAAGGTGCTGAACATAGTGAATTTCGTGCGGTCGGCGGATCCGCGTCCGCCGCGTGCGGATATGATCAACGCGGTGCGCGAGGAGGTCGCCTTGAACCTCAAGTACGGGTTCAAGAACACGATCCTCCTCCAATACGACGCGCTCGTCGATCCCGAAATGATGGCCGAGGCGCTGAAGAGCGACAAGGCGAAGACCGAATTCGGACTCTGGTTCGAGATGTCGCGTCCGCTCAACGAGGCGGCGGGTCTGCCGTGGAAGCCCAAGGGCGCGCACAAGAACTGGGATTGGGACTGGCACATCAACCCCGGCTTCCTGATGGCGTACGACCATGCCGGACGCAAGGCCATCATCGACGCGGCGTTTAAGCGGTTCAAGGCTGATTTCGGGTACTACCCCAAGAGCGTCGGCTCATGGCTCCTCGACGCCTGGTCGATGGACTACATGGAGAAGACGTACGGCGTCGACGGCTTCTGCATCTGCCGCGAGCAGGACAACACGGACGCCTACGGCCTGCGCGGCGGCTACTCGAACGGCGCGTACTACCCCTCGAAGAAGAACATGCTCTCCGCCGCCGTCGACATGAAGAACGCCGTGAAGTCGCCCGTGTTCAAGATGCTCACGCCCGACCCCATCTACAACTACGGCAAGCCGAGGCAGCTGTACGCCGGCTTCACCAGCATACGCGGCGCCGGCTGCCCCACGATGGAGCCTGTGTGGGTCGGCGGATACGAGCCGGAGATCGTGGACTGGTACTTCCGCGTCTATACCGAGCCGAAGGGGCTGATGAACCTTTCCTACATGCAGGCGGGGCAGGAGAACTCGTTTGGCTGGAAAAGCATCTCGCGCGGCTGGCCGATGCAATGCGCGAAGATCGCGAAGGAAGCGGCGGCGGGGCGCATCGTCGTCGAGAAGATGTGCGAGACGGCGCGCGCGTTCAAGGCCGCGCACAAGGCGAACTGCCCGCAGACGCAGATCGCGCTCGAGGACTGGTCCGGATGCGGCCGCAAGAGCGTGTGGTACAACAGCCGCTTCTACCGCGCCAACCTCATCCTGGACGGCAAGCGCCTGGTCTTCCGCGACATCCATAAGATGTGCGACGATTTCGAGGAGCCGTTCCTCGACAAGGTTTGCACCGGTTGGCAGGCGCTCTATTTCACGCCACCTGTGGTGGATCAGTGGATGTTCAGGGGCAAGGGCGTCTCCGGCGTCATGTCGTTCGACGGCGAGTTCGCGTCCATCGAGACGGCTGCGGACGGCGACGCGCTCGTCGTGACGGCGAAGCGCGTGGACGGCAAGGCGGCAACGGTGCGGTTCGAGGAAGGGCGCATTATAGTTTCTGGAGCAGGGGCGCTTGACGCCGAATACGAGGCAGGGTTCCGCAAGAACATTTCAATCAGGAACGGCGGCATAGACTTTCTATTCCAGGGCTACCGTTACCGCGTGCCCGTACGCGGCGAGGTGAAAGCCACGGCGAAGGGCCTCAGCATCGCCGGCGACCGGATTGAACTCGACATGTCCAATTGAAATCGGCCATGTCGATTGCGGTATGGTATGACGCAAGAAAGGAAAGGTTTATGATAACGAGGAGTTTCCGTACATGCTTTGCAGCCGCCGTGGTGGCGGTGGTTGGCGTCGCGTATGCGGCGATTGAAATCCGGTCGGACTATCCAGGCGGAAACGTCAAGGTCGATAAGATCGACGAGGCGGCGAACGTCGTTGTGCTGCGGCCCGACCTGCGCGACACAAAGGGTAACTGGTTCTACTGGGACTTCACTCTTTCCGGTGCGGCGGGGCGGCGTCTCCATTTCCAGTTCCCGAAGAACGGATACGACTACCTTGCCTCTCTCGGCCCAGCGATCAGCCGGGACGGCGGGAAAACGTGGAGGTGGTTGAATGAGGACGGTAAACGGCATGAACCGAAGAACGCGTTCGACTACACCTTTGCGGCGGACGAGACCGAGACGCGCTTCGCAACGTCGATTCCGTATTTGCAGAAGGACTGGGATGCGGCTAGCGTTCGCTGGCGCGGGAAAGACGGCGTGAAGTTCGACGTGCTCTGCAAGTCGCAGAGCGGCCGCCGCGACACGGAGCTGCTGCGCATCCCGTGTCGGAAGGGAAAGGCGAAGTGGCTTTTTGCATACACCGCCCGCCACCACGCCTGCGAGACGACGGCGAATCCGGTCATGGAGGGAATCATCGACGAAATCCTCTCCGGCTCGCCGGAGGGCGAATGGGTCCGCGACAACGCCGACTGCGTGTTCGTGCCGTTCATGGACAAGGACGGCGTGGAGGATGGCGACCAGGGGAAGAACCGGCGTCCGCACGACCACAACCGCGACTACGTTGCGGGCATCTATACGTCCGTGCGGGCGTTCAAGGAGCTGCTTGTACGCGAATCGCACGGGAAGAAGATCGTGTTCTTCGACCTTCATTCTCCGCACGTGAGAAGCTATCCACGCTGTCCCGAGCAGGACTGCGCGTTCACGTTCGGGTCGTTGAGCCAATGGCACAACGCGCACATCAACGCATTCCGCCGCAACTGGGCTGAGACGTCTAAGGGCGGTGCGCTTGCATACGACGGGAAGAACGACATCAAGGCGGGAACGGGCTATTCAGTCAAAATGGAAAAAGACCGCGCGGCCGGGCTGGCGACGTCGCGGCAGTGGGTCGAGGCGCAGCCGAACTGCTGGGCGAGCCTCTGCTGCGAGTTCGGCTATTCGCTCTGCAACGGCATCTATTCGCAGGACGGCGGACGCGAACTTGGCCGCAATCTCCTGAAGGCCGAGGTGAGAACGGTGGCCGTTCCCAAATCCGGCGACATTGTCCTGTTCGACGCGGTGTCCGCCGACGCGTCGCGAATCTCCGCGCAGGACGGTGCGGTGTTTTCGCTCTCCAACGGGTTGCTGACCGTGAAGACGAATCCTTCCGATTCCTATCCCGGCATCTGCATCGCCGGCAAATGGGACCTCTCCCGCTACGGTCGCATCGAGGTGGAGTTCGTGAACGGCGGCATCAACGGGAAGTACACGTTGCGGCTCCTCAATCCCGGCGGCGATCCGGGGAAGCAAAAAGGCAGCATGGTGTACAAGCTTCCGATCAGAAACGAGGCACACGCCGTGCTGGGCACAAACATGAATTCGTCCTATTCGAATCTCAACGCAATCGCCGAGCGGCTGAAGCCGCTCCGCGTCTGGGCGCTCCCGTATGCGGCGGGCGTGCCGTACGAGATGTACAAGTCCCGCAAGTCAGCGCCGCAGTCCGGAATCGGACAGCTTGATCCGAAGGACGTCGTACAGGTGGCGGTGTACATCAACCAGCCGAAGCTGCCGCACACGTGGAGCGTGAAGCGCATCGTCGCGAAGAAAGAGGCGAAGCCGCAGGCGACTGGAACCGCGCAGGCGTGGACGAAACTTTCAGAGAAGGAGTTCTTCCCGTTCCTCGACAAGTACGGGCAGTTCTGCCACAAGGACTGGCCGGACAAGGTCCATTCGGACGCCGACTTCGCCCGCCAGCGCGCGAAGGAGGAGAAGGACCTCGCCGCGCATCCGGGTCCGAAGGGCTGGGACAAGTGGGGCGGCTGGGCGGACGGTCCGCAGCTGCCGAAGACAGGCGGCTTCTCCACGACGAAGTGGAACGGCAAGTGGTGGATCGTCGATCCCGACGGACACCTCTGGTGGAGCCACGGCCCGGTGCGCGTACTGCCGTCGAGCGCGATGACGCCGCTCGCGACGCCCGCCGGAGACCGTTCCGGCTGGTTCGCAGAGCTGCCGAAGCGCGACGATCCCGTATTCGGTATGTTCTACGAGACGCGCGACGAACTGCTCTGGCCCTACTACGGCAAGCGCGGCATCGACAAGGTGTACGACTTCTCCGCCGCGAACATCCGTCGGAAGTACGGCGAGAAATGGTTCGAGACGTGGGCCGATCTCGCGCACCGTCGTCTGCGGAGCTGGAGCTGCAACACGATCGCCAACTCGTCCGACAAGCGCATCTGCCTCATGGACCGCACGCCCTACACGGAGCGCTTCGAGATCCACGCGCGTCCGATTGCCGGACACAAGGGCGGCTGGTGGGAGTTCTGCGATCCGTTCGACCCGTCGTTCCGCGCCGAGGCGCGTCGCATGACGGAGGTGTACAAGGCCGAGATCGACGACCCCTGGTGCTTCGGCTTCTTCGTCGACAATGAGCACCACTGGGGCGCGGCGCATTCGTTTGGCGTTTCCACGTTGAAGTCGCCCGCCAACCAGCCGTGCAAGGCCGTGTTCCGCGACAGGCTCAAGGCGAAGTACGGCACGGTCGCGAAGCTCAACGCCGCATGGGGAATGTCGTACAAGGACTGGGACGATTTCCTGCGTGTGACGAAGGAGCCGAAGTCGTTCAAGGGCGCGAAGGCCGACCTCGAGGCGTTCTCGTCCGAGATCGCCGAGAACTATTTCCGCATCATCCGCGAGGAGCTGAAGCGCGCGAACCCCGGCAAGCTGTATCTTGGCTGTCGCTGGGCGGGCAGTGCGCCGGCGTTCACGGTAAAGGCGGCGGCGAAGTATTGCGACGTGCTGAGCTACAACGTCTATCGCAAGGAGATGAGCGGCTTCAAGCTGCCGGAGGGGATTGACGCGCCGGTGATGATCGGCGAGTTCCATTTCGGTGCGCTCGACCGCGGGCCGTTTTGTCCGGGGTTGATTCTCCTGCGCGACCAGAAGCACCGCGCCGAGACGTACAAGGAGTACGTGCGCACGTCGCTTGAGCATCCGCAGATCGTGGGCGTGCATTGGCACCAGTTCTCCGACCAGGCCACGTCCGGCCGTTTCGACGGCGAGAACATGCAGGTGGGCTGGACGGACGTGTGCGACACGCCGTACTGGGATACGATCGCGGCAGTCCGCGAAATCGGCGCAAAGCTCTACGAAATCAGGTCTGGAAAATGACAGTAGGGAAAATCAGATATGGACATCGCATGAGATTTTTGGTTTAATATCCGCAATTTCATTTCAAAAAGAAGGAACGTTCATGGATGACGTAATAGTGATTGGCGCAGGCGTAGTGGGCTGTATGACCGCCCGCGAGCTGAGTCGCTGGAATCTGAAGGTGACGGTGCTGGAGGCCGGATCGGACGTTGCGGAAGGCGCGTCCAAGGCAAACAGCGCCATCGTACACGCCGGTTTTGACGCGAAACCCGGCACGAACAAGGCGAAGTTCAACGTCCTCGGCAACAAGATGTTCGAGAACGCCTGCAAGGAGCTGAAGGTGCCGTTCAAGCGGAACGGCTCGCTCGTGCTTGCCTTCAACGACGAGGAGGTCAAGGGACTTGAGGACCTCGTGGCGAAAGCGGAGAAGAACGGCGTGCCGGTGGAGATAATCGGGCAGGAAGAGCTGCGAAAGCGCGAACCGAACGTTTCGCCCGAGGCCGTTGCCGCGCTGTGGGCGCCGACCGGCGGCATTTGCTGTCCGTACGAGCTGACCTTCCGCGCCGCAGAGAACGCCGCCGCGAACGGCGTCTCGTTCATCTTCGACGTGCGCGTGACGGCGCTCGAACGGACGGACGACGTCTGGCGCGTGACGTGCGAGGACGGCCGCGTTTTCACGGCGAAGACGCTGATCAACTGCGCCGGCATCCACTCGGACGAACTCAACAACCTCGTGAGCGCCACGAAGTACAACATACAGGCGCGACGTGGCGAGTACCTCATGCTTGACCGCGACGAGGAGGCAAGCTTCTCCGCGACGATGTTCCAGGTGCCTTCGAAGATGGGCAAGGGCATCCTTGTTTCGCCCACTGTTGACGGTACGGTGATCGTGGGCCCGACGGCCGAGGACATCCCCGACAAGGAGGACAAGGCGACGACCTACGAGGGTCTTGAGAAGGTCAAGGCCGGCGCACGTCGCACGTATCCCGGTCTGCCGCTCAACAAGGTTATCACCGAGTTCAGCGGACTCCGCGCACACGAAACCACCGTGAGCGACTTCGTTCTAGGTGAAGCACCGGACGCACCTGGCTTCTTCAACGCGCTCGGCGTGGAGTCGCCCGGTCTCACGAGCGCCCCCGCAATTGGTGCATGGCTCGCGGAGCGCGTCGCCGGGAAGCTGGACGCCACGCGCAAGGCGGCGACGGAAATCTCTCTCGACGTGAGCGAGTGGCCTGAGACGCGCAAAATGGACAAGGCCGACCTTGCGGCGCTCATCCAGAAGGATCCGGCGTTCGGCCGCGTGATATGCAGGTGCGAATCGATTTCAGAGGGTGAGATACGCGCCGCGATCCGCTGTCGTGTAGGTGCGCGCACGCTGGACGGCATCAAGCGCCGCACCCGCAGCGGCATGGGGCGTTGCCAGGGCGGGTTCTGCACCCCGAAGCTCATCGAGATACTTGGCGAAGAACTCGGGCTTCGCCCAGATGCGTTCCTTGCCTCGCGCAAGACCGCGCCTGCGGAACTGCGTGAAGCCGCCGCAGCCGCGACGACTGGCGAAGGCACTTGGGACGTGACCGTGATTGGCGCTGGTCCTGCGGGACTTGCCGCCGCGATTGCCGCCCGTGACGCGGGCGCGGAGAAGGTGCTGGTGCTGGAGCGCGACGATGCGCCCGGCGGCATCCTCCAGCAGTGCATCCACAACGGCTTCGGCCTCCACCGCTTCAAGGAAGAGTTGACTGGCCCCGAATACGCGCAGCGCTTCATCGACGACGCGCGTGCGAAGAAGATTCCGATTCGCTGCGGCACGATGGTGATGGAAATCGCGCCCGGTGCGACGCACACCATTACCACTATGAGCCGTCGTTACGGAATGCAGGAAGTCAAGACGAAGTCAGTGGTGCTTGCGATGGGGTGCAGGGAGCGTCCGCGTGGTGCGCTAATGACTCCGGGCACGCGTCCGGCGGGCGTTTACACGGCCGGCACCGTGCAGCGTCTCGTGAACATGGACGGCATCATGCCGGGCAAGCGCGTGGTGATCCTCGGCTCCGGCGACATCGGCCTCATCATGGCGCGACGCCTCACGTTCCAGGGCGCGAAGGTGCTCGCCTGCATCGAGATCATGAAGAAGAGCTCGGGCCTCATGCGAAACGTGGTGCAGTGTCTGCAGGACTACGACATCCCGCTCCTGCTCTCGCACACGGTCACGGACGTCGAGGGCCGCGAGCACGTGACGGGCGTGAAGGTGAGCCAGGTGGACGACAACCTGAAGCCGATTCCCGGCACCGAAATGCATTTCGACTGCGACACGCTGCTTCTCTCGTGCGGACTCATCCCCGAGAACGAACTGACCAAGGCGGCCGGAGTGGAGATGGATCCCAAGACGCGCGGACCGAAGGTCGATGCTTCAATGGCCACGAGCGTGCCTGGCATCTTCGCCGGCGGCAACGTCGTGCGCGTGTACGACCTCGTGGATTGGGTGAGCCGCGATTCTGAAATTGCTGGAAGGAGTGCTGCAAAGTATGCAACTGATCTGCATTAACTGCCCGAAAGGCTGTGAACTTACGGTGGAGCGCGGCGCTGACGGCGCCGTGAAGGTGACGGGCCATACGTGTCCGCGTGGCGAGGCGTACGGCATCGCGGAGATGACGAACCCCATGCGCATGGTGACTGGTCTTGTGCGCGTCGCCGGAACGCGGCGTCCGCTGCCCGTCAAGACGCGCACCGCCATCCCGAAGGGCAAGATCGCCGAGGTGACGAACCTGCTTGCGAATACCACGGTGTTGCCGCCGAAGAAGATCGGCGATCTCGTGATTGAGAACGCATGCGACACTGGCGTGGACGTGGTCGCAACGGCGATGTGCGCCGTCTGACGCCGTGATTGCCGACTACGGATACGATGGAGGACCACTCGCGATTCCGGGCGCGGTTCCCGCGCGCGTAGTGGCCGCGTACGGCGACTACTACCGCGTCGTGTGCGACGAGGGCGAGTGCATCGCACGCAAGAAAGCGGGCGCGTACCACAACCGTCCCGATGCAATCCCTCCCACGACGGGCGACTTCGTGGCGCTCAAGTGGAATCCGCACGGAGAAGGGCGCATCGTCGCCACGCTGCCGAGGAAATCGCGTTTCGAGCGTCTCGACCCTTCGTCAAAACGCCGTCAGGCGCAGACGATTGCCGTCAACTTCGACACGCTCTTCTTTCTGATGAGCCTCAACCAGAACTTCTCCGTGCGCCGTCTCGAACGCTTCCTAGCCGCAGGGGCGGCGTCCGGCGCGCCCGTGGTGGTGGTGCTTACGAAAAGCGACCTCGTGGACGAGCAAGAGCTCGCGGAATACCTCGCGCAGGCGCGGGCGCACTCGGGTGGCGCGGAAGTAGTTGCCATTTCATCGCTCACGGGCGTGGGACTCGACAAGCTCGCGCCGTACGTCCAGCCGCGTCGCACGCTCGCGTTCATCGGGTCGTCCGGCGTGGGGAAGTCGTCGCTTGTTAACGCCCTCGCCGGCGAAGAGCTGATGCCGACGCTGGAGATACGCGAATGGGATTCAAAGGGACGCCACACCACGACCGAACGCGAGCTTGTGCGTCTCTCGTCCGGTACCCTCGTAATCGACACTCCCGGAATGCGCGAACTCGGGCTTTGGGATGCGGACGCCGGACTTTCTGATACATTTTCGGACATTGAAAACCTAATCGGTCAGTGCCGGTTTTCGGACTGTCGCCATGATACGGAGCCCGGTTGCGCCGTCAAGGCGGCACTTGCAGATGGCACGCTTGATGCCGTGCGTTGGGATGCCTACATGCGACTCAAAATCGAGTCGGCTGGCGGCGAAATCACACGCGTATCATCTTCGCACCGCTATCGTAAATAAAAAAGTACTAGGACAAAACATGAAAGCTAAAATACTGATTTCATCCGTAGGTTTCGCGGCCGCAGCGCTCTCGTACGCGCCAGCACCTGTTGTTTTCGACACGCCGGCCAAAGACGAGAAGGGCATTATGGTGCTCGGCAACGGCGAGGTGGGCGCCACGGCGTGGCTGGACGCCGCCGGCACGCTGCACACCGTGCTGCAGAACTCTGATTCGTGGAACGAGGGCGGACGCCACGTCAAGACCGGCGCGATCGACTACGAGACGAAGTCGCCAGTTGACGCGGGCACGTATAGGCAGGAGCTCTCAATGGAGCGTGGCGAGTTTGAGGCCACGTGGAAGAGCGGCGGAAGGGATGTGACTGTACGCTACCGCGTACAGCACGGAACAGATTCAATTGTCGTGTGCGACGTGAAGGGCCCGCCGGATGTCGAGGCGAAGGTGGTCAACTGGCGTCTCTACCCCGGAGGGTCGAAAGAGTTCGGCGTCGGCGAGTATGAGCTCGGCAACAGGTTCTGCGAGGGTGGTCCTTTCGGGAGAGTCCTGAGCAAGAAGAAGTTCACCATCAGCGCCGACCGTCTTGTGCAGGGCGGTTGGTGCCACGTGAACCGCAACGAGACGGTTGCCGACCTGATGAAGGTGTATGACTACTACCAGGCGACGGGCGGTCTCGGCAAGCCGGATCTGCTTTCAGACCGCGCGTTCGGTGGCGTGACGAGAAAGATCGTGGTGAAGAAAGCAAGCGTACGACAGCAAGACGGCGACCTTGATGTTGTACGCTTGTTGTCATCCGACGTACCTTCACGTACCTTCTTCTTCACCGCGATCACGTGCTATCACCCGTGCAAGGACGCGGCTGAATGGCTGCGCCGCACGAACGAAATGCTCGACCGCGACGGCTGGAACATCGACGGCGAGGAGGCGAAACGCGCGGCGCACATCGCCTGGTGGCGCGCGTTCTGGAACCGCAGCCATATCGCTGTCACGCCGGCCCCCGCCGCAAAAGATGCGCCGCCCAAGCTCTACGATTTCCCCACCAACAGCAAGCTGCCACTCAGCTTCGGCGTGGATTCCAAGGGCGGCAACAAGTTTCTCGGCACGTTCGCGTCCGCCGAAGTGGCGTTCGATGGGAAGGCGGTGTATTCGGGCGCTCCGAAGGCGAGGGACGTGATTGCAACGGGTAAGATGCCCGTTGGCCATGCCTTCCGCTTCACGTGCAAATTCACGACGGACCATCTTGAAAAACCGCAACGGCTTCTCGACAACATGACGCCCGGCGGAAGCGACGGCTTCATCGTCGATGTCTATCTCGGGCGCCCGCGCGCGATTTTCGGTTCGGTGCAGATGCACCACTCCTCTAAGATCGCGGCAGGACGCGAGACGACGCTTGAGGTGAGCGTTTCGAAGTACGGCACGGCGGAAATCGTCGTGAACGGCAAGAGCGAGAAGAAGGAACTGGGGCGTCCCTTCATCCCGCTTGCCGACGAGTGCGCGGCGATCACGACCGCCTACGCCGCGCAGCGCTACCTCACAGCGTGCGCGTCGCGCGGACGCCTCCCGATCCGCTTCAACGGCACGCTCTTTACGATCTCCCACAGGGGCGATCCCGACTACCGCCGCTGGGGCAACGGCTACTGGTGGCAGAACACGCGCCTGCCGTACTACCCGATGTTCGCCGCCGGCGACATCGACGGCACCGACGCGCTCTTCGACATGTACTTCGGGAAGCTGGAGTTCTTCAAGAAGCGCACGAAGAAGTATTTCGGACACGACGGCGCGTACTTCCCCGAGTGCATGCAGCCGTGGGGCGACCACTTCATGGGCTGCTACGGTCCGGAATGCGAGTGGAAGTACCGCAAGGACAAGCACCAGTACCATCCCTGCCACAAGTACGTCTGGGTCGGCCAGCTGGAGCTCTCGCTCATGGCCATCATGCGCTGGCAGCACACGCGCGACGACGCATGGTTCAAGAAGAACGCGCTGCCGTCCATCCGCGAGTACGTGCGCTACTTCGACGGACACTTCAAGCTGGACGCGAAGGGCCGCTACCACATGTACCCCGCGCAGGCAGTCGAGACATGGCAGGACTGCACGAACCCGATGACCGAGGTGGCGGGCCTCACCCGCGTCACGGACCTCCTCCTCGCGATGCCCGATGGCGTGGTCTCGGCGGACGACCGCGCGTTCTTCGCGAAGATCCGCGCGCGCCTGCCGGAGCTGCCCACGCGCACGCTCGAGAACGGCGGCGTCGTGTTCGCGCCGGCGGAGATATACAAGCGCCACGGCAACGTCGAGACGCCGGAGCTCTACTGCGTGTTCCCGTTCCGCCTCAGCTCGTTCGAGAAGCCGAACGCGGAGATCGGCCGGCGCACGTACACGGAAGGACGCTTCCACAAGCTCTATTTCGGCTGGGCGCAGGACGAGCTGAACGCGGCGTATCTCGGCATGGCGGAGGAGGCGCGCGAGCACATAGTTGACCGCGTGTTCAAGAACACGCCCACGCTTGGCCGGACGATTGCCTGCAACGAGGAGAACATCGCCGAGCGCGCGTACAGGCCGTCCGAATACCGCTGGCCGGCGTACTGGGGCCCGAACTACAACTGGCGTCCCGACCAGGACGAGGGCGGCGTGTTCCAGAACACGATCCAGTCGATGCTTCTGCAGTACGAGGGCGACAAGATCTTCCTCCTGCCCGCGTGGCCGAAGGAGTGGAACTGCGACTTCAAGCTCAACGCGCCGAAGAACACGACGGTGGAGGGGCGTATCGTTGACGGCGAGCTGAAGGAGCTCGTGGTCACGCCCGTCGCTCGCCGCAAGGATGTTTTTCCCCCGCACAAATAAAAGAAATTGTGATATACTAATTTCCCATGAACGCATTGGCAGAACAGTTGAATACGACCTTGGGATCGATGGCGGAAATGCTGTCCCCAACTGGCCGCAGGATGTATTTCCCCTACGGGGGGATTCTTGGACAGGGCGCGGAGGCGAAGACGTGCGCCATCAACGCGACGATTGGAATGGCCTTCGAGGAGGACGGATCACCGCTCGTGATGGACTGCTTCGCCGGACAGACCAAGCTTGACAGGAAGGCTTTTCTCTACGCAGGCAGTTTCGGTCTCATGCCGTTACGCGAGGAGTGGAAGAAGATGCAGGTGAAGAAAAATCCGTCCCTGCGCGGAAAGAAGTATTCCCTGCCAGTCGTTACGAATGCGCTCACGCACGGTCTGCGAATCGCTGGCGAGCTTTTCGCCGGACCTGGCGACGAGGTTGTTGCGCCGAATCTCTATTGGGACAACTACTCCCTGATCTTTGAGGATACTTGCGGTGCGAAGCTCACAACGTTCAACATGTTCCGCGCAGGTGCGTTTGACGCGGCGGCGATGAAGCGCGCCCTCTCCGCGCCGGGAACGAAGAAGATTCTTGTCCTAAACTTTCCTAACAACCCCACGGGATACACGGCCACAATGGAGGATGCAAAGAAGATCGTATCCGCCGTCAAGTCCGTTGCAGAGCGCGGAAAGAAGATCGTTGTCGTGATTGATGATGCGTACTTCGGCCTTGTTTACGAAAAGGGCGTACACGCCGATTCCATGTTCGCGGAATTCGCGGATCTGCACAGGAACGTCCTCGCCGTCAAGCTGGACGGCACCACTAAGGAGGACTACGTGTGGGGGCTGCGCGTTGGATTCATCTCGTTCGCGTGGAAGGGTGCGAAGGAAGAACAGCTCAAGGCGCTTGCGGCAAAGGCTGCCGGAAACGTGAGAAGCGGAATCTCCAATGGCTCGTCAATCGGGCAGCACATGGCGCTGAACGCCTATTCCGATCCGGCATACGTGAAGCAGAAGCGCGAGAAGTACGCCGTGCTCAAGAAGCGATACAGGATAATCCGCTGTCTGCTGAAAACTCATCCCGAATGGCGAGACCAGTTCGAGCCAATGCCGTTCAACAGCGGATACTTCATGTGCGTGAAGCCGAAGGGCGTCGATGCGGAGTCCGTGCGTCGCCTGCTCATCTCGAAGTACTCCACCGGCACGATAGTGCTTTCTGGGCTCATCCGCCTCGCTTTCTCCACAACTCCTTGCGACAAGCTTCCGACGCTCTTCGCGAACGTGGCGGCGGCTATCAAGGAACTCCAGCACTAACAGAAAGGGTACATGACATGTTGAAAGAGAAATTCGACCTTACCGGCAAGAAGGCATTCGTTACGGGAAGCGCGCGCGGCATCGGACGCGCGATCGCCGCGGCGTTTGCGGAATACGGAGCGCGCGTGATCGTACATGGCGTGAAGCCGAGCGCACCGCTTGAGGCGAGCCTTGCTGAGGCGCGCTCGTTCAATCCGGCGTGCGACGCAATTACGGGCGACCTTGGCGATCCTGCCGCAGTAGAGGCAATGTTCGCGCGTCTTGCCGAGATGGACGCAATGCCGGACATCCTTGTTGCATGTGCATCGATACAGAAGAACATACACTGGTCAGAGTTCGACGCGGAGGAGGCGCACCACGAAATGGAGGTGAACTTCCACGCCACGTTGCGCATGTTCCAGCTTGCCTATCCGAAGATGAAGGAACAGGGATGGGGACGCCTCATCGTGGTTGGCAGCGTCCAGGAGCAGCGTCCGCATCCCGAGATGTGCGCATACGCGGCGACGAAGTCCGCGCTTGAGAACCTCGTGCGCAACATCGCGCGTCAGGTCGCGAGAGAAGGCATTACCGTGAACAACCTCTGCCCCGGCGCGTTCGCCACGGACCGCAACGCGGCCGCGTTGAGCAATCCGGTTTACCGCGAGAAGGTGATGAACGCCATTCCGATGCACGATACCGGGCGTCCAGAGGACGCCGCCGGCGCAGCGCTGCTGCTTGCTTCCGAAGCTGGCCGATACATCACCGGCACGACGATCATGGTGGATGGTGGTTTGCGTCTTCCGGGCTGATGCCGTCAGCGGCCGTGGCTGCTGATGAACTCGTCTTCCGCCTTTTTTATGGCGGCGCAGATGGCCTCGGCATCCGGGGCCTCTCTTATTTCCTGCAGAAGGGCCGTGCCGTGCGCGAGCAGGCATAGCCGTGCGAGTATGTGCAGGTGCAGCGCGTGGTCCGTGCAGCAGATCAGGAAGAAGATGTCGGTGCCAGAACCGTCCTGTGCGCCGAAGAATACGGGACGCACCGTGCGTCCGAGGGCGAGGAAAGTCTCCTGGAAGAGATACGGGTCGTGGTATCTCGGATGCAGAAACGCGACGCCGCCGCCGGCCGCAGTGGAGGCGACTTCCTCGCGCGCCTGGAGTTCGGCGAAAAGAGTCTCCGGGTCGTAGAGAAGTCCCGTGCCGTCCGCGAAGTCCGTCATGTCGCGCAACACGCCGGCGCGCGTCTTTGACGTGAGGGATGGGGCGATGACTGCAGGCGTGAGCAAGTCCGCCACATGCAGGTCGTGTCCGTCCGTCTGGCGCCGTTCGGCCATGGCGAGACGGTGTTCGCCGGTGAGCTGCTTTTCGGAAATCTCCATCATCCTGCGCTGCGCCCATTCGTCAAGCAGACGATGCTCGAAGAAGTACGAGTCCCCGCGTTTTACGCTGGGGACTTCTTCCCGCTGCGCGAAATGCCGTAGGTCGTTCTCCTTCATGTGGAGGTGCGCGGCCGCGCTTTTCAAGTCCATCATCTGGTAGCTCATGGCGCGTATTTTACCATAAAGTACGCGTTTGCGCCAGCGTCAGAGTGTTCGATGTTGCCCTTGCGGAATGTTTGTTGTATAATATCCGCGTTGTTTCTGCGAAATGTATAAGGAGATGGCAATGGTCAGACAGATGATGTTCAGGGTGGCGACAGCGGTTGCCATGGCGGCGACGTTTTCATCGGATGCCGTCGATCTCGCTGGGCTCGCGGACGTGAAGTTCGCGGAGCGGTACGCGTTTTCCACAAACCGCACGGCGCTCATCGAGACGCTGCGTCCAGGCACCGACGCATGGTATGCGTATTCCATCCTGAACGCGCAAACGGAAGGTCGTCTCGATGACTCCAAAAAGCTTAACCAGAAATGGCCGGAGTCCTTCGGCGGCAATAGGCGACTCGCGTTCGCCTTCCGCCAGGACTTTCTCGACTGGGACCGCGGCAAGTGCCAGGCGTTCTTCATACCGCAGCACCTGAACTTCCTCCACATCTGGGAAGGCCTGCCCGAGCGCGAAGTAGAACTCAAGCCCAACTCCTATCCCTCCAAGCTGAAGGACAAAGATGTCTCGTTCGCCGCCTTCGCGAACAAGGAGAAGTACGGCTACACCTACCACGATCTTGAAGACGGATTCGTCTCCATCGCCCTGCGCGACGATGCAAAGGCCCTTAAGCGCACCGACGCGTCGTTCCTGCTGGGCAGTAACGCATACCTCCCCGACACTCCCGGCCTCACTAAGTGCCTGCTGCAGTATCTCACGGACGGCGACAAGAACGACTTTTTCAAGGGATTTGGGGTGTTCAAGGATCTCACGCTAGACCAGCTTGCCGAAGTGGCCCGCGCCACGAAGGGAACCGCGAAGGACGTAGCATCCTCGGCTGTCTTCGCCGACGTCGTCCTCAAGAAGCTTGCGCCCGGCGCGGACGACGACCACAACGACCTCAAGGCGTACGAAGCGCTTCTCAGGCGCCGCCTCGACTTTGCCAAAACCCTCGCCCCTGCGCTCAAGCAGAAGCGCATCTCCGCCGAACGCGAACTCCTCGAGTTCTACCGCAGCGTCGGCGACCTCTCCCACAAGGATCTTTTCCTCGAGTACTTGAGGGACGTAAAGCCCGATCACGGCCTCATCATTTATCGACACGCCGACCGCGCAGACGCGCTTGTTATAGACTATCTCGCCGCGCTCGCCGTCGATGACATGAAGGCGTTCTCCGAACTCGTGGAGAAGGACTTCCTAGCGAAGACGGTCTCCGAGGCGGAGCTGCTTTCGGGAAAGCCCGCGGCCGACGTCAACACGCGCATCTTCTCCGCCGAAGAGTTCAAGCGGATTCAGGAGCGCGTGGAATTGAACTGGGCGAGGTCTAACAAGAAAGTGTTTTCCGCGAAGGACGACGTGTTGCTCGCGCTTGACGTGAAGAACGTCCAGAAGCTGCGCATAGCCATCTACGAGCTTGACGCTGCGGCGGCATGCCGCGAGGCGAAGGGAGAGGTTTCGAGCGACATCGACCTTGACTGTGCCGTGCCCACTGTGGAGCGCTTCCTCGACTTCGCGACGAAGCCCGCCATCCTGCGCCACCGAGAGACGCTGGCGTTTCCGGAGCTGGCCGGACCCGGCCTCTACGTGGTTGAATGCTCCGGGAACGGCGTCTCGAGCCGTGCGATGGTGCGCAAGGGACGCCTCCGCGCCACGGAACGGCGCGACGCGGCGGGGCACGTCTTCGCCGCGCTGGATGAGGACGGCAGGATCGTGAAGGGCGCGAAGGTCTGGCTCGACGGCACGGTGTTCAACGCGGACGAGAGCGGCGAGGTGTCGGTGCCGTTCGCGGCGGACAAGAAATCCGCCGGGCGCAAGACGGCCATCGTCGGCGCGGGGCGCCTCGCTTCGGCGATAGAGTTCGACCACGCGCCGGAAACGTATTCGCTCAACTTGTGCGTTGCGCTGCCGCAGGAGTCTCTCGTCGCCGGACGCGAGGCGACAGCGCTTCTACGCCCCACGCTGCGCGCCGCCGGCGTCGTCTCCACGCTGAAGCTCCTTGAAAACCCCACGCTCACACTCACGTTCACTGATGTCAAGGGGCGCAATACGGTGAAGACGCACAGGGGCTTTGCGGTCTTTGACGACGCGGAGAGCGTGTGCCGCTTCAAAGTGCCGTGGAATCTCTCGAATGTGCGCTTCAAGCTGGAAGGCGTGGTGAAGCGCGTGACGGGTGGCGAGGACGAGCGCCTTTCCTCCGTCTGGTCCATGGACGTGAACTCGATAGCGCGGGGAGGCCAGATAGAGCAGCTTTTCCTGCGGCGCACGGCCGATGGATACGTGCTTGAATGCCGCGGAAGGACGGGCGAGCGCATTGCGCACCGGGCAGTTACGCTCACCTTCAAGCACTGCGCGTTCAGGGCCGGCGGACGCATGGTGAAGTCGGGAGAAGGATTCCCCCCGGGAAGATTGATCGATAAGACGCTCCAGTTCGACGCGAACGGCGAAATCAGGCTGGGCGCGCTTGTGGACATTGAAGAAGTAGGCACGAAGGCGTTTGGCGGATGGAAGTGGCGGCTGGAGCGAGGGATGCGCATCGCATACGCGGGCGGCGGAATAGCGTCCGCAGAGGGCGAGACGATCGCGATTCCGGCGAGAGGACTCTTCAACGGCGTGTGGCCTGGCGCCGAGGAGCTGGAGAGCTGGGTGTCGCTGCTCGCCGTGAACAAGGCGGGAGAGATAACGGATGACTGCATCGGCGCGTGTTCGTACTCGAACGGCGTTCTCAGGATAGCGGGGCTCCGCGCGGGCGACTACCGCCTGAAGTCAAGGATGGATAAGGCCGAGGCGATCAAAATATCCGTCGCGAAGGCGGCGAAGGCCGTGGGCGAGGGTGGCGTGATCGCCAGCGCGGCGCGTTCGCTCTCCGACACGGGCAGCCCCGACGGACTGCGGATCGAGTCCGCTGAAGTGGCTACGAACGGCATCCTCCGCGTGCGCGTGGCGAACGCCGGGGCAGACGCGCGCGTTCACGTGTTCGCGGCGCGCACGGTGCCAGCGGCAGGCGCGGAGACGCCTTTCTCCGCGCTCGCCTCGTCGCTGTGGCGCACGGCATTGCGCGTGGGGACGTGGGGCGGCGCGCGCACGGACTACATTTCCGGGCGCGACCTCGGCGACAAGCTTCGCTACATCCTCGACCGCCGCCAGGAGCCGGGCCGCATCGGCAACATGCTGCAGCGTCCGTCGCTCCTGCTCAATCCGTGGACGACAAGCGAAACCGACACGAAGGAGATCAAGCACTCAGACGGCGAGGGCTGGGACGCGCCCCCGCCTCAAAGCGCGGCGGCGGCGGAAGCGATGGAGGATATGCGCCGAGGCGGCAATTTCGGCGACGTCCTGCGCAAGGGCTTCGCATGCTTCGACTTCATGCCGGAGCCGGAGGCCGTGTTCGCCAACCTGAGGCCGGGCAAGGACGGCGTCGTGGAGGTGGATCTGCGGTCTGGCGCGGCGGGGATGCAGGATGTGTCGGTGGTTGCGACGGACTCCCGTTCGATCGACGAGACGACGCTTGCGGGCGCGTCCGTCCCGTTCGCGCCGCGCGACCTTAGGGTGAAGAAGGGCTTTGACGCGCTCGCGAACTCGTCGCGCACGAAGTCGTATTCGACCGTTGGCGAGCTGTATGCGCTGATGAAATCCATTGCCGCAAACGACGCCTCTTTCGCCAAGCTTGGTTTCATCGCCGACTGGGCGGAGAAGGGCGTGGACGAGAAGCGCGAGCTTTACGGCAAGTATGCATCTCACGAGCTTGACTTCTTCCTGTACGAAAAGGACCGTGCGTTCTTCGATTCCGTCGTTGCGCCAAATCTGCGGAACAAGCGGTTGAAGGAATTCATGGACAAGTGGCTCTTGGGCGAAGACCTTGGTGAATACGCGAAACCCGGTCGTTTGCAAGACCTCAACGCGCTTGAACAGTGCCTGCTTGCGCGGCGTGTGGCGTCCGTTGCGCCGATTGTGGCGCGCAACCTTGCTGATTGGTGCGAAGCCAATCCGTGTGATCCCGGCGAAGAAGACAGGTTGTTCTCCGTCGCATTTGGCGATATTGAGGATGACTTTGAAGTTGAATGTTTGGCGGCGGCAGCACCGGAGGAAAAAGCCGATATGGCCGTTCCAGCGTCGGCTCCAGTCAGGGAGAACATGATACAGGATGTCCAGGACGGCTGGAGCGGCCAGAGAACGCACGAACCGGTAGGCCAGATGGGGGCGTTGCGCAATGTGATGCCATTGCCTGCGCCTAGGGCGCGTATGGCTAAAGCGGCAGATATGGCGAAGTCGATGAAGCGGCGTAGCCAGAATCGGCAGTTCTACCGTCCGCCGGAGCGTACGAAGGAATGGGTGGAGTCCCACTGGTACAAGCGCCGCCATTCGGAGGACACGGCAAAACTAGTCTCCCCGAACAGATACTGGCGCGACTACGCGGAGGCAATTGCGAAGGGCGAAGCGGATTCGTTCCGGTCGGCAAACATAATCTACGTCAATGGCTTCTCAGGGATAATCGCCGCGCTCGCGACTAGTCGCGTGGGCTTCGAGGCGAAGAATGGCGAGAGCGTCGTGTTCTCGCGTTCGGCTGCGATGCGTTCCGCAGCGTCCGCCGCACGCGATACCATACGCCTTGAGCGACACTTCTTCGAGGCTGATGAAAAGAACGAGGATGGTTCTTTCAAGGAGGCGACGGACGAGTTCGTGCGCGGAAGGGTGTATTTTGCGGAGACGATTGTGATCAATCCAACGGTGAAGCGCAGACGCGTGCGTATCGTCTCGCAGATACCGGAAGGTGCGTTCGCGCTGAAAGGATGCGACGCCGCGGAGGACAAGACGCTCGTTGTCGGTGCGTATGAGACGGGCTTGTTGCCAAAGGCTTACTTCTACTTCCCGCTTGCCGAAGAGGGACTAGGCAAGGTGCCGGATGCCGTCGCTTTGGAGCGCGGCGAACGCGTCGGTGTTGGCGGGGAGTTCGTATGCAACGTCGTATTGGAATCGGCGAAGCGCGACACCACGAGCTGGCGTTACGTTTCGCAGAAGGCGACGAAAGGCGAGGTGCTTGAGTATCTGAAGACGAAGAATCTCGAGAACGTAGATTTGACGAAGATCGGCTGGCGTTTTGCGGACGGGGAATTCGCGAAGAAGGCACTAGAAATCCTCGAATCGCGCGGAGCCTATTGCCAGGGACTTTGGCTTGCGGGATTCAAGTGGAAGGATACATACGATGCGCGGCGCGTGAAGGAGGCTCTGTCGCGTCGCGAGAACGTGAAGAAGCTCGCACCGCTTTTCGGACCAGTGTTCAAGTCGTCGCTCATTGAGATCGAGCCGGAGGAGGCAGACCTCTTCGAGCATAGGGAATACTGGCCGATCATCAACGCCCGTACGCACGCGAAGGGCGGTGCCGCCACGATAGCGAACACCGCTCTCGCAAAGGAATACAGGGCGTTCCTTGACGTGCTTGCGGCGAAGCGGGAACTTTCGGCGAGGGACAGGCTTCTCGCGGCGGTTTATCTGATTGCACAGGACCGTATCCCAGAAGCGGAGGCACACGTCGCGGCGGTTGACGCTGCCGACGTTGATACAAAGATGCAGCTCGCCTACATGAAGGCGTATCTAGCTTTCGCGCACGGCGACGCGGCGGAAGGGCGGAAGATTGCGGCGAAGTGGACGAAATCCACGGTTGGCATTTGGCAGAAACTCTTTAACGAAGTCGTGACGCAGGCGGACGAGGCGTTAGGCGGCGGCGCGAATGGAGAACGTGCGGATGGCGTGGGTGCGCCGTCTCTCGCTGTGCGAGCAGACTTGTCCGACGGCGTTGCGCGCGGCGTGATTCTCACGGCGAGCAATTTGAGGAAATGCATGGTCAAGGTATATCCCGTGGACGTGGAGATAGGTTTCTCCAAGAATCCGTTCGGCGGCGCATCGGCGTCCGGCGGCGGCGTTTTGAGCATGAAACCCGCATGGTCGAAGGAAGTGTCGGTCGAGGAAGGGAATGAGACGCGCGTTGAACTGCCGGATGAGCTGAAACGCGCAAACCTTGTGGTTGTGGCGACGGGAGCCGATGGACGTGTTGAAGAGCGGCTTGAGCTTACGCCGGGCGCTCTTGACGTTCAGGTATCGCGCGAGACGCGCCAGCTGCGTGTGAGGGATTTGAAGGGCAGGCCTCTTGCGGGCGCGTACGTGAAGGTGTACGTGCGCGATGCTGCGAGAACCGAGACCAAGTTCCACAAAGACGGCTATACCGATCTTCGCGGCGCATTCGACTATGAATCCGTCTCGACTGACACTGACTTCCGGCCAGCCGAATTCGCCGTTTTCGTGCAAGGCCCCGATGGCGTCCGTACACTGACAATCAATCAGAAATAATTGCAAGACCTTTCTTGCTTCAGCATTTACTTTGTATCAGGTTCGATTTTTACGCCACACTTTTGGCTGCGCCATGATACAATCTGCGAAAGTACGTGTCAACTGATGGTTTTGTTTTTTACTGCGATTTTAGGTCCTCGATAGCTATGCGTGAGATATTCATCTGCAGAATTTAGCGCAATTGCTTCTTCCACAAAGAGGCGCGACGGCAGGCTGAACTTCGGCGGCAACCAATCGAATGGAGAACGGCGCTCAAACAAGTCGTCCCACCACTGGGCAGCTCCATCAGGCGATGGAACCGCCTTCCCTTCAAGTGAGATTTCGCACTTCCGCACAAACGGCCATAATCCCGAGATGCAGTTCATCCGTCCGTTCCTGATTTCACATTTAACGCATCCGAAAAGCCCCCTCAGCATTCTGAAAATGCAGCTGATGAGAGTCGCAGCCACTACAATACCGCCCAGCGCCCATCCAACGTATGGGATATAGAGCAGGAATGTTGCCAACATTAGCACGATGAGCACTCCCAGGACGCCATCAAGTGATATGCTCGGCGAGAACGGGCGAATGACCGCGATTTGCCCCTGCCCGTCATCCGTCGAGAGTATCTTCATCCCGCGCGGCAGCCTCGCGAGACGTGCCCTGCGTGCGGCATGATACGCCGCATCATCCCATTTGTTTGCGCGGTTGATTAGGAGCGCCAGTATAAATGCCGTGCGGGAGTATGTCCTGACCAACGGTCGGCAAGGAGGAATACACTCGCCATCTGCCCATATCTTGACCGTGTCAAAGTCATATTCCGTCACATCTGAGTCGCTCGTCCCGCCAGTCACCTGCGACCACGGCGACAACGTAAACCGCCGTACAGGAAGCGGCAGCCAGCCAAACAACCTGCGTCTGCACACACCCTCGCCGTTTGCGAAGCGTATTTCCGCCTCGCATTCTACACATGCGGCGATCGCCTTTATCAACATGGCAACCGAGATGACGAAAACGGCAAGAGCGCACAACAGCGCAATGAACACGACACGCCTCGACGGCATATAAACACCCGACTTCGCGAGCGCGTACATCAAACCGAACCCGGCAAATCCAATGCCTGTCAAGAGAATCGTCCAAAGAAGGCAATTGGCGATTGTCTTCACGCGTCGCGATCTGTCTTTTCTGGTTATTTTCGCCAAGAAACCATCGTCCGTCTCTTTGAACTCGAGCGCCTCGTCGTCGAGCGAGCCGTCCACTACTTCGGTGAGTGGGATGTCGTGGGGTTCGCTTGGGAGGTCATCAATAATCTGAAACGAATAGGCGACGCCGATCTTGACGGCACCTTTCGGCGCGGATGCGAGAAAGCGGTCGTACCATCCACCACCATAGCCAAGGCGCTTGCCGCCGCGCGTAAAGGCAAGGCCGGGGATGATCCAGGCGTAGACTTTCTTCGGCTCTACGATATCGGCATCGACCGGCTCGCGGATTCCCATTGGACCGCGCCGCAGATTCTTCTCGCCCAATCCCTTCAGTTTCGCGAGTTCGTAGGTCTCGCCGTTCCAACGCGGCGCGACCACTTCAACTCCCATGTGAAGCATGTATTCGATGTAGGGATAGATGTTGATTTCGTCGGGCGAGGCGAGGTAAACGGCCAACGCGCCACCGTAGTCAAACGGATCGACCATCAAGCCTATGTCGCTTCGCACCTTGAGCTTTTCGCAGATGGCGGCATCCGCGGCGGCCTTTTGATCCGCCGCAAGCTCCTTCCGCCGCGCCTTCATCGTGCGCCGAAGCTCGGCCTTGTTACTGCTGCTATTCATTATCATCCTTTTTAGGATCTAACCGCTTACCCATGCATCACTCCAAATCCAGCTGCCTTGAGATGGCGTTAACGAAATCATCGCGGACCTCCGCCTCGGCGGCAAAGCGCGGCCAGTCGCGGACGGCGCTTTTGACCTCGTCCAGCACGGCGCGCGCCTTGCGCTCGCGCATGTTCGCGAAGCGCGCGCAGGAGAGGATGTCGTCGTCCGATATGCCGATGCGCTTTCCGTTCACGGACATCTGGTGGCGCGAGGTCCAGTCGCCTTCAGGATTGTGCGCGTAGCACTCGTCATACGCAGGGGCGAGCGACCATTCGCCGCGCCGGTCCATGAGATACGCGATATTCTTCACGTGGTCGTCGCAGTTCCACGCCAGCACGTTGAACGCCATGCGCCGGAAGAGCTGTTCGTTGGCGCGCGCATCGTTCACGACGCGGCGCGTGACACGAAACGCCTGTTCATAAGAATAGGCGGCGGGATCGTTGAAATCCATGTGCGCAAGCGCTCCAAGCGTCTGCGCATGCAGCTTGCCGCCGTCCGGGAGCCTGTCGAAACGACGCGTCATGAAGTGGCGCTTGTTCCAGAGGCGACACTCCGTCATCTCGATTCCCGCTGCGCGGGCCATCAGATGGTAGGCGTATTCGACGCGCCCGTAGCCCCATTTGTCGTCGCCTTCCTTGTCGCCGTTTCCCGTGAGCCCATCGAACTTGATGAGCCAGTAGCCGAATCCCTCGGGAAGCGCGACTTGTCCGGATCTCACCTCGCCCGTCGCCTCGTTCCACCCGATGATCGCCTTGGCGCGCGCGCCGCCGGCGGAAGAACCGACCTTGAGAATCGACGAATACCGCTTCATGTCCGGCACAAGCTTTGCCGCGGCCTCGGTGCGGGATTTCAACACCTCGTCAGCAAGTTCCGCCAGCGCATCCACATGTATCTCCTCCGACTTGTCCTCATCATCGAACATGGTCGGCTTGTATTCGAGTGCGCCCATGCCGCGTACACCGGTATAGCACAGCCGCTCTATCGGCGTAAGGCTCTCGGGAAACCTGCCCTGGGTCTTCAGCCATGCGCGGATTACCGCGTTTCCGAACTTGTCCGGGACGGAATCGGACAGCATTCCGGGAAGACCGTGAAAAGACCCTTGTGGAAGCGCAGGAAAGGAATACGCAGCGATACCGACAGGCATCATCAACGGCGAAGGTTCGATCCCGGCATCCCGGAATTCCCTGTCGTATGCAAAAGACGCACAGGGCGCGCCGTCCACGCGGGAGGCAACTCCTATCCGCCGCCCCCACAGCAATACTTCCACCGCTTCGCTCATGCATTCCCCCATTCTTTTGCCGCCCCGCATCTCCTGTGCGCGCGCTTTGGCAATGTACGTTTTGCAAGAATGTCCTGCGGCGACAACTGCACTTCAGGTAGCAGCATCTCGAATCCGACAGTCAGGCCCAATGCACCGCAGACGGCGAAAAAAGCATCAATTCTTACGCCGCCCGCCCCCATTTCAAGCCTCTCAAGCGTGCGCTTGGACACGCCTGCACGCTGTGCCAACTCTGCCTGCGTCAGGTTCCGGCGGAGCCGAATCTGCGCGAGTCGTCTGCCCGACTCGCGCAACGCCTCATCTTCAGTCATCGCCACATTGTATTTCATAATTCTTCCTTTCTGGCGAGTTGTCGGCATTTCATCCGCACAATTCGCCAAATCGGGCATATTAAACCATATTCCCCCGCGCAATGCAAGAGGAATCATCTATTTCGCGCCATCTCCTTGGCGCAATTCCTTGTAGCGGAAACAGAAGCGGGCGTGGTCGTTGACGAGACCCACGGACTGCATAAACGCATAGATGGTCACCGAGCCGAGGAACTTGAAGCCGCGCGCCTTGAGCTCGGCGGCGATGCGATCCGAAAGCTCCGTACGCGCGGGGGCGGTCCATTCGTCGGACTTCGCGTTGTCGGGATTGTGCAGCGTCTTTCCGTCCGTGAACGCCCAGAGCCACTTTGAGAACGTGCCGCACTCGCGGCGAAGCGCGATGAAGCACTGCGCGTCGTGGATGATGGCCTCGATCTTGCGCCGCGAGCGGATCATGCCCGGCACGGCGAGGATACGCGCGATGTCACGTTCGCCGTAGCGGGCGATCTTCTCGAAGTCGAACCGCTCGAACGCGACGCGAAACGCCGCGCGCTTCTGGATGATCGTGTCCCAGCTCAGGCCGCACTGCAGCACCTCGTACATCAGGTACTCGAACAGCTTGCGGTCGTTCCGGCACGGCGTTCCCCACTCCTTGTCGTGGTACGTGCGCTCCAGGTCGTTCAACTCGAAATATGGACATCGTATCTTTTTCATCTTTGACCTTCGCCGTCCTTTCAACGACTGAAACCTTCTTGATCGCCAAAAGGTCAATCAGACCTTTAACACGGTGATCTTCCCCCCCTTCTTGGCAACTTGGATAACGCGCTGGCACTGCAACGTGCTGATGATTGGAGAAATATCCGGCATCGGCACGTGATATGCGCTCTTGAGGATCGCCTTAAGGCTGCCAACATCGGGCACCTTGCGCCGGCCACTCCGTATGTCAGCTGCCACGGCAAGAACAGTTTCGCGCCGATACGCCTTTCCAGCGGAGACCGTCGCGCTCAATAAACCGTCTTGCGGCGTCAACGTCTCGAACTCGCCCTTGTCGTACCAGATCGT
The DNA here is from genome assembly GCA_902779865.1 of uncultured bacterium. Taxonomy (GTDB): domain Bacteria; phylum Verrucomicrobiota; class Kiritimatiellia; order RFP12; family UBA1067; genus RUG572. The sequence goes on from CACZDG010000012.1 coordinate 36,721, forward strand.
CCGGCAATTCCCGCACACGTCGATCTCGACATACTTCTTGCCCGACGCCACTTTCAACAGGCTCATCGACTCCCCGCAGACAGGGCAAACGCATCCGAGCTGTTCATGTCTCTTCGCGGCAGCGATCATATCCCCCATGCTCTCCGCACTCACGGTCTTCTTCAGTGCCTCGATTTTTGCTGACATGCCGCCACACACTGTACATCTCAAGCATTTGAAATTCGATTTAGTCCATGCGACATCCAACTTCCCGCCGCAGCGCGGGCAGTTTGAAGGGACGGTTTTGTTTTTCGTCGATGTCTCCTTCCGAATCTGCGGAAGTTCAATGAACTCAGTGCAGGCGTTGCGGAAACTTGCAGGAGTCTTCGCCCCACCCAGGCCGTATGCGGACTTCCCTCCCTCTCGAATCTTGGCGGCAAGCGCAGAAAAGTCACTGTCGTTCGAGACGATGCAGATTCCCTCGCACGGATTCCTGTACAGGAACTCCATCGCGTCGATTACTAGCGCAATGTCGGCCACGTTCTTCCCCGAGACGTTGCTCACCTGCGGCCTCGCGACTACTCCGTATTCCCGCTGTGCCTTCGCCCATCCACCATCCGATGCAAAGCAATTGACCATTCCGTATGCCCTGCGGGCGATGGGCATCCCGATTGCGTACACCTTCTTGAAGATATCGCCGGCAAGCGCGGCACTGATGTTGTCTGCGTCAATCAGCACCGCCAGCCGTTGCTGAGTCTGCTGTGGCCTTGAAACTTCTTCTTTCATTTCATCAACCTGTTGGTAGATAGATTCGCGTGTGCAAGTAGTATACCATGTCTTTCATGGTCAGAAATGCAAAAACTGCCGAATTCTTCATTTGCCGAAAACAACAAAACCTTCAGGTTGTCTGATTCGGCGTTGGAGAGCTGCACATCTCAATCTCGCCAAGAACCGCATCGAGTCGTTCGCAGACATCTTCTGCCAGGAAACGAAGTACGCGATACCCGTTTCGTTGCAGAAGCGCATCTTCACGCCTGGCAAGGCGGTAAAACGAAATGTCAGAGATGGATTCCGGCGTGTCCAACTTGATCGCCAGTTTTATCCTTTCTGAACAAATATCCACTTCAAGATATGGATTTGTGCCACATGGTATCGGCAATCGGCTATTTTGCTCGAACATTTCTTTGTTGCCGTCAAGCGAGTCAAGCCGGGCAAAGAGGAATCGCCGGGCAGATTCTTTGGGGCTTACCTTGACGGCCCCTTCAGCATTGCCTCCTTGGATTGCCAATGTTGCCCGAAGAAACAAATCGGCGAGCGCAACATCCACGCCGTCTCGGCACAGACGCCTCACACTGTCGGAAAACCGTTCCTTCCATTTGGGTTCAATTGGCAGCCGCACTTCCGCTGGCCACCCCTCCGCCACTCCCAGCGGCACCATCATCGTATAGCCAATCGCCTGATAACCGTTCCGCCGTTTTTCAAACATCTTCTGGCAAACGGCAACATTGGAATCAAGATAGTCATAGATGCGTACCTCACGTTTCCCGTCATGAAGGCGGTGAAGCCGTCCGGCATACTGCGTAATTCGCCCTTTCCATGATATGGGCGTTGCAAGGAAAAGCGTGTCAAGTCGTGAATCATCGAAACCTTCACCAAGATATGAACCCGTTGCAATAATGACACGTTCCTCGCTATCACCTATCGCAGCAAGTCCTTCCTTGCGTTCCCGCGTTGCCCTCAACCCCATGCCGCCGGTAAGCGAAACTACATTTTTCACGCGTCTTTCCAGAAGTGCCTCGAATACGGCGACATGTTCCCGGCGTTCGCTGAGGACAACAGGCGAACGCCCCTCTTTTACCGCAGCGACAACATCATCAGCAATAAGGCGGTTACGAGGGGCGTCTGCGATCATCTCTTTCAGCATCCCATCGTAGTCAAAATGTCCGTCATTTTCAGGGAGTTCGATCTTCATGCGAAAACTTGTCTGTCTGACATGAACGACATGCGCAAAGGGCTCACGACGGCTGAGTTGTTTGGCATCAACCCGGTGCCGAATCGGCCCAAGTTGCATCATGATGAGTGGATCGTGTCCGTCCTTGCGCATCACGGTCGCAGACAGCCCCAAAACATATCGGCACGGGGCGGCATCTACTATGGCCTCAAACGATTCCGCCGCCACGGAATGGCATTCATCAACGATAATCTGCCCATACTCTTTCACACGCGGATCGACAACGCCCTTGCGGCAAAGGCTCTGCATCAACGCGACGTCTATCCTCCCCGTCCACCGACCGGAACCGCCGCCAATCTTGCCAATGTCTTTTTCGGGGATGTTGAAAAATGACGCGATTCTTGCAATCCACTGTGCCTGAAGTTGGCGACGATTTACGAGGATGAGCGTGTTGGTCTTTCGCTGCGCAATTATAGCGAGCGCGACAACTGTCTTGCCAAACGCCGTACCAGCGGCAAGTATGCCCGTATCATGCTTCGCGATGTCTGCAGCTGCTGCTTTTTGCTCTGGTCTCAGCTCACCGTAGAACTCAACTTGCAACGGGACCCCACCATAGCGCTTGTCGTCAATGTGCGCCTTCAATCCGCCGTCTTTCAGTATCTGGACCGCTGAATCAAGACATCCCCTCGGCATTTCAAGATATTTGCCGCCATTCAGTGCGCGGGATATGATGCGGGGCTTGCCATACACGGAAAACCGCATGCGCTCTGCTTCGTAGAATTCGGGATTGGTAAACGACGCACTCCTAATTAAACGGCTCCGCAACTCGTCTGACAAACCTTCCTGTGAAACATAAACACGGTTTGCAAGCACCACCTCAATTGGTTTCTCGGAAATCCGAGTTGGACAATCTCCAGGTGTCAAAGTGGACCACAATGGAAGAAAGAACGTCCATGGCTTTTCTTCGTCACGCGCCGCATTCCCTATTTCAACCAATGAACGGTTTTCGGTCTTAGCGCGCGCTACTAGCGTTGCAATTTCCGTCTTCGCCAGTCGGCGCACCGATGAAAGGAATGCCCATTGATCGTCATACGGCACCCAGTCATCATTGACGAAACAGCTGTTCCCGAGTTTACGCGCCTCAAACTGAAGGGGGAGTGCGATAAGGTTGCCAAAACCGCCTTGGGGGAGCGTCGCCTGATTTGGTATTATGCGGTCGTATGAGTCAAGGCTGATTTCCGGATGTGCCTCCAACGTCAGAGTAATGATGTAGAACAATGCTGCGCGCACCATCCGCGCGCTGATGCGTTCCTCGAAAAAGAACCAGATGTGCGCGCCTTTCCCAGACCTTGATCGCTCCAATGCAATCGGCAGAGCCAGCTCACGGATTTTCCGCACTACGCACAAGGCGTCTCTGCGCCAAGATGACTCGTCAAAGTCAATAACAGCAAAAGAGACCGTTTCGTCTTTTGCCATCGGATATGCGCCCATCTCAAATGGTTTCTGTCCACCATCCCTTCCTCGCAGATGCCATCGGATTACCTCATCCGATACCGGCTTTAACTTTCGATTAGAGCAGTTAGAACATTTCACGCCGTGCATCAAGCCACACAGCCCACGCACCCACTGGTTTTCGCAATAGGGAGAATAACCCTTCTTGCCCGTCTTGGCGTTATCATAACGTTTCGCAAAAACATCATCCCGCCCGCTGAACAACGAACGGAAGAAGGTCACCTTCTCAGCGTTGGAAGAAATCTTGTCTATAATAGCCATGCCGCGGAACGAAAGATTAGTTTAGCATTTCTCATCATTCTTGTGCGGGCAATCGCGTTCGTCAGATGTAGCGGCCCGTTACGCTTTGGGGGCAGGATTTGATTTCGGAGGGGGTGCCGGTGGCGACGATTCGGCCGCCGGCCTTGCCGCCGCCGGGGCCCATGTCCACGATCCAGTCTGCCGAGCGGATGACGTCGAGGTCGTGCTCGATCACGATCACGGTTGCGCCGTTGCCGATCAGATGACGGAACACCTCCATCAACGTGCGCACATCGAGGGGATGAAGACCGATCGTCGGCTCGTCGAAGACGAACACCGAATCGCCCTGTCCGCGTCCCATCTCGCTGGCGAGCTTGAGCCGCTGCGCCTCGCCGCCGGAAAGACCCGGCGTCTCCTCTCCGAGCGTGAGGTACCCGAGGCCGATGTCGTGCAGGATCTGAAGACGGCTTTTGACGAGCGGAAGGTCCGCGCAGGCGTCCAGCGCCTCGTCCACGCTCATCGCCATCAGCTCGGGAAGGGACACGCCCTTCCGCCTGACGGCAAACGCCACCTTCGCGTACCGCGCGCCGCGGCAGTCGGGACAGGGAATGTCCACGTCCGGCAGGAACTGGACGTCCAGGTTGATTTCGCCCGTGCCGTCGCAGGTCGGACAGCGCAGCGCGCCCGTGTTGTACGAGAAGTCGCCCGCCTTGTAGCGATGCCGGGCGCGCAGAGCGCGCGGACATGCGCGGGGAGTGCGCGTCCCCCAATCTGTGCGGCAAGCCCCGGAACGAGACTTTCGAGGATCAGCGTCGTCTTTCCGCTGCCGGAAACGCCCGTCACGACCGAAAGTTTGCCCTTGGGGAATACAACCTCCAACGGCTGCACGGTATGGATCGCCGAAGTAGAGAGCCGTATCTCACTCGAAGATGCTGATACGCGAAGCTTGTCCCTTGCGTCCTTTTTGTCCCTTATGTCCTTTGCGTTCTTTGTGTTCTTTGTGGCCAAAAACGGTCCGATCTGTGACTTGGGGTTCTTCGCGATCTCGGCCACCGTTCCTTCTGCTATGAGTTGTCCGCCATTCGCACCGGCGCCAGGCCCCAGCTCCACGATCCAGTCGGCATGCGAGAGGACCTGCGTGTCGTGGTCCACGAGCAGGACCGTGTTACCGTCGGCGACCAGGTCGTCCATCACGCCCGTCAGCCCTTCCAGATTCGACGGGTGGAGCCCGATGGACGGTTCGTCGAGGACGTACAGCACGCCCGTCGTCCTGTTTCTGACCGCCCGGGCAAGCTGCATGCGCTGGCGCTCGCCGGTGGAGAGCGTCGATGCGGCGCGGTCGAGCGAGAGGTAGGAAAGTCCAAGTTCCACAAGCCGGCGCGACGTATCGTGGAACGCTTCGCAGATGCGTTCCGCCATCGGACGCATCGGCTTCGGCAGGGACGCGGGAACGCCGCGCACCCACTCCTCCGCCTCGGCGAGCGTCATTTCGCACGCCTTGTCGAGTGGGATGCCGCGCAAAAGCGGGGCGCGGGCGCGGTCAGAAAGGCGCGTGCCGCCGCAGTCGGGACAGGGGCCTTCCTTCAAAAACTTCGCGACGCGCTTCATGCCTTTCTCGTCCTTCACGTTCTTGAGCGCGTTTTCGACGGTGTTGATGGCGTTGAAGAAGGTGAAGTCCATCTCGCCGGAACGTCCGTCCTTCTTGATCTGATAGACCATGTGGTGCTTTTCCGGCGGCGCGTGCAGGACGATGTCGCGCTCGCGGTCGGTGAGGTCGTGCCACGGCACATCCGTCCGCACACCAAGATGGTCGCGTGCAATGTCCTTCATGAGCGACCACATGAGCGACTGCCACGGCGCGACGGCACCCTCGTCAATCGTGAGCGAATCGTCCGGCACGATCGTCGCCAGATCGACTTCGCGCACCACGCCGGTGCCATCACAGCGCTTGCACGCGCCTTGCGAATTGAAGGCAAGCTCCTCCGCACCGGGTGCGAAGAAACGCGCGCCGCATTCGGGGCAGACCAGCTCGCGCTCCGCCGCCACATCCAACGACGGCGCGAGGTAGTGTCCGTTCGGACAACGATGCGACGCGAGGCGCGAGTACATGAGCCGGAGCGAGTTGAGCAGTTCCGTCGAGGTACCGAACGTGGAGCGGATGCCGGGGACGCCTGGACGCTGCCGAAGCGCCAGCGCTGCCGGGACATAGCGCACGTCGTCCACCTCCGCGCGCTCCGCCTGCGTCATCCGCCGGCGGGTGTAGGTGGAGAGCGATTCGAGATAGCGCCGCGATCCCTCCGCGTACACGATGCCCAGCGCGAGGGAGGACTTACCGCTTCCCGAGACGCCGGCCACGCCGACAATCTTCCCCAACGGAATATCGACGTCTATGTTCCTGAGGTTGTTTTTCCTCGCCCCGCGCACCTCAATCGCGGCCGGTCTTGTATTGGACATTGTTACCTCCATCGTTGCTTGGATGAATTAGTCAATTCCTTGCATACGCTATATGTTCCCTGTAAGGACACGCTTCAGCCTCTTGCCGGCGGCCTCCGCAAGGTGGCGGACAACTGCGACGGGTGTGGGCTGCGCATTAGACATCTGGAAGCGAGGGAAGAACCTTGTGACGTGTAGGGGAATTTCGGGCGAAACGGATGCCACAAACGCCGCAATAGCGTCGATGTCGCTTTCAGTGTCGTTTCGCCCTGGCACGACGAGCGTCGTCACCTCCACATGGCACCCGGCGGCATGAAGCATCCTAATCGTGCGACACACCGCCGCGAAGTCGCCGCCGACCCAATCGTAGTATTCCTGCGACGGCCCCTTGAGGTCAATGTTCGCGGCGTCGATGAGCGGAGCAAGTTCCTCTACGACAGCAGCCTCGGCACATCCGTTCGAGACGAGCACGTTGAACATTCCGCGCGTATGGACCTCACGTGCGCAGTCGCGTACGAACTCCCACCCCACAAGCGGTTCGTTGTAGGTATAGGCAAGTCCAAGATTGCCGCGTTCGCGCCTGACTTTGAGTGCAAGGTCGGCAAGTTCAACCGGCGTAGCACTTTGGCAGGACACGCCGTTCTCCCCACGCTGCGAGATAGAATCGTTTTGGCAGAACGGACACCTGAGGTTACACCCGAAACTGCCCACGGAAAGCACGTTCTCGCCAGAATGGAAAAACGCAATCGGCTTCTTTTCGATAGGGTCAAGCGCAAGCGACGTGATCTTACCGTAGTTCGCAGCGACCACGCGCCCGTCCGTCGCCTTCCGCGCACGGCAAAACCCGAACACTCCCTCGGCAATCCGGCAGTGCCGTGGACACGTGCCGCAAACAGCACTACTCATGGAATACCTCGGCTTGGAAGGTCTCGAACTTCGTTCCGTTGCGCCAGGCGTCAGCCGGTAGGCCAGCCTTTCTCGAAAGATACGAAAGCGTGGTCTCGAGGTCCCATCCCTGTTCCGGTGCAACTTGCGGAAGGAATACGGCAAACGCGCCATCCTTCTCAAGCGTCATACCGTCGCGTCCCAGCACGATGTCACGCCACGACGACACTGGCTTCGGCGGCGTGAGGGCCGATATCTCCACTCGAATTCCACTCAATTCGCGTTCCGTGACGGGCATGAAACGCGGGTCGTGGAGCGCAGAATCAACCGCCCGCTTGACGACGGCCTCAACCAGCGGACGCATCGGCATTATTTCGCCGATGCAGCCGCGCAACGCGCCGGTCGCCCTGTCGTTCAATGTTACAAATGCGCCCATCTTCGCGTCAATTGGAGAATGGGGAACTGGGGATGGGGAACGGGAATAGGGAACGCCTTTAACCGCACTTTCCATTGAACCACGGGCGATGCGGAGAAGGTACGCCCGCGCTTCGGCATCAAGAACCTGCCTTCCCTCGCCGGGCCATTCAACGCGTCCAGCTGCGGCCGTGTAGTACACGAAGCGCGAGAAGTCTCTTTCGGCGTCGGACGACGTCGCATAAGCCAGACGAGCGAACGGCGGTTTCCCGGGAAACGCGCGCAAGGCGAGTTCGATCGGGACGTGTCCGCAGATTGTCGCCCCGGTCTTGCTGATGTACGCGGCGAATCCATCAGCGTCGCATTTCGACATTAACGAAAATGCCTCGTCATCAACGGATGCCACTTTCGCGCGCACGTCCTCGCCTCCGGAAGTGCCGTACGGCGCGTAGGAGAAATCCGTGCCATAGTGGGTGAAATCGGAGGAGATCACGAGTAGCGTCTTGTCGTCCATCAGCCGCGCAAGCGCCCGTGCACACATCGCCATCTGGTCGCGTCCGAAGGAACCCATCACCAGCGGAACAATCGTGAAGCCAGTCCCCAGCGCGAGCTGGAGGAGCGGATACTCGATTTGCGCGGAATGTTCCGCTGCGTGTATGCGGTTGTTGCGGGCGACGGGGGCCATGAGCGCAAGGCGGTCGAGCCACTCCTTGTCGATGACAATCTTCCCTAGAGGTGTCGATACGGACTCAGCCTCCGGCGCGACGAGTCGGTTCTCGATCCATGCACGGTGGCTTGGAGCAAGGACGACGACGCGGTTGTATTTCATGCCGCGTACGAGTCGTGCGGCTCGCCAGGCAATCTCGCCGGAGTACGCCCATCCCGCGTGTGGCATGAGAAGGGCGTTCGGTTTGTCGGGAAGGGCGGGCATCGATTTCTCGCCACCGACTCTCTTCTCCCACTTCTCGGCAATTGCGCGAATCTCGCGTTCCGTTCCCGGATACCATGATCCGGCTATGGTGCTTTCAATCGTCATTTTCAGCTTCTTTTTGTTTCACAGGGACACATGGTTTGATGGCGTCAGGAACCTGAGTGTCGGTAGTCAGCTTGCACGGCCGTGGCGGCGATGGTGTTGACGATGTCTTCGACGGAACAGCCGCGGGAAAGGTCGTTGCAGGGGCCGGCGAGTCCCTGAAGGACGGCGAAGCACGACGCACCGCCCAGACGCTGGGCGATCTTGTAGCCGATGTTGCCTGCCTGCAGGTCCGGGAAGATGAGCACGTTCGCCCGCCCGGCGACGGGGCTTCCCTTCGCCTTGAGCGCCGCCACCTCGGGGACGAGGGCGGCGTCCAGCTGCAACTCTCCATCAAGAAGAAGGTCCGGCGCGAGATCATGGGCGATTGCCGTCGCCTCGCGCACCTTGTCGACGAGCGCGTGCTCCGCGCTGCCCTTGGACGAGAACGAGAGCATGGCGACGCGCGGCTCCTCGAAGTCGCAGAGCGCGCGGGCGGTGTTCGCCGTCGCCACCGCGATGTTCGCGAGCTCCTCGGCGTTCGGACACGGGTTCACCACGCAGTCCGCCAGGACCAGAAGCCCGTTCTCCCCGAACTGCGTATACGGACTCTCCAGCAGGAACGCGGAAGAGACGAGTTTCATCCCCGGCGCGGTCTTGATGATCTGCAGCGCCGGACGCAGCATGTCGCCCGTCGAGTGGACGGCGCCGGAGACGAGACCGTCCGCATCGCCTTCCTTGACCATCATCATTCCGTAGTACATCGGATCCGCCACCAGCCGGGCGGTCGCCTCCTCGGTGAGGCCCTTCGCCTTGCGGAGTTCGTACAGTTTCGCGGCGTATGCGTCGAAACGGGACTTGTTCTCCGCACGTGCGATGACCTCGGGCGTGAGCAGAATCGGCTCCGCCACGCCTTCCTCCGCGACGATCCTCGCCGCCTCGACCGTGCGCGGTTCGTCGCCCTCGGGCAGCACGATGCGTTTCACGGAGGCGCGCGCCTTCGCCTTGATTCTCTTCACCACTTCCATGTCGGCCTCCTTTCGGATCAAAGATCCATTCCTTCAAAACCCTGCCACACGTCGCGTCCGGAATACGTGAGCGCCTCGCATTCTCCGCGCAGCACCTTGAGCGCGGAAAGCCCCAGCGCCTCCTGCTCCATCTCGCCCGGATACGCGCTGACCGGCGCGATGAATCCGCAGTGCTTCTCGATGCCCTTGATGATGTCGGCGAAGCGGACGAGTCCGCCGGTGAGGACGATGCCGTCCACCTTCCCGCAGAGGACCACCGCCATCTCGCCGATCTGCTTGCAGATCTGGTAGATCATCGTGTTCCAGACAAGCGTCGCCTTCTTGTCGCCTTTTTCCACAAGCGCGTGGATCGTGTCGGAGTTGGACGTTCCGAAGAAATCGACGAATCCGCCGGAACGCGTGCAACGACGGCGCAGGTCATCGACGGAATGCGTCTCAAGGTAGTTGAGCACCGTCAAGACCGGCAGCGAGCCGATGCGGGTGGGGGAGAACGCGCCGTCCCCGTCCGCGCCCATGTTGCTGTCCACCGTCCGGCCGTGCTCGTGGGCGGCCACCGTGATGCCGCCGTCGATGTGTGCGACGATGAAGTTGCAGTCCTCGTACCTGCGGCCGATCTTCTTGGCGTGGAACTCGGCCACGGCCTTCTGGTTCAGGCAGTGCGTATGCGCAAAGCGGTACACGCCCTTGATGCCCGTGAGCCGCGCATAGTCATTGAGCTCGTCCACGGTCGTGGGATGGAGCGTGAAGGCGGACTTCCCGAACTCCTCCGCGAACTTCCACGCGAGCATCACCCCGAGCTTTGCGGGATGCTCCGAACCGTCAAGGCCCTTGACGGCGTCGTTGTAGAGGTTCTGGTCAACGCGGATAACGCCGCTGGGCTGGGAGTGTGTTCCGCCGCAGCGGCCGACGAACGCGTCGATCGTGTCGGGATCCACGCCCTCCGCCTTGAGCATGTCCAGGATCACGTCGCGGCGGAACGGCATCTGGTCGTTGACGTGCGAAAACTTCAGAAGCTCGGACGCCTCATGGAATAGCTTCCGCTCGAAGACAGACGTCTCGTCCTCGAACAGGCTGACTTTTGTCGAAGTCGAGCCTGGGTTTATAACAAGCACCCTGAATTTGCCGTCTTTCATTTTTACCTCTTTTACCTGGAAACGAGCCCCTCGACAAGTTTTGCAATCTTGGCCTTGGTCGCGTCCGTCTTCTGCTCGTCGATCTTGGCTGTGACGATGCCAGCGTCCTCGACACCCCAGTAGTTGAGGATTCCATGATACTCGCCGATTGCGCCGTCATAGACATTGGGCGAATAGGATGAGAGCAGCATCGCCGCCTTCTTCAGCTTGCCCGGCTTGTTCATGTTGTAGATGCGTTGAATCGGGGCCTGAATCTGTGCGGACATCGTGAAGTAATAGATCGGCGCGGCGAGGACGAGGACTTCCGCGTCCGAGAGGAGCGGATAGAGCTCCTGCATGTCGTCCTTCTGGATGCACGTGCCGTTGCCCTTTCCGTGGCAGTACTCGCAGGCCATGCAGCCGGCGATCTTCTTGTGAGCCACATCGACGAGCGTGACCGTGTGCCCGGCCGCCTCGGCGGCCTTGCGGCATTCCTCCGCCATCCAGGCGGTGTTTCCGTTCGCGCGCGGCGAACCCTGTAAAATGAGAATGTTCATTTGTTGTTTCCTTTTGTTTCTTTCTTTGTTAGTGCTTTTCCATTATACCATAAAGTCGGCCCGCAAACGAGGAAGTATTTTTGCTCGGCACGATGTCGCAGTTTGCCATAATAACGGACACTTTCAACAAAGGCAGATAAGGTCTAGAGCGACCCCGTTTGCCAAATACTGGACACCATTAGTAAAATAGAGGCATGAGAAACATGTCACGAATGGCAACGAACGAATACATCGGCGCGAAGCGCAGGGCGTATGCCCAAGCGGACCGTGCCAAACGGAAACGCATCCTCGACGAGGTCTGCGAGACGACGGGCTACGAGCGCAAGTACGCGAACCGTCTACTGACCGGGAACAGGAAGTTCCGCGAGCGCAAGGGCAGGGGGAAGACCTACGGTGACGATGTCGCCGCAGTACTGAAGAAGGTCTGGCGCGAGGCCGGATGCCCGTGCCTGCCGTACTTCAAGGTGGAGGTGGAACGCTGGGTGGAAGAATACACGACGCAGGTCGCGCACATCAAGCCGGACATCAGGGAGAAGATACTCGCCATGAGCGACCGCACGATGTCGCGCCTGCTGTCCGGGGAGGTCAGGGTGAAGCCCGGATGGGCAAAGGGGAATAAGCGATCCGGGCGCGGAGCGTGCAACGAGGTCAAGGCCAACACGCCATGCGCGTCCGATGAAGTCGTCATGGCCTGCAACGTCCCTCCTGGCGACGCGCAGATCGACACCTTCGCCCTCGGCGGCGGCGACCCATCGGACAACTTCTTCTGGATCCTCGACGGCATGGACAGGAAGAGGCGGCCCAGACGGGTTGCGCGCGGACGGTACCGCAAAACTGGCTGGAGGCGTTTATTCGTCTTGACCACGAGATCAAGAATGGGCAGAAGACCGTTGTCCTACTGGACGAAATTTCATGGATGGGCTACTACGACCCGATGTTTGCAAACACGGTCAGAATCGCGTGGGAGAATTATTGGAAGGACCATAATCGGCTGATTCTGGTGTTGTGCGGGACATAGCGGAAATGCTTGAAGAGGGAAAAGGAGGACGGTTGTCGGCCGCGCTCGCGCGTCTTGCGGAATCGGGATTCGTTTCGGATGATGCCGGAAAGAATCCAGAGACAGGCGCGGACATCAGAGAAAAGAAATACAGGCTCAGGGACAACTATGCGAGATTCTACCTGAAGTACGTTGCGCCGGTCAAGCGTGTCATCGACTGCTGCCGCACCCGAAGAGCGTGTCAATCCGCACCGCGCTTGTGTACGAGGGCGAATTAGCACCGTCAGTGGAGGCCGACGGATTCTTTGACGCGATCATCAGGTTCAAGAACTTGCTTGGAATCTAAATCGGACAATACTTTTGGTTCAACTAAAACGGAAAAACAAGTTTAGTTGACCCCTAACTCGTTTGCGTTCTGGATCGCGATTCTCTGTTGCCGAAGCGAAATGAATACACGCCCTGCGGCGGTCGGGAAATTATGGTATAATATTGGGCATGAACATTGAATACACTGGTCGGTTGTACGAAGCGGCTAAGCTCCGACGCTTCGCCGGGAAAGTCTATGACAGGATTGTGCGCCCGTCGCGCATCATGATATACATATTCTGTGTCGTGGGGCTTGCGGCCGAGGTTCTGATGTATTTGCGCGGCGGACATCTTGACTATTACCTTGTGTTTTTCTTTGCTATATTCGTCTTAGCCCTGAAGTTCAACAGGGCCCGGTACCAGAAGGCTTTCGATCTCGTCACCCGACGGCTCATGGGCGATTCGGACGAAGGGACAATTGTGATGACCGACGCCTGCTACGAGTTCCGCAGCGGCGGCAACGTCCTTCGCGTGGGCTGGCGGAATATTGGCTCCTGCTACTTGTTCCTCGACGGAGGGCTCGCGGTGCTGGAAGGAAAGATTCCGAGACTTCTTCTGCCATCCCTCGACGATCTCGGCGGTGCCAATGAAGAAGAGGTAAGGGCAATGCTTGAAAAGGCGGGCTTGAGAGACTATCGGCACTGCCGCAGCTATTGGTGGGTTCTTGTACTCCTCGTTGCTTTGGCGGGCGGTGCCGTCGCCCAGGTTGACCTGATGCAATCACGCGCAAAGATGTCTGCGTCGGGGAGCGTGGAATGCGGCAAAGATGACGACGAAGACGATGATTCGTGCGTCGAGGATTCTTGCGACGAGGATAGAGGCAAGACATTCTCGTTGGGCGACATCAATTTCGACAGCCGCACAATTGACATCGACTATAAACTTGCAGAGACGCGATCACCGACGAACAGAAATCAGATATCCTACCAGGACTTCGCCAACATCGTAGCGGTCCTGCGCGAGCAGAGGAAGCCCAAGAAGGTGTTTATGATGCTTTCGATTGCCGATGTCAATGCGCCGGAGCGCCCGCTTGAGATGTTGTCGACTTTGACGAATAGTCGGCTTTCCGTCAAACTTATTCTCCGCGACTGCACAAATCTTACGGACGTCGCGATGCTGGGGCGCGTCCCGATGTCCTGGCTTTGCCTGAGCAGCTGCCCGGTCAACGAGATTCGCGGCCTTGAACAGTGTCCGCTTGAATTGCTCGATATTGACAGCTGTCCCGTCAAGTCCATTGACGATATTTGCCCATTGCCAAATTTGAAGGAGATGCGTATAGCCGGTACGCCTATGGCGCAGCCGACCAAGGAGGCGCTTCGCGCGCGCTGGAAGAATCTCGACTACCTGCAGTTTGCTCCTGGGAACGAAAACGGGTCGTCGGAGTACGTCATGATATCCCTGTTCTCCGAGACGGAGCGCTTTCAGGCGGCGGTTGCGGAGGCGGACCGCGTGGTGATACGCGACGGCGGGTTCGGATGCTGCACGAAACCCGAGAGCGATCCGGTGCTACTTGAGCTTAGGGAGCCGAAGGAGATAGCCGAGCTGCGCGGAATCTTCAAGTTCAAGGACCTTGGCAGCAATGGAGGCTGCATGTGCTGCGGACATCCCGGCATCGACTGGTGGAAGGGCGATGAGCTTCTTGCGCGCACGGCAGTCCAGCATCTCAAGGCGCTTCGCTGGAAGCGTTTCCACGGCGATGCGCAACTCACCCAGGAAGCTGAGAATGCGCTGACGGCCTGGTTCGCCGCCCGCAACATCAAAACCGCCAAGTAACGCGGCGGCAAGCGAAAGGAGTAGATGAAGGATGCGGAGACTGATAAAGGCAATTCTCGTCTCGTCCCTCGCACTGGTGACGTTTGGCGCGGTCACTGTCACTACACGAGCCGCATCTTTTACAAGGTGTTCAAATAGAAGGAAAGAACGATGGAGAATGAAAGACGTTTCCCTTTGGCTACTGCCACGGTCCTCTTTTTTGCGCTTGCCGGCGCTGCGAGGGCATTTGCGGCGCACGCGGACGACTATTCCTGCGCATATCCCGACAACGTGCATTTCCCGTTGACGCTTTCGTATCCTGCAGGCGGCAAACCGCAGGTGTTGCGTCTCGACTTCGGCGAAGCCAGCACGGGTGGCTATGCCGTGTTCGACGTCGCATCCGCAAAGGGCAGCCCCGTGATGCGCGTTGCGTACGCGAACCATCCCGACGGCCTCGGCGAGAAGGGCTGTTTCTCGCGCGAGACCAGCGCACGGTACCTCGGCCCTACGTTCGACATCCCCGCGCTTCCCGGCAACATCAACCGCCACGAGATCTACCGCATCTGCCGCACGGGACGTTTTGTCGCGCCTCTCATCCAGGGCCAGCAGCGCTATGCGCGCATTCAGCTCGACACGCCCGGTACCGAGGTGACGCTCTCGTCGTTCAAGATCGAGAACGCCGAGGTCTTCCGCGATGGTGAATTCCAGGGCTCCTTCAGCTGCTCCGATTCGCGTCTCGACGAACTCTGGAAGATAAGCGCCTGGACGTGCCAGATCGCGGCGTTCCCCAACCACGACGCATGGAAGCGCGCAGGCGGGCGCCTCCTGCCGCGCAAGCTCGAGGCTGCGTCCGGCGAAGGCTTCTGCGCCCTGCCTGCGCCGTTCGACGGCACGCTGACGGTCGAATACGAATTCGACGCGAATCCGCATTTCCCGCAGGGACGCTTCGTGGTGATAGCCGGCGGCAGGCGCACCGAGGTGGTGCAGACGTCCACGAACGAGATGAATACGGTTTCCGTTCCGGCGGCCAGAGGCGAGCGCTTCGGCATCGCCGTTGAGAAGGAGTCCTGGCCGGTGATAGCCTCGATTTCCATCTCCCCGAAGAAGGGCGACAGGTTCTGGGACGCGAGACTCGACGATCCGAGGTCTCTGCTCAACTGGGACTTCGCGCGCACTCTCCCGTACGTGGCCGACGGCGCGAAGCGCGACAGGCTCATCTGGAGCGGAGACCTGTGGTGGGCGGAGCGCAACATCTTCTATTCGTTCGATCCCGGCGACGAGCCGTACATGCGCGGGTCTGTGATGCTTCTCGGATTCAACCAGACGCCTGAAGGGTACGTGCAGGCGTGTCCTTACGCCGAACGCGCCACGCCCCCTGCAAAGGGCGAGTGGGGACCGTTCCCCTCCGACGAATTCGCCGCATGGTTCGTGCCCGTGCTGTACGACTACTTCCTCTACTCTGGCGATGCCAAGACGACGGGCGAGCTCTATCCAAAGGTGGTGAAGCTTATGGACTATCTCGCCGCGCACACCGAGGATGACGGCACGTTCGTCCAGCGTGCCGAGACCTCCAAACACGCCTGCAACCTCAACCTCGGCGACACCTCCCACCGTGCGTACATGGACATCCTTCTCTGGAAGTGCTGTCGGGACGCGGCGGCGATGGCATGTGCGTTTGGCGACAAGGACGGCACGTCCCGCTTCGAGAAGTGGAGCGAGAAACTCTGGAAGGCGATCCGCACGCGCTTCTGGAACGACAACGAAGGCTTCTTTGAGCTTTCCGACAAGAACCACGGTTTTGGTTTTGAGGCAAACGCCCTCGCCCTCGCCACGCATTTCGCGACGCGCGAGGAGGCGCTGCGCATCGCGCCGCATCTGAAGCGCACCGGCCATGGCAAGTTCCAGGCGCTCGCGGTGCGCGGGTTGATGGAGTACGGATTCATGGACCGCGGGCTCAAGGCGATCGAGGCGCACAACTGGTACAAGCTGCTCAGCCCGAAGTGGAAAGGGGCGAAAACGACCACCGAGTGTATGGGGCTGCATCGAAGAGGGTGGGGCGACGAATCGCATCCCGATACGGCCATCGCGGGAATTCTTTCTGCGGAGGTGCTGGGAGTGAAGCCGACAGCGCCCGGGTATGCGAGGTTCGAGATGCGTCCGCGTCCATGCGCCTCGATTTCATCGGCCACGGGACGTGTTCCCACGCCGCATGGCACAATATCCGCCAACTGGATGATGAAAGACGGCGATCTGGTCGTGACGGTGTCGTTCCCGCATGGGACGGTTGGATCGGTCGTTCTGCCGCAGTGCGAGCGCGTGACGGTCAATGGCAGGGAGACGACGGAGCTTGGCGCTCTTCCTGCCGGCGACTACATGATCGTCGCGAAGAGCGTGAAACCCGAGGCGCTTGCAGACCCGGTGAAGGATGCTGTGTACATCAATGCGAAGGGCCATCTGCGCTTCTCGGCGTCGTCTTCCCACGAGGCGCGTCCGGCATGGAGCCTGCACAACCTTGCCGAGCCGATCCAGAAGGACAGCTCCAAGGGCTGGAGCAGCAAGGCGCATGACAGCGCGAAGGAGGAGGAATGGCTGATGATCGAACTTGGCGCGGTGAAGAGCGTTGAAAAAATTGAGCTGTGGGCTCGGGACGACCGCGACTCGCGCGGCGGCACGGCAGGGTTCCCGCGCGCGTTCGTGGTGGAGGGCATGGATGGTTCGGGTGCGTGGCGCGTTCTCAAGACGTATGCGGACGTAACGCCGCCGAAGCATGGCAAATCCTTCGTTGTCGACTTCTACACGGTGATCGGCTATCCGAAGGTGAAGGCGCTGCGCGTGCGCGCCACCGAACTCGGCGCGCCTGCCGCCGACGAGCCCAGAGCCTGGCGCCTCCAGTTCAAGCGCATCGCGGTTGCGACGTCCGGCTCCTGATCGCGGGCGGCCGAAACGTCACTTCATGCCGGGCTGCGGGATTGCGACGTACGTCGTAGGCGCGGACGGCATGCGGTGTGACCTGCACATGAACTGCGTCGGGCTCGACGAGGTGATACCGCGCCACGGGAACGCTGTCCGTCGCCGTGCCGGCAAAGCCGGGAGTGGCGTACAAGGTGAGGTTCATTACGACGAAGCGCGGCGTCAAGGTCGATCCTGTGAAGACGGTCGACATCCCCGCGAAAGGTGGCAAGGGGACGGCCCGGCGCGTGCCGGTCTATTCGGATGGCGTTGGCGCGGTCGCGAAGACGGTGGCGTTCGGCAAGGGCGAACCTGTGTTCGCGAGCTACAGGCTTGCAGATGACGACCTGTACGCCCGCGCGCGGGTGGAGTCTGACGAGGCGACCACGTATCCGTACGCCAAAGATAGGAGGCATCCGCTCGTTAAGGTGGCATGGACGCAACCATACCGTCGGTGAAAAGAGGAAGTATTGGATTTTCTGTAACCTTCTCGGTTATGACGTGTAAACAGTGCAGAAAACTTTAAAAGGAGACAAACCATGGCCAACATCAATTTAGCAGCTCTCAACATGTTCACACAGGCGAAGGCCTGGACTGCGGACAGCGTCGCGAATCTCGATGGCAAAGACGCCATCAAGAAGGTAGGCGAATATGGAGGAGCCCTCAGCGCACTCGGCCGCTCTAGCATTGAAAAGGCGGCGAACAACGAGATGCGCACCGAGCTCTTGAAGTCTCTCGCGAATGCATTCAACATGCAGGTGAAGACTGACAATGACGGTAAGGCGCGTTTCGACAGGGCGTTCCTGCGCACTCTTGAAAGGAAGATCGGCGCGGAATTCAAGCGCGATGACTTCAAGCTCGACGCCGACGGCTATGTCTGTTCCGGGCGTCCGCTTACGGCACGTCGCATTAAGGCCATCATCTCCAAGGTGACGTTGGCGGCGCTCAATCCGGGTTCGACGGACTCGTCTATATCCACCGGCAGAGCCAACGCCCTGATATCCAGTTCCGAGATGGATTCCGAAAGCGAAGCTGGGGGATTTTCCGCCACGTCTGTGAAAAGCGGCAAGTCCGGGAAAACCGACAAGTCCGCCGGAACGGGCAAGACCGCCAGCGCAGGCAAGTCCGGCCCCGTGAAGACGCAGTTCGGCCTGCGCAAGGAAATCTACAATCCGTACTTCGACAAGCTTGACGTCATCAAGGGCAAGATCCGCAAGGCCCCGGAACACGTGAAGACGTTCTACGCGCGCATCGAGAAAAGCCTCGACTATCTTGCCAACCAGCTCGACACGGAACGACTGGAGGAGGGCGACAACGATCGCTCCGCGCTCCGCAACACCATGGAATACCAATTCGAGGTTATCGAGTTGGGGAATAAGCTCAAGCCCGGTATGAACAAGTTCGAGTACTACGATCCGAAGCGGGGCAGATACGTCCCCCTGGAGAGCACGTACGACTTCAACACCAACATTCTCTCGCCCGCCATCGGCGGCGGCTTCATCCATCTGGAACGCGCCACCCGCATCAACGAGAACGGCGACAAGGTCGTTTTCAATCCTAGGCAGGCGCCGGACATCCAGCCGCTGCGCAAGTACATCGCGGACACGCTGCGCCTGCTTGTGTCAAAGGCGATCGACCTCTATTTCGCATCGGAAGAGGCCGGCAAGCTGAATGAGTTCTTCGAGCACCTCAAGAACCCCGGTGCCTGCATCGAGGACCAGGGAATGCATCTCGTCATGTTCGAGGGCGAACACCTGACCAAGGCCAAGGCAGTCTCCGCCGATGAAGCGCGGGCGCTGAACCTCATCGCCGACGGCAAGGCCCCGGACCTCCCCGATGATTCAGTCCGCCAGTTCATGGAGGTCCTGATCGACTTCGAGGGCGAGAAGTGGTGTTCGAAGGAGGCGGGCTGGAACAAACATCTCGCTGACGCGGTCAAGGCGGAGCTCCGCGGCAAGAAATGCGTGATGCAGAACTTCGACGCCCCGCATAAGCTGGGGGCGAAGGTCCCCGAACTTGTCGGCGAGAACGGTCTGCCCGTTGTCAAGGTGCTGACCGACGACCTCATCGACGAACTTGGCCCGAATATCCTGAAAGAATACTTCCGTACCTAGTGACGGTCACAGAAAGGAGAAAATGACGTGGAATTCAAAGAACTGATTGACGCTTTCGCAAAACGGCACGGTATTGCAGACCTCGCCCCGGAAGACGACGGAATATCCCTCGATATAGGAATATCCCTCGATATAGACGGTATCGTGGTGGCGGTTGTGGCCTTCGGCGGCGAGGTTGTTCTCTCCGCAGAGATTGGCGAACCGCCGATAGAAGGAAGGGCGGAGTTCGCCGACGTTATGCTTGAGGCGAGCATGGAGTCTGCGGCGTTTTTCGCGAAAAGCGCTCAGACCGGCAAGTACATGCTGTTGCGGCGCCTCAATCTGCTGGCGCTGGACGATGCCGCATTTGACACTGCAATCGAGTCAATCGTCAATACGGCAGAGGTCTGGCGCAAGATGCTAGAAGATTTCCGCCCTGCGGCAAAATCCGCAGCTGAAAGCGCAGAGGCGGAATCTCCGTCTTTTGGCGCGTCCGGTTTCATGCAGGTGTAGATTTATTGACTCGCAGTACATCCTGATTTATAGTAGCCGATCGGCGGGCATTTTCAACTTGCGCTAGGGATTTAGATTTGGCATAATAAGCGCGTTGGACCTTTCAGACGCGCAGGGTAGTTTCTGCGAGTTTCGTCAAGCCGTGTGACTTGTCTTGCGAATGGCGCGGATGAGTGGTTCTGCAATTGCCTCTAAAAGGAACGGAAAGAAAAAATGAACGTTGGAGTTTTCCTCTGTCTCGAGCCATATACCTCGCTTGAGAACAACCTCCGTCTCGCGCACGAGTACGGGTTCAACTATGCGGACATCACTGACACGCACTCCGGCGGGAGCATGTTCGCAAGTGCGGGGCTTTCCGCGTCAGTGAGCCTTGACGACAATCCATTCGAGATCAGGCGCATCTTCGAGCGCAACGGCATGAAGATAATGACGCTTAGCGCCCACGCGCTCTTGCTGGAGCCGTCCTCGCCCGCCAACTTCGCGACTGCCGAGATCATGAAGGCAATAAAGTTCGCCGCCGGCGCCGGCATCGAATACGTGATCACCACCGAGACGTTCGCGAAGAGCGAGTGGGCGAAGTCGCTCACATACAAGGAGAAGGTGTTCATCGCCGCCGAAAAGCTGTACAACCCCTGCAAAATGGCGGCGGACTATGGCATCAAACTCTGCCTTGAACAGCACGGTCCGCTCACGGACACGATCGACGGCATTGCGGACATCATGGATCGCCTCGGCAACCCCGACTCGCTCGGCGTGAATCTCGACACCGGCAACAGCTGGCTCGGCGGCACCAACCCCGTCGATCTCGCGAAGAAGTACCACGACAAGATATACCACATTCACTGGAAGGATCTAGGGCCGGAGTGGCTTCCGAAGCGCGGTACGATTTTCGGCTGCGGTTTCTCCACCATCGAGGTGGGTACGGGATGCATCGACGTCGCTGGCGTGATCGAGGTCTTGAAGGACAACAAGAACATCAAGTACTCGACGCTTGAAGTGGGCGGCTCCGCAGAGCTCCTCCGCGCCAGCGCGAAGTACATCGAAGACCGGTGGAACGCATGAGCGCCATGAAGCATCTCCCGCATCGGATGTCCATTTTCGCTTCTGCGGCGATGGCTTGGTTGGTGGCGTCAGCTGCTACCTACAAGGTCGATCTCGATAGAGCGGACGGAATCTACCGGTGCGGCGAGACTGCCACGTTCACAGTCAGATTGCTCGGAAAGAAAAACCTGGATGCATCTGGGCGGCCTCTGGCAGTCCTTGACAATTTCGGTACGACCGTATTTACCAACATGCCGTTCGACGTGTCGGCGACGGGCGTGGTGTTCAAGGTCTCGGGCACGTTGCGCGAGCCAGGATTCCTGCGGCTTACACTGCCACCCACCAAAAGGCGGGGCAAAGATCCTTTTGTGTTCAGCGCAGGCTTTGAGCCGGAGAAGATACAGAAGGGGAGTCCGTCGCCTGTGGACTTCGACGCATTCTGGTCCGCAGCCCGTGCGCGTCTCGCCCGCGAGGTGCCGCTTGACGCGCAGATGACCCGCGTGCCCGAACGCAGCACGAAGGCATTTGACTTCTACCGGATTTCGTTCGCCACGTTCGGACGCCGCGTCCACGGCTACATGAGCGTGCCGAAGGACAAGTCAAAGGCACCGTTTCCCGTTGACTTCGAGGTGAACGCTGCGGGCTTTGGCAGTTGGACGAACGACATGGAGGGAAGGGGTGACGCAATCTGCGTGCGCTTCAGCGTCTATCCCTTCGCCCCTGACTGGAAGTGGCACAAGATTGGGCTTGAGACGAAGTACAAGGAGATGGACGCCGCTCTCGCCGTGCGGTTCGGCGTGCAGCACTACTGTCAGGCGGGAATCACGGAATCGCGTGAAACATACTTCTTCTATCCCGTTATTCTCGGCATCGACCGCGCCGTGGATTGGGTCGCGGCACGGCCGGACGTTGACAAGTCGCGATTCCGCTACCAGGGCACGTCGCAGGGCGGCGGCTTCGGGTTCTATCTCTGCGGGCTCAACCGCAGGTTCACGCGCGCCGCGTTCTACGTGCCCGCGATCACGGACACCATGGGCTACCTGAAGGGTCGCCAGAGCGGCTGGCCGCAGGTCGTCGAGAACAATTCCTCCACGCCCGAGCGCCGCGCTGCCGCCGAGAGGTGGGCGCCGTACTTCGACGGCGCGAACTTCGCCTCCCGCATCACGTGTCCCGTGCGCGTTGCCGTCGGCTTTTCGGATACTACATGCCCGCCATGCGCAGTATATGCGGCCTACAACGCGATCAATGTCAAAGACAAGGCCATCGGCAACGGGATCGGCATGACGCATTCATGCAGAGGGCACTTTTACGGGGACTTCGGCAAATGGGTCAGGGCAAGACCGTAAGTTTTTTTCACACGGACGGGCTTCAGTGTGGTATAATAACTGCGTTGCAGATAAAAGATTTCCAACCTCATAAGGAGAAAAAGAAATGCAAATGAATCGTCGTACGTTCCTCGGTTCGATGTGCGCGGCGGGTGCCGCAGCCACGATGCCGGGATTTGGAGATTGCGGAAACTGCGGTACCACGCGCGTGGCCGTGCAGCTCTACTCTATCCGCAAGTACATTGACAAAGTGGGCCTTGCGCAGGCGCTCAAGGACGTGGCCAAGATCGGCTACAAGGGCGTTGAGTTCGCTGGCTACTACAAAAATGACGCCAAGACGCTCAAGAAGATGCTTGACGACGCCGGTCTCGTGGCGTGCGGCACGCACGTCGGCCGCGGCGAGTTCAGCCCCGAGAAGGTCAAGGCCACATGCGAGTTCAACCTCGGCTACGGCAACAACCTCATCATCTGCCCCGGCGGCGGCAACTTCCCCGGCAAGAAAGAGAATCTCGACGACTTCATGAAGATGCTCGTCGACTACTACAACACGGCCGCCGAGACCGCCGCCAAGTTCGGCTGTAAGGTCGGTCTCCACAATCACAAGCGCGAGTTCGAGTTGAAGCTCTCCAACGGCCAGACCTACTGGGACTACTTCTTCTCGAATACCTCCGAGAACGTTTGCATGGAGCAGGACGTCGGCTGGACGACGGCGGCCGGCTGCAACCCGTGCATCCAGTACGCCAAGTACCCGCACCGTTCCCCCACGCTCCACGCGAAGGAGAACGGCATGGGCTCGAAGAAGTTCGACGCGATTCTCGGCCAGCCGGGCGAAGGCGCCGTGGGCGTTGCCTGGGACGCGCTCTTCAAGGCGACCGACGCGGACGGCGTGAAGTGGTACGTGGTCGAGTGCGAGCGCCACTTCGACTCGCTCATGCCGATCACCGAGTCCTTCAAGTTCCTCCAGTCGAAGGGCCGCTGCTAAGGCCGCAAACAGCAAAGGAAAGACGAAATGAACCTCAACAGAAGAAACTTTTTGTTCGGCAGCGCGGCGGTCGCCACGCTCGCCGGAAAGGCAGGCGTTGATCTTGGTCTCCGCGAGCTCAAGCCCGGCGAGAAGCGCACGGTCGGCCTCATCGGATGGGGCATCCAGATGCGCGGTGCGCTCGTTGGCCAGTTCCTCGCGAACAAGGACAAGGTGCAGATCGTGGCCGTGTGCGACGTGAACCAGCTCCGCCGCGAAGACGGCGCGAAGAAGGTCAACGCCGCATACAAGAAGGCCGGCATGCCCGAATGCTGCAAGGCCGTTGCGGACTTCCGCGACGTGGTGTACAACCCCAACATCGACATGGTCTGCATAGCTACGCCCGACCACTGGCACGCCTACATCGCCGTCGAGGCGATGAAGCACGGCAAGGACGTCTATTGCGAGAAGCCGCTCACTTACAATGTCGATGAGTCCCGCAAGGTGATCGCCGCGCAGGAGAAGTACGGTCGCGTGTTCCAGACCGGCTCCATGCAGCGCGCATGGCCCGAGTTCCGCACCGCCGTGATGATCGTGCGCAACGGCTTCATCGGCGAGATCACGGACGTCGAGGCCAACTACGGCCGCGGCGGACAGAAGCTCGGCGGTCCTTCCCACCCGATCCGCTTCTTCGACGATCCCAAGAACGCGGCGAAGGAAGGTCGTCCCGCACCGCACATCGACTGGGACATGTGGCTCGGCCCCGCGAAGTGGCGTCCGTATTCGGACCAGCTCGCGCCGCGTGGCACTAACGAGAGCTACCCGATGTTCTGGCGCTTCGACGACGACTTCGGCACCGGCTACAACGGCGACTGGGGCGCACACCACCTCGACATCGCCCAGTGGGGCCTCGACATGGACAAGAGCGGCCCGTACAAGATCATCCGCTCCGACGAGCCGTACTCGACGGACCTCTTCCACGGCGGACGCCGCCAGTTCGGCATGAAGATGCTCTTCAAGAACAAGCAGGGCCACGACGTGGAGCTCTACCACGGGCCGTTCGGCACGTGGGGCACGGTGTTCTACGGCACCGAGGGCATCGTCGCCGTGAACCGCGGCAAGATCGCAGTGTGGAAGGGCAAGGGCGTGCGTCCCACGCCCGAGATCCGCAAGCAGATTGCCGACATGAAGTTCACCGGCATGGAAGTCATTGCCGCTTCCGTCGGCAAGGACTATGGCACCGACGCGGTCTCCAAGAAGGACAACCGCCTCGATGCCGTAATCAGGAAGCTAACAGCCTACTTCAAGCTCGACACGGCTCCCGTGCAGGTGTACAAGACCACGTCCCGCAGCCAGGTGGAGAACTTCCTCCAGCACATCGAGGACCGCAAGCCCACCGCATCGCCTGCCGAGACTGGCGGACGCAGCGCGATCCTTTGCCAGCTCTGCAACATGAGCTACGTTTATGACACTGGCTTTGACTGGGATCCAATTGCGAACGACTTTGCGAACGGTACCGGCAAGGGCATATCGCTCAAGCGCGACTTCTGCCGCAACGGCTGGGAAGTTGTAGTCTGAACGTGATCGAACAGTTCACGGCGCGCGCGGAAGCCGCGTCCGCCAAAGTGCATGCCGTCGCCGACGAGGCGGCGGCCGTGCATTTGGTTGATTCTCTCCGCGCCGAGAAAACCGCAGCAGGCCTTGAAGTTGGCGTTGTGCGCGCGGCGAAGGGGATTGCGCAGACGGGCACGTGTATCGTCGTTACCGACGACGAAGACGTGCGACTGAAGACAATGCTTCCAGAGGTAAGCGTAATCCTGCTCGATGCCGCCGACATTCTTCCCGACCTTCCGTCAGCCGCTCCGTTCCTGCGTGCGGAGCAGACGAAGGGCTCTCCATCGTACATATCCTTCATAACCGGCCCCAGCCGGACCGCCGACATCGAGCGCGTAAGCGCGATTGGAGTACACGGTCCGCTTGAGTTCCACATAATGCTGATTGGAGGGCGTCCGTGAGCGATTCGTATAAGCGTGACATCAAGGCTGCCTTGAACGACAGCTTCCTCCGACGCACTTTGGACAAGTTCGCAGTCGAGTACCGAGCCGGGCGCGACCGCGTGTTCTCCGAAGTCGATGAGCGTGGCCTTATCCGGCGCATCGCGGATGTCAAGGATGCCGCCGCGCAGCATACGGAAGAGCTTTACGCGCGCTTCAAGGAAGAGGCCGAGCGGCGTGGCGCAGTTGTCCACCGTGCGAAGAACGCTGCGGAGGCGCGGGAGATAATCGCCGCTATCGCAAAGGAAAACGGCGTAAAGTCGGTCGTCAAGTCAAAGTCCATGACGGCCGAGGAAATCGGTCTTAACGCGTATCTGGGAGCCGAGGGCGTCGAGGTCAATGAAACAGATCTCGGCGAATGGATCGTACAGCTGCGCAGGGAACGTCCGTCACACATGGTGATGCCCGCGATCCACCTTTCGCGCGGACAGGTAGCCGACGAATTCGAAAAGGCCACGGGACGCGAACAGGACCACGAGAACGTTGACAAGCTTGTAAAGACGGCGCGTGCGGAGCTGCGTCCCAAGTTCCACGCTGCGGACATGGGCATATCCGGCGCGAACTTCCTCATAGCGGAAACCGGCGCCATCACGATAGTCACGAACGAGGGCAACGGACGCCTCGTAAACACGCTCCCGCGCATACACGTGGCGCTTGCCGGCCTCGACAAACTCGTGCCGACGCTTGATGACGCGCTCACCGCGCTGCAGGTGCTTCCGCGCAACGCAACCGGGCAGCGGATCACGAGCTACGTCACCTTCATAGACGGCGCCACGGCGTGCGCGAAGAGTCCGTCAGGACGCAAAATCCTCCACATCGTGCTGCTGGACAACGGCCGCACGGCGATAGCGAAGGATCCTCTATTTTCACAAATCTACCGTTGCGTGCGTTGCGGTGCGTGCGCGAACGTATGTCCCGTTTTCCGCCTTGTTGGCGGTCACCGCATGGGCCATGTTTACGTCGGCGCAATCGGTCTTGTGCTCACGTACCTCTACCACGACAGGGACGCGGCGAAGAAACTCTGCCAGAACTGCGTCGGGTGCGGCGCGTGCAAGGACGTCTGCTCCGGCGGAATCGACCTGCCGCGTCTCATCCAGGAAATACGCGCGCGTTTTGCGAAAGAGGACGGCGAGCCGATGATGTCGCGTCTTGCGCGATATGCGATGCGCAACAGGACTGTGTTCCACCGGCTCCTGAAATTCATGCGTTTCGCGCAAAAGCCGTTTTCCGGACGTGACGGTTTCGTGCGCCATCTGCCTATGGCGTTATTCGGCAAGCACGGTTTCCGCACTCTGCCCGCACTCGCGCCGAAAGCGTTCCGCGAGCTCTGGCCGTCCTTGCGCCGGAACGTTGAGAATCCGCGTTTCCGCATCGCGCTCTTCGCCGGATGTGCGCAGGATTTCGCCCTGCCGCATCAGCTGGTGGCGGCGATGAAGGTGTTCCGGTATTTCGGGGTGGAAGTCGATTTCCCGATGGGCCAGACCTGTTGCGGGCTTCCGCTTGTGGCGTTGGGCGAGAAGGACGCGGCGCTTGACGTTGCGCGGCAGAACATTACGGCGTTTGCTGGCAAGTATGACGCGATAGTGACTCTTTGCGCGAGCTGTGCATCGCACCTGCGCCACGGATATCCAAAGGCAGTTGGCGCGGAAGCAGAGGAGTTCTCGGCGAGAGTCATGGATTTCAGTTCGTTCGTGCACGACAAGCTTGACGTGACGGAAAAGGATTTCGCGCGTCTCGGCTGGAAGGTCGCATACCACGCGAGCTGCCACCTGTGCCGGGAGCTTGGCGTTAAGGACGCACCGCGTGCGCTAATCTCCGCGGCGGCGCACTACACGCCGACGCCGGAGGAGGAGACCTGCTGCGGATTCGGCGGCAGCTGGTCGGTTAAGTTCCCTGAGATTTCCGCCGAACTAATGCGCAAGAAACTGGACAACGTCTGTTCGGCGGACGCTACGCACCTTGCGCTAGACTGTCCGGGTTGCACCATACAGCTACGAGGCGGGGCAGATCAAGGGAAACGCGCCATCAAGGTGGTGCATGTGGCGGAAGTGCTTGCCGCCGCATTGGAATCAGGCGAAAAGGACGACAATGAACAATAAGGCTCTTCTGGAAAAATATCTTAAACGCATACTGAACGCAAAGGTATATGATGTGGCGTTTGAGTCCCCGCTTGAACCGGCGGCGGCTCTTTCAAAGAAGCTCGGCAACACTTTCCTCCTGAAGCGCGAGGACCTTCAGTGCGTACACTCCTTCAAGGTGCGCGGCGCGTACAACAAGATGGCGCAGATGCCTCGTGCGATGCTCGACAAGGGTGTGCTTGCAGCCTCCGCGGGAAACCATGCTCAGGGCGTTGCGTTAAGCGCGAAGCGTCTCGGATGCAAGGCTACGATCGTGATGCCTGTCACGACGCCGGAGATCAAGGTCGTGTCCGTCAGGGGCTATGGCGCGTCAATCGTCCTTGCGGGCGATTCCTTCTCCGATGCAGCAAAGGAAGCTGCTCGGCTCATGGACGAAAAGGGGTTCACGTTCATTCCGCCGTACGACGATCCTGACGTCATTGCCGGACAGGGCACCGTCGCCATGGAGATTCTCCGTCAGCATCCGGGATCGCTTGACGCGGTGTTCGTGCCTGTGGGCGGGGGCGGCTTCGCAGCGGGCGTGGCAGTCTATATCAAGGCCGTGCGTCCGGAGGTGAAAGTGTTTGGCGTGGAACCGGTGGATTCCGACTGCATGGATCGTTCAATTAAGGCCGGCCACCGCGTTGAAATGACGGATGTTGGACTCTTTGCGGACGGCGTTGCGGTCAAGAAGCCTGGCAAGATCACGTTCGACCTCTGCCGCAGGTTCCTTGACGGCATCGTGCGCGTCTCCACCGACGAGACATGCGCTTCCATCAAGGACATCTTCGAGGCGACGCGCGCCATCTGCGAGCCGGCTGGTGCGCTTGCGCTTGCGGCGGCGAAGCAGTATGCCGCGAAGAAGGGGGCACATGGCGAAACGTACGCCTGCATCATCTCCGGCGCGAACATGAACTTCGACCGCATCCGCTTCGTCTCGGAGCAGACGGAAATCGGCGAGAAGCGCGAGGCGATCCTGGAGTGCCGTATCCCCGAAGTGCGCGGCGCGTTCAAGAGCTTCATCCGCAAGATCGGAAAGCGCGCCGTGACGGAGTTCAACTACAGGTATTTCGACCGCGACAAGGCGTACGTCTTCGTAGGGCTTGCCGTTGCGGACCGTGACGAGACGCAACGCATCGTCGAGCAGCTCACCGCCGCGCGCATTGGCACGATCGACCTTTCGGACGACGAACTCGCAAAGGAGCATATCCGCCACATGGTCGGCGGGCACACGCGCGGGATACACGACGAGATGGTCTGCACATTTGAATTCCCGGAGCGTCCCGGTGCCTTGATGGACTTCCTTGAGGCGATTTCAGACAGATGGAACATCACCCTGTTCCACTACCGAAACCACGGCGCGGACCACGGGAAGGTACTCGTGGGAATGCAGGTCCCGAAGTCGGAGCGTCCGGCGTTCCGTAAAGCGCTGAAGCAGCTCGGATACGCATGGAAAGACGTCACGAGCAATTCAGCCTACCGCCTCTTCCTCGGCAACCGCGACTGAACCCCTCTTAAACAAGGCATACGAAAATGAAACAGGCATACGTAAACGGCGAACCTATTTCCAGGGAAGCGGTGCAGTTCGAGCTGGACCGGCTCGTGAAGTTCTACGCTTCGCACGGCATGTCCCCGGATGAAATCAAGAAGAACCTCCCCACCCTCGCGGAGAAGGCGCAGGAGCAGGCAATCGGCGCGAAACTGCTGCTCGCCCGTGCAGAGCAGCTGGACATGCCTGTGGACGAAAGGGCAATCGACGCCCAACTGAACGAGGTCATACGTCAGGTCGGCGGACGCGACAACTTCGTCAAGGCGCTTGCGCAGCAGAAGATCGGCGAAGACGACTTCCGCAAGTCGCTCGCCAGGGGATGCCGCGTTGACGCGCTTGTGCAGAAGGCCTGCAGCGGCGTGCCGGAACCTACGGAGGACGACGTTGCCGCCTACTACAATGTGCATGGCATGGAACAGCCGCTCGTTGAAGTGGCCGATTCAATCCGCGATTTGCTGCGTCACGAGGCACGCGGCCGAGCAACGGAGGCCTTCGTCGCGGAACTCCGCGAGAAAGCCAACATCGAATACAAATAACGCCCCACTGCATTTCGCTTTATGCGAAAAATCGAAAGTACAAGTTGACGAACGGCGGCGGATTCGGTAAAATATTCAACTGTTTTTTGGAAAGACCAGGAAGGAACGACATCGGTGAATGTTATACAACCGCTGATTGAGCTCCAGGACACGGACGGTCAAATCCGCGAACTGGAGCGCGAGGCAAAGGACATACCGCAGCGCAAGGCGCAGGAAACGGCCCGCCTTGCAGGTGTTAACGCCGCGCTCGACATCGCGAAAAGCCAGCTCGAGACGCATCGCAACAGGATCAAAAACGAGGAGGCCGAGGCGGAGCAGTTGCGCGCCAAGGTACATGACCTCAAGATCGCCCAGACGTCGATCAAGTCCAACAAGGAAATGCAGCAGTCGATCATGCAGATCGAAAACCTCGAGCATGAGGCCGAGACGGCGGAGAACCGCGCGCTGGCCCTTGCCGAGGATCTGCCGTTCCTTGAAAAGAACGTCGCGTCCGCGCAGGCTCAGGTCGATGCCGACCAGGGCGGGGTGGACGGCTACGTGGCCGAACTCGACGCACGTCTCGCGGAGGTGAACACCGAACTCGCCAGTCTGCAGCAGGTGCGCGCGGAGAAGTCGAAGGCGGTGTCCGACGAGGACCCGCGCACGCTTCTCTACTATGAGCGCCTGCGCACGCGCCGCTGGCCGGCGGTCGCGTTACTCAACTCCGACGACGTGTGCGACGGCTGCCACATGAAGCAGCCTCCGTTCGTCGGGCAGAGCGTCGACCGCAACGCCAAGATACTTGAACAGGGCGGCAAGGTACAGGGGCCTGTGGTCTGCACGATGTGCGGCCGCATCCTCTACCGCGATCTTTGACAGATTTCTCCATGGCTCCACGTGCGTGACCGGTCGCGCCCGAAAGGGTGAGGAAAGTCCGGACTCCGCAGGGCACAGGGCCCGGTCGTCAAGGCCGGGAACGCGGCGGGCAACCGCCGCAGATGGAAAGCGCAGCAGAAAACAGACCGCCGCCGCGAGGCGGTAAGGGTGAAACGGCGGTGTAAGAGACCACCGGGGCGCGGATGAGAGTCCCGCCCGCATGGCAAGCCCCCCTGGGAGCAAGATCAAATAGGGGATTGAACGGGCTGCTCGTCTGGTCCGCCTTCCATTGGGCAGGAATTCGATTTCCGCCAGGAGGTGCGGTTAAATCCCGGGTTGATTGCGTAGATGAATGATCGGAGCCGCCGCAAGGCGGTGAACAGAATCTGGCTTATTCGCCGCGCGGTTCCATGGAGATTTTTAAGATTGTTCACAAATGTCAATTGACACAATTGTTCATGAATCACAAATGAGAATTCTTGTTTGTGAATAAACGAACAAAAAGGAAACTGAAATGGAAAAGAAAAATCATCTGTTCAAGGCCGAGATCAAGGAAATGCTCGACCTTGTCGTTAACTCGCTCTACTCTAAAAAGGAAATATTCCTCCGCGAGCTTATATCAAATGCGTCCGACGCCATCGACCGCGCGAAATACCTGGGGCTCACTCAGAAGGAGCTGGTGGCCGACAACCCGACGTGGCGCATCGACATCGTTGCGGACAAGGATTCCAAGACGCTCATGATCTCCGACAACGGCGCGGGCATGGACGCAGACGACCTCGAGAAGAACCTCGGCACGATCGCCTCTTCTGGCACGAAGGCTTTCCGTGCGGCGCTGAAGGAGAAGGGCGGCGCAAACCTGCCTGAGCTGATCGGGCAGTTCGGCGTCGGATTCTACGCGGCGTTCATGGTGGCCGACAAGGTTCGCGTGGTCTCCAAGAAGCGCGGCTGCGACGCCGCATACCAGTGGGAAAGCGACGGCACGGGCGCGTACACCGTCGAAGATGGTGTGCGCGACGACTACGGCACGAGCGTGATGCTGCATCTGCGCGAGGAATTCGAGGAATACCTTAACGAATGGCGCGTGCGCGATCTCGTCAAGAACTATTCCGACTTCATCGCCTACCCGATTTTCTTCAAGGAGCTTCCTGAAAAGAAGGATGAGAAGAAGGACGAGAAGAAAGAGGGCGAAGAGGAGAAGAAGCCCGAGGAGCCGAAGCCCCTGAACACCATGGTCGCCCTCTGGAAGCGTCCGAAGAAGGATGTCAAGAAAGAGGAATACTCCGAGTTCTACAAGCACCTCACGCACGACTACACCGATCCGCTGGAGGTCATCCATTTCTCCGGCGAGGGACAGGTCGAGTTCAAGGCACTTCTCTTCCTGCCGGAAAAGGCCGGCATGGACATCTACATGCCTCAGACGAAGCACGGTCTTTCGCTCTACGTGCGCAACGTGTTCATCGGCAACGACTTCGAGATGCTCCTCCCCGAGTACCTCCGCTTCACTAAGGGCGTGGTCGATTCCGCCGACCTGCCGCTCAACGTCTCCCGCGAGATGCTTCAGGACGACGCCGTGATCCGCAAGATCAAGCAGGCGGTCACATCCAAGATTCTTTCCACGCTTCAGGAGATGAAGGACAAGCGCGCCGACGACTACCTCAAGTTCTGGAATGTTTTCGGGCGCGTTCTCAAGGAGGGCATCCACACCGACTGGGAGAACGCCGACCGCATCAAGAAACTTGTGCTCTACCCGAGCGCGAAGACGGAGGCCGGGAAGCTTGTGTCGCTCGACGACTACGTGAAGGCGATGCCGAAGGACCAGAAGGACATCTACTTCCTTTCCGCCGAGCGCATCGAGGAGGCTCGCCATTCGCCGCAGCTCGAGCAGGCGCTCAAGCACGGCTGCGACGTGCTGTTCTTCGTCGATCCCGTCGATGAATGGCTCGTCGATTCCTTCCGCGAGTACGAGGGCAAGAAGCTCGTCGACATCGCGAAGGGCGACGTGCAGTTCGGAAGCGAGGACGAACAGAAGGCCGAGAAGGAGGCGAACGAAAAGGCGTCCGCCGACCTCAAGCCGTTCCTCGACGCGGTGAAAGAGCAGCTGAAGGACCAGGTGGCCGACGTGCGCGTATCGACGCGCCTTGCCGACAGCCCCTGCTGCCTCGTGGCGGGCGCGAACGCGCTCTCCGCCTCGATGGAACGGATGCTGCGAGCGATGAACCAGGAGGTGCCGCACGAGAAGCGCACGCTCGAGGTCAACGCCTCGCACCCGCTCGTCGCGAAGATGAAGGGGCTTTCCGGCGACGAGCTGAAGGATGCCGTGGAGCTGCTCTACGACCAGGCGCTCATCGCGGAGGGTTCGGCGGTTCCCGACCCTGCGCGTTTCACGAAGCTGCTTACGGCGCTGATGCTGAAGTAGCCTAGACTGCCACCCCACACACATCCCGGTTGAATAAAGGAGAAAAGAAATGACAGGTTTGGACTGGACGATGATTCTTGCCTACTTCGCGCTTCTTGCGGGCGTCGTGGTGTTCACGATGAAACGCAAGAAGATCGAGACGGAGAAGGATCTCTTTCTCGGCGGACGCAGCGTGGGGTGGCTCGCAATCGGTGCCTCTATCTTCGCGGCGAACATCGGTTCGGAGCACCTGATCGGCCTTGCCGGGCAGGGGGCGTTGACCGGGCTTTCGATGTCCCACTGGGAGTTCCACGCATGGGTGCTCATCATGATGAGCTGGGTGTTCCTGCCGTTCTACTACAACTCCGGCGTCTCCACGATGCCGGAGTTCCTTGAACGAAGGTTCGGGCCGAAGGCCAGATGGATTCTGTCACTAGTGTCGCTTGCGGCGTACGTCCTCACCAAGATTTCCGTCACCGTATATGCGGGCGCGCTCTTCTTTGAGGTGATGATGCCGGAGGTGAGCCTCACGATAGGCGGCACGGTGGTGAGTTCGTTCTGGATCGGAGCGGTGCTGACAGTGGTCCTCGCGGGCGTATATTCTTCAATCGGCGGTCTCTCGGCTGTCGTCTATACAGACCTCGTGCAGACGTTCATTATCCTTGCGGGTACGCTTTCCGTGACCGGATTCGCTCTCTACCACCTCGGACACTCCGGCGTGGCGCTCGCGGACGGTTCGACGGCGCAGGGCATAACCGACGGCTGGGCGGTCTTGAAGCAGACGATCAAATCGACGGGCAGCGTCGAGCAGTTCAGCCTGTGGCATTCGCTCTCGCACAAGTCGCTCCCGTGGCTCGGCGTTGTCGTCGCTTCCGTGACGATCGGCGTCTGGTATTGGTGTACTGACCAGTTCATCATCCAGCGCACGCTCGCTGCGAAGAACCTCACGAATGCACGTCGCGGCGCGATCTGGGGCGGCTTCCTCAAGCTCGCGCCGGTGTTCCTGTTCCTCGTCCCCGGCATGCTCGGCTTTGCGCTCCACCACAACCACGTGGTCGTCAACGGCGCACAGTTCTCGATTCCGCTCAAGGAAAGCGGTGCGCTGAACGGCGACGCCGTGTTCCCGACGCTCGTTCAGTCGCTTCTCCCCGTCGGCTTCCGCGGACTCGTCGTGGCGGGAATGATTGCCGCGCTAATGAGCTCGCTCGCGTCGCTCTTCAACTCCGTCTCTACGCTCTTCACCGTCGATGTTTACCAGAAGCTCAAGCCGGAGACGTCCCAGCGGAAGCTCGTCACGATCGGCCGCGTCACGACAGTCTCGATGACGGCGCTCGGATTGCTTTGGCTTCCGATCATGAAGTCCATCGCCGGCGGTGGGCTTTACAAGTACATCCAGTCCGTCCAGTCCTTCCTCGCTCCGCCGATCGTCGCGGTGTTCGTGCTGGGCCTCTGCTGGAAGCGCATGAACCTCAAGGGCGCAGTGTGGGGACTTTCGGTCGGATTCATCCTCGGCATGGCGAAGCTCGCCGCGAACGCCCTCTGGGGTGGTAAGGACGAATGTGCGTTCATACCGGACTTCTACTTCTCAGGAATACTTCTCGTGCTGTCCATATTCATCGTCGTAGTCGCGTCGCTCATGGCGCCCGCGCCGGACGCCAAGCACCTCGACGGACTCAATTTCAAGTGCCTATCGCCTGAATACAGAAAGATGAACCGCGAGAGCTGGAACTGGGTCGATGTCCTTTCGTCGTGCATCGTGGTCGGTCTCGTGGTGTGCGCGTATGCGTACTTCTGGACTTGGCTGGATTAGTGGTTAGTGGCTAGTGGTTAGTGGTCAGTGATTAGTGGTTTGTGGTTAGTTAGGAGGTGGATATGAAGAAGATGCTTGGAATCGAGTTTGGCTCTACGCGGATCAAGGCCGTGCTTGCCGATGAAAACGGTAAGGTGCTTGCGTCCGGATCGTTTGGCTGGGAGAATCGCCTGTTGCCCAGAGGCGTGTGGACCTACAAACTTGAAGATGCGTTGAAGGGGATGCAGAGCGCGTATGCGGAGCTGAAGGCCGCCTACCGCAAGGCAAATCGCAAGACGCTTGACTCGCTCGATGCAATCGGCATTTCGGGCATGATGCACGGCTACCTGCCGTTCGACGCGCACGGGAAGCAGCTCGCGCCGTTCCGCACGTGGCGCTGTACGATTACGGCGGAGGCATCCGCGAAACTCACGAAGGCATTCGCCTTTACCATCCCGCAACGCTGGAGCGTGGCGCACCTCTACCAGCGCGTCCTAGACGGCGGCGCGGAGCTGAAGAGCCTTTCGTTCCTCACCACGCTCGCGGGATGGATCCACTTCAAGTTGACTGGCGAGAAGGTGCTCGGCCTCGGCGAGGCGAGCGGAATGTTCCCGGTCGATCCCGCGACAAAAAACTATGATGCCAAGATGGCTCGCACGTTCGACCGTCTCGCGGCGAAGAAGGGCAAGTTCCAGTGGAAGGTGCTGGACGTGCTGCCGCGTCCGCTCCCTGCCGGCGAAAGCGCGGGCACGCTAACGGAGGCTGGCGCGCGCCTTCTCGATCCGTCCGGCGAACTAGCGCCCGGTGCACTCGCTGCGCCGCCGGAAGGCGACGTACAGACCGGCATGGCCGCAACTAACACCGTACGTCCCGGCACCGCGAACATCTCCGCCGGCACGAGCGCGTTCGCCGTCGTGACCCTCGCGAAGCCGCTCGCAAAACGCCATCCAGAAATCGACGTATGCGTGTCGCCTACTGGCGCACAGGTTGCGATGAGCCACGCGAACACTTGCACGAGCGACATCAACGCCTGGGTTTCGCTCCTTGGCGGAGACTACGACCGTCTCTTCAAGGAGGCACTCAAGGGCGCACCTGACTGCGGCGGCATCGTCGCAGTGCCGTTCTTCGGTGGCGAGCCTGTGGCCGGCCTGACGATGGATGCGGGCGACAAGATGGGCGGCTGCGATGGGTGTCCGCTCGTCACCCGTTCGCCGGACGCAGACTTCACGCTTGCGAACTTCATGCGCGCGCACATCTATTCCGCGTTCGCGGCGGTGCGCATGGGCCTCGGCATACTCTTCGACGAGGGGTTGAAGCTCAAGGGCATTACTGGACACGGCGGCATCTTCAAGACGCCCGGCGTCGCGCAGCAGATCCTCGCAGACGCCGTCAACGCGCCGGCAACGTGCCTGGCGACGGCCGGCGAAGGCGGTGCATGGGGAATGGCGCTTCTCGCTGCATACGCGCACGAGCGCCAGTCGGCGAAGACGCGGCAGGCACTTGAGGATTTCCTCGCAAAACGCATTTTCGCGGACGCGAAGGGCGTGACGCTCAAGCCCACGCGCACTGGCGTGAAGGGTTTCGCCATGTATCTTGAAAAGTTCAAGATGATGCTTGTTGCGGACGTCATCGCGTCGAAAGTTCATTCATTCAACAAATAAGAGAGC
The DNA here is from genome assembly GCA_902779865.1 of uncultured bacterium. Lineage (GTDB taxonomy): Bacteria > Verrucomicrobiota > Kiritimatiellia > RFP12 > UBA1067 > RUG572. The sequence goes on from CACZDG010000012.1 coordinate 72,806, forward strand.
CAAGGAGAAAACAAGATGAAGAAGATGAAAGACTACGAGTTCTGGTTTGTCGTCGGCAGCCAGTTCCTCTATGGACCCGAAGTGCTGGACACCGTCGCGAAGCGCGCGGCGGAGATGGTCGACAAGCTGAACAAGGGCGGCAAGCTCCCCTGTAAGGTCGTGTTCAAGACCGTCGTCAAGACATCTGAGGAGGCCACCGAGACCGTCAAGGCCGCGAACTTCGACGACGCATGCGCGGGCGTGATCACGTGGTGCCACACGTTCTCGCCGTCCAAGATGTGGCTTAACGGGCTTAAGTTTCTGCAGAAGCCGTGGTGCCATCTCGCCACGCAGTACAACCGCTCGATTCCCGATACTGGCATCGACATGGACTTCATGAACCTCAACCAGGCGGCGCATGGCGACCGCGAGCACGGCTTCATCGGCGCGCGTCTCCGCATGACGCGCAAGGTGATAGCTGGACACTGGCAAGACGCCGATGTAGCCGCCCGCCTCGCGTCGTGGATGCGCGTTGCGGTGGGCGTAGCCTTCTCCCGCGCACTCAAGGTCATGCGCTTCGGCGACAACATGCGTAATGTGGCCGTGACCGAGGGCGACAAGGTCGGCGTGCAGGAGGTCATGGGATGGCAGGTCAATACGTGGCCGGTCGGCACACTCGTCGAGTACATCGACGCCGTCACCGACGCCGAGGTCGATGCGCTCGTGAAGGAATACAAGAAGCTCTACGTCTTCAACACAAAGAACCTGGAGGCCGTCCGCTACCAGGCGCGCGAGGAAATCGCGATGAAGAAGATGCTGGACGCGGAGGGCTGCGCCGCATATACCAATACCTTCGAGGACCTCTACGGCATGCAGCAGCTCCCCGGTCTCGCCTCGCAGCGTCTTATGGCGCAGGGCTACGGCTACGGCGCGGAGGGCGACTGGAAGGTGGCCGCTATGACGGCCATCGTCAAGGCGATGAGCGAGGGGCAGAAGGGCGGCACTGCGTTCATGGAGGACTACACCTACGAGCTTGCGAAGGGCAAGGAGTATTCGCTCGGTGCGCACATGCTGGAGGTGTGTCCCTCCATCGCGGCGGCGAAGCCGAAGGTCGAGGTGCATCCGCTCGGCATCGGCGGCAAGGCCGATCCCGCGCGCCTCGTCTTCGAGGGACGCGCCGGCAAGGCAATCGTGATCTCGCTAGTAGATATGGGTGGACGCCTCCGCATGATCGTGCAGGACATTGAATGCGTGAAGCCGATCTACAAGATGCCGAACCTGCCCGTCGCGCGCGTGATGTGGCGGGCGATGCCCGACCTCAAGCGCGGAGTCGAGTGCTGGATCACGGCGGGTGGTGCGCACCACACTACGCTCACGTACGACGTCACCGCCGAGCAGATGCACGACTTCGCCGCAATCATGGGCATCGAGTTCGTCCACATCACGAAGGACACCACGGTCGAGAGCCTTGAGAAGGAACTCTTCCTCAACGACCTCGCGTGGAAGCTGAAGTGACGCGATGCTGGAGAAGCTGAAAGAGACCGTGTGGCGCGCCAACATGCGTCTGCACGCAGAAGGCCTGGCGCCGCTCACATGGGGCAATGCCAGCGCCTTCGACGGCGAGACCAGACTCGTCGTGATAAAACCGAGCGGCGTCGCGTACGACGCGATGTCGCCTGGCGACATGGTTGTGCTGGACCTCGAAGGGCACGTCGTCGAGGGCGAATGCCGTCCGTCCAGTGATACTCCCACCCATTTGGAATTCTACCGTTCGTTCAAGGGCGTGTTCGGCGCGGTGCATACGCACAGTGTGGAGGCGACTGCGTGGGCGCAGGCCTGTCGCGAGATCCCCTGTTACGGCACGACGCACGCGGATTGTTTCCACGGGCCCGTGCCGGTGACGCGCTTCCTCACCGAGGCGGAAGTTGCGGAGGCATACGAACTCAACACCGGCAAGGTGATCGTGGAGCGCTTCCGCGAACTCGATCCGCTGGCGCAGCCCGGCGTACTCGTGGCGGGGCACGGACCGTTCACGTGGGGCGCGGATGTGATGAAGGCTGTTGACAACGCGGTGTCGCTCGAACAAATCGCGCGCATGGCGCGTCTTACGGAGCGGATGCGCGGAGATTCCGCCGAACCGCTGCCCGCATACGTCTCGGAAAAGCACTACCAGCGCAAACACGGGCCAAACGCGTACTACGGGCAGAAGGGGTAGATAGATGAAAAAGTTTTTCCTTGTCGCGCTTGCGGCGAGTCTCTTCCTGGCGGTGGCTGGCGTTGAAAAGGCGCCGGATGCCATGAAGGTGGTGTTCTACTGCGACAGGGGCGTGGGCGTTGACCTGGTGGGACGGCTCATGGACGACTGTCCCGAGTTCATCGTCACGTTTGCGAACGGCAAGGAAATCGGCGAAGGTGCGCTCAACGGCGCGGATATGGTTGTTCACTCCGGCGGCAGCGGAGAGTCGCAGTTTTTCGGGCTTGGCGAGAAGGGCGTTGCCGCAGAGAGAGAGTTTGTCAAGAATGGTGGCTTGTACCACGGCACATGCGCCGGCGCGTTCCTTGTTTTGGAGGAGACTCGCCGCAAGCGCAACCAGATGGTTCCTTTCAAGCCCGACGATCCAGAACACTACAGGGGCGGCGCAACGGTTGAGCTTGACTTCACGGAGGCGGGACTCGCCGCAATGGGACAGAAGGGACCGCGCATGGTCCGCTACCACGGCGGCCCTGCGATGATTCCCGGAAAGACGGTAGAAGGCGCGGACATGAAGGTATTCGCGTACTACGGCAAGAAGATGGAGAAAATTGAAAAGCCGGAGGCGGACGTCCGTGGCATGACTGGCAAGGCGGCCATCGTTGCGGGGACGTTCGGGAAGGGCAAGATATTCATCTGCGGTCCTCATCCCGAAAGCGGCAAGAGCACGCAGGACATCTTCTACAAGGGACTTGAATGGCTCACCGGACGCAAACTGCATCCTTCGCCCAAGAAGCGCATCGCCGGCGCACCCAACGTCTATGCGCCGATGGGATACAACACTCCGGGTGGTGCCCGCATGTTGCAGACGCTCTGGCACAGCGCAGATTGCAACCGCGTCCTTTCTCCCGCGAAGGGAGAGGTCGCATTGCTGATCGACCCGAAAAAGAAGACGTTCAATGAACTCAAGGATTTCAAGGGCCCGGTAATCGTCCTTTCAACCCATGCCGATACTCCTGCGGAAATCAAGGCGTCCGGGCGGAAGGATTTGATCGTGGTATCGTCCGCCGCCGAAGCCACGGCAAAGCTGAAAGAATCCCTCGCGAAGCTGAAAGACGGCAAAAAGAATGACGGCAAGGCGGGTGGAAAGTAGCCGGAAGATTTGCTATAATCCTAAATTCGACAGTTGGGGAGTAGGCTTTTAGCCACAAAGGTCACAAAGTTTATTATGGGCAGAGATAAAAGGTGGGGCGAGGCGTCCCGCCGAGCCGTAGTGGGCTGTGACAGCCATGCCTAGTCCATAGAATCGATGGTCGAGTCTCCATTGGATGGAGAGCCGCGTCTCCATCGGATAGAGAGGCGGGGTCTCCATTGGATGGAGAGTAGTTGTCTCCATTGGATGGAGAAGTGGGGTCTCTATTGAATGGAGAGGCGCGTCTCCATTAGATGGAGAGGTGGGGTCTCCATCCAATGGAGGTTTACAGGTCGGTTGTAGGGGCGTTAGCGGTTGTCTTCGACGGACGAAAACGCCATTTCCCGGAACTCTTTGATACGTCACCTGTGTTTTCGATGTGGCAAAACCGGTCTGACCAGTTTTGCCACTTCTCATCTACCTCATTCCCCTTGTATTTTGACCAAGGCCAAGTCCTTTTGCTTCATACCACAAGGTACATGGGCCTAAACGGACATGTCCCTTTGGCGCAAGCGGACATGTCACTTTGGAGCAAGCAGACATGTCACTTTGGCGCAAACAGACATGTCACTTTGGCGTAAACAGACATGTCACTTTGGCGCAAGCAGACATGTCTCCTTGGTGTAAGCAGACATGTCACTTTGGGCGCAACGGACATGTCCCCTTGGATGCGTCCACCTTGGAGTACATTAACTCTGCACTTTAAGCCCAAAAATCACCTTGCGTCGTTGGCAGCCTCTGCGTCACCGTGTGCGAAACTTCAATTTTCTGAAAATCACGCTTGCGTTGGGCACGGGAATGTGGCATACTATTTCCATCTTGCCACTCAAAGGCGAGGATTGTATCTTAGAATATTAGCGTAAAAGCAACCATGAACACTTAAGAGAAAGGAGAGAGTGTATGGGCATAATGATAGACATGCCGGCTGCGATTATCCAGCAGGCCAATGAGTATGCGGAACGAAGCGGGTGTTCGTTTCGTGACCTTCTTTGTCTGAGTGTTGAAACATATCTTGCTGTACAGGAACAGAAACGCAAAGCGGATGTCTCTGCTTGGGAAAAGCGGTTCAATGCACTTTTGGACAGCACCGAAAGTCGTAATGAAGAACCTTATAGATTTAATCGTGCCGATGCATACGAACCCGAGGTGGCTTTCGCATGAAATTCATCGACTCCAACGTGTTCATATATGCGGCGGATTCTAAAAATTCCGTGAAGCGATCCATTGCAAGAAAGTTGATTTCAGTGGCAGTTGCGTCTGGTGGATACAAGATCAACGTTCAGGTGTTGAATGAGTTTTCAAGTGTTGCGCATCGTAAACTTGGGCTTACCATTGATGAGATAAAGGCGTATCTTGAGCTGTTTCGCGCCTTGACCGTACTTCCCGTGCCAGAAGATGTGACCGAAAAAGGATTAGATGTGATGCAGCGTTACGGGCTCCAGTTCTATGACTCGCTCTTGCTTGTCGCGGCATCGGAAAGCGGTTGCAGTGAATTCATCTCTGAAGACCTTAACGACGGACAGATTTATTGCGGTATTAAGGCCGTAAACCCTTTTAAGTGACGTGCCACGTGCGTATTCGTCGCTTGCATCTATCGTCTCGCGTCTATCGTCAAACTCTGCGTCACCGTGTGCGAAACTTCAATTTTACAAAAATCACGCTTGCGTTGGGTGGGGGAATATGATATATTTGGTCTGTACCGCTCGTGAGGGCGTGGCATTTCCCGCGTGTGGCAACGCGCTGGCAGCGCGTTGCACTACGCCTGGTAGAATGGGCTGCTAGCCCGTTCACGAAGGAAGAGACGACTTGAAAAAAAGACCGAAAGGAAACGAAGATGAACATGAAGCGAATGTTGGTTGTAGCCTATGCGGTTGCCGTGGCGTTTGTCGCTTGGGCCGATACGGAGACGGTCGGCGGCTACACGTGGACTTACCGCATCAATGGCGACACGGCGGAGATTCACAATAATGGTTATCACGCCATCTCGCCGGAGCCGACTGGCACCGTGACGATTCCCTCAACGCTCGGCGGCAAGCCAGTGACGAGCATCGGGAGTTCTGCGTTCTCCGGTTGCAGCGGTATGACGAGCGTGACGATACCATTCGGCGTAACGAGCATCGGGTCGCATGCGTTCTATAGCTGTTTAGGTCTTACGAGCGTGACGATACCCTCTGGCGTGACGAGCATCGGAGAGTATGCGTTTTGGTGTTGCAGCGGATTGACGAGCGTGACGATACCGGACAGCGTGACGAGCATCGGGGATTTTGCGTTCTACGGCTGCGGCGGGCTGACGAGCGTGACGATACCCTCCGGCGTGACGACCATCGGACATAGCGCGTTCTCCGAGTGTAACGCACTGACGAGCATCGAGATTCTTTCCGGCGTGACGAGCATCGGGCCGTATGCGTTCAACGGCTGCGACGGTCTTACGAGCGTGACGGTTCCTGACAGCGTGAAAACCATCGGCTACAATGCGTTCAAGGACCTCGCCAATCTGGAATATGCGGTCGTGCCTACGGCGTTCGGTTCTGATTCCGAGCAGGCGCGGATATTTGGGAGCACGACCGGCACCGTTGAAGCACGCAATGTGAAGGTGGAGGCCGTGGGCGGCATTGTCTGGGCTTACACCGTGAGCGGCAGCAAGGTGACGGTCGGCGGTGGCGCGGACGACCATGCGATTTCCCCGTCTGCCGTCGTCGGTACACTGACCATCCCGTCCACGCTAGGCGGCTATCCGGTGATGGCCATCGGTGGGCATGCGTTCCACAACTGCTACGACCTGACGAACGTGACGATTCCCTCTAGCGTGACGAGCATCGGCAACTATGCGTTCGCCCGTTGCGTCGGTCTGACGAACGTGATGATCCCCTCCGGCGTGAAAAGCATAGGGAAAGGGGCATTCGCCTACTGCGACGATCTGACGAACGTGACGGTTCCGGACAGCGTGAATACCATCGGTATCGATGCGTTTAAGAACTGCGACAAACTGGAATATTTGGTCGTGCCAGAGAGTTTCGGTTATAATTACGAAATGATGTTGATATCGTGGGGCTCGACCGCCACCATTACAGTACGCAACGTGAAGGTGGAGACCGTGGGCGGCATCGCCTGGGTTTACACCGTGAGCGGCAGCGAGGCGACGGTCGGCGGCGGTGCGGACGACTATGCGATTTCCCCGTCCACCGTTGGCGCGGTGACCATTCCGTTCACGCTCGGCGGCTACACGGTGACGGCCATCGGTAAAGGGGCATTCTACGACTGCGACGGTATGACGAGCGTGACAATTCCCTCTAGCGTGACGACCATTGGTAAAGGGGCATTCTCTGAGTGCGACGGTCTGACAAGCATGACAATTCCCTCTAGCGTGACGAGCATCGGGCAATGGTCGTTCGGTTACTGTAACGCCCTTACGAGCGTGACGATTCCCTCCGGCGTGACGAGCATCGGGGAATGTGCGTTCTTACACTGCGAAAAGCTTAATAACGTAACGATTCCGAACAGCGTGAGTACCATCGGCGACAATGCTTTCCTGGAATGCGCCGGACTGATCCGTGCGGTCGCGCCTACGATTTTAGTTCTTGATTCCGAGAAGACGCGGGTATTTGGAAAGACGAGCGGCATTGACGTACGCAACGTGAAAGTTGAGATCGTGAACGGCGTCGGCTTGGCCTACACCGTGAGCGACGGCAAGGTGACGGTCGGCGGCGGTGCGGACGACTATGCGATTTCCCCGTCCACCGTTGGCGCGGTGACCATTCCGTCCACGCTCGGCGGCTACCCGGTGACGGCCATCAGGAACTATGCGTTCTATGGCTGCGCCGGTCTTACGAGCGTGGCGATACCCTCCGGCGTGACGAGCATCGGAAACGGTGCGTTCCGCGGCTGCGGTGCTCTGAATGGAGTGACGATCCCCGATAGCGTGACGAGCATTGGCTATGGTGCATTCTTGAACTGCGTCAGCATGTACGCTGCGATCATACCCACGGCTTTCGGCTCCGATTCCGAAAAGGAGCGGGTATTTGGGACCACGACCGCCACTATTGACGTACGTAACGTGAAAGTTGAGATCGTGAACGGCGTCGTCTGGACTTACACCGTGAGCGGCGGCAAGGCGACGGTCGGCGGCGGTGAGAACAACTATGCGATTTCCAAGTCCACTGCCGGAGCGTTGACCATCCCGTCCATGTTAGGAGGCTATCCGGTGACGGCCATCGGTGAGAACGCGTTCTACTATTGTGCCGGTCTGACGAGCGTGACGATTCCCTCTAGCGTGACGAGCATCGGGGAACGGGCTTTCATGTCTTGCAGGGGGGTTACGAACGTGACGATCTCCACCGGCGTGACGAGCATCGGGCAGATGGCGTTCTGTAGCTGCGACGGTCTGACTAGCGTGATGATTCCCTCCAGCGTGACGATTATCGGGATGCAGGCGTTTGGCAGTTGTGATTCGCTGACGGCGTTCAGAGTCGCGGAGGGGAACCCCAATTACAAGTCGGTGGACGGGATACTGCTCACCAAAGATGGGACGAAGCTTGTTTGCGGCGTCAATAGAGACGTGACGGTTCCCCAGGGCGTGACGACCATCGGCGCCGAAGCGTTCTACGGCTGCGACGCCCTGACGAGTGTGGTGATTCCCGATGGAGTGACGACAATCGGGGATGGAGCATTTTGCTATTGCGACGGTCTGAAGATTGTGACTGTTCCTGCCAGCGTGACGACTATCGGGGATAAGGCGTTTTTCCTGACCACAGGAAGGTTCAGGGCGGTCGTACCCACGGCTTTCGGCTCCGATTCCGAACAAGAGCGGATATTTTCAAGGACTGGCATAGAATCACGCAACGTCGGGGTGGAGGTCGTGGACGGTATTGCCTGGGTTTACACCGTGAGCGGTGGCGAGGCAACGATCGGCGGCGGCCCGGACAACAATGCAATTCCTCCGTCCACCTCCGGCGTGGTGACCATTCCGTCCACGCTCGGCGACTGCCCGGTGACGGCCGTCGGCAACGATGCGTTCTACAGATGCGACGCCCTTACGGGCGTGATGATTCCTTCCAGCGTGACGAGAATCGGGGACTTAGCGTTCGCCTACTGTGACGGTCTGATGGGCATGATGATGAGTGGTGATTGCCCGGCTATTGGTTTTGAAGAAACACCGATCTATTCCGTTAATTCGTCATGCGTGGTGTATCTTCCGAAAGGCAACAGTACGTATGACGTTTCGGATGGCAAGTGGCAGGGTTTGCCGGTTGAGTATTATGAACACGTGTTCACTGTGACGCTCAACGCGAACGGTGGGACGGTGAGCGGCAAGACGACAGTATCCTTCTCGGTTGATCTTGGCAGGTACACGAGCCAGGCGGGTGCGAACAGGACAGTTTCGCGTACTGGCTACACTCTCCGCGGATGGTACGATGCTAAGAGCGGCGGGAATCTGTTGTTCGACGCTCGGGGCTACGCCGTGAACGGCAAGTACTGGAACGGGTCGTATTCGAAGGGCGTGTCCTCCGCGACATGGAAGTACGCGGGGAACGTTATCGCGTACGCGCAGTGGGTGGCGACGCCGCCGTACAGGATTGTGACCTTTGACGCGAACGGTGGCGCTCTCGGAAATGCGTCCTGCAACTGCGTGGTGGAGCAGGGCAAGTACACGAGCCAGGCGGGGGCGTCCGTCTTGAACGCGACGCGTTCGGGTCATAAGCTTGTTGGATGGTACGACACGAACGCCGCAAGCGGCGGCAACATGGTGTTCAACGCGCAGGGCTATGCCGTGAACGGCACTTACTGGAATGGGTCTTACGTCCCAAGCAAGTCCTCCGCGACGTGGAAG
>CACZDG010000013.1:0-446 GCA_902779865.1 uncultured bacterium
AGCCTCGCGGCGTCCGGCGACATAAGCGCGACGGTGACGAACTTCGTCCCGGCGGTCGAGAACGGCGAGCTCGCGGACAGCCTGGCGCTCTACACTAACGACTGGGACCGCGCGTGGGGCGTGATGGCGTACGCGCGCGGCAAGCACCTCCTCGCGGAGGTCGTGAACGGCGCGGAGACGAACCTCGCGGTGGTGGTCGTCGGCGACGGCGGCAACAAGGACGGCTCCGACGACGTCGGCCGGCTGAAGAGGCTGATGAGGACTGCGGAGCTCCCGAACGGCGAGCTGGTCGCCTGGGGCGAGGAGATCTCCGGCTCCGAGACGAACCTCGTGACGGAGGCGGACGTGACGCTGATCCACTCGGCGGTGTACTGGATGTACGGCTACGACCCGACCACGGCGCGCACCGACGTGTCCGAGGCGGTTGACGCCGAGGGCAACGCGAC
>CACZDG010000013.1:461-40789 GCA_902779865.1 uncultured bacterium
CGGCACGGGCGCGGACGTCTCCTTCGGGTGGAACTACGACCCGGCGGACGAGACGGGCCTCTGGGACGTGCTCGTGCGCGCGGGCCTCATCGGCGAGACGGTGACGAACTTCGTCCCGGCGGTGACGAACGACGAGCTCGTGAAGCCCGAGGTGATCGCAGCGCTGACGAACGACTGGAACTACGCGAACGGCGTGATGGCGTACGCGCAGACGACCGCGCACGTGGCGACGGACGGGACCGAGAAGTACGTGGTGGTGATCGCGGGCGCGGACGACCCGGACGGCGTCGCGGAGGGCGCGGTTAAGACCGTGCTCGAGACGGCGACGCTGCCGAACGGCGAGCTGGTCGCGTGGGGCTCCGAGGCCGCCGTCGACGTGTCGGGCATGGCGATCGGCGAGGAGCCGGTGACGCTCGTCCACAGGGCGGTGTACCACTACTACGGCTTCGAGGCCGACACGGCGCGCGGCTGCGTCAACGACGGCGCGGCGGCCACCCCGGCGGCGGGCACCAACGGCGTGGAACAGGCGGCGGGCTCGGGCCACACGGCTCCGTTCACGCACGCGTGGCGCTACTTCACCAAGGAGATCGTGGGCTACACTGACCCCGTCGAGGTCGTGTACGACTTCGAGGACGGCCTCGGCGACGGCCTCGCGGACGGCTGGCAGCTGTACGTGGGCGCGTCCGACACGGCGGCGTACAAGTATGGTTTCGATCCGCTGGATGACCACTACTTCTACAACAGCCTGATGGAACAGGATCCTGAACTTGCCGGGTCGCTGCCTCCTTACGACAACGCATTCGCCATCACGAACGGCTTGGCGAACGCGACGGTGGAAGAGCAGAAGGCGTTCTGGGACTGGGCGCCGGAGGACGACTACATGGCATACGTCCAGACGAACGTCCTGATTTCGGTGGTCACGAACGCCGAGGGCGAGGCGTCGATCTACGCGATCGACCCGGGCACGAACACGCTCTACGAGACCTTCTACGTGGGTGGCGAGCTCTTCGTGGGCGCGGTCTCCTCCAACGATGCCGCATACGCCGCGATGGAGAACGGCAACTTCATGACGATGGTCACGAACGCGACGGTGATCCACTCGGCGGTATATGACTGGTACGGCTTCGACCCGACGACGGCCAAGCCTTCGTACTGGTGGCCCGAGTCCATCGCGGAGTACGCCGAGTCCAACTCCAATTACACGGTTGGCGCGAACAGCGTGCCGTTCACGCGCAGGCTGAAGTACATCACGCAGACGATGTACCTGCCGCTGGTTGGCGCCGAGGACGATTACTTCCTCACGACCTCTTGGACTGAAGATCCATCGACGTGGTGGACCGACACGAACGGCAACGACATGCCCGATGGCTGGGAGCTGTACGTGAAGTACTCCGCCTTCAGCGATCCGGACAAGACGGACGACGATTACAAGGAAGACTTCATCGACAGCACCGACCCGAACTCCGAGGACACGGACGGCGACGGCATCCCCGACGACGTGGAGCAGTACTTCAAGGTGACAGATCCTCTCGTGAAGGACGGCGACTTCGCGGCTGACGGCGACGTGATGGCGTTCGCCACGGTCAATGCGACCGTCGTGACCGTGCAGAACTCGGCGGAGGGCAGCTTGCCGGTGAGGTACCTGCTCGCCGAGGAAATGGCGGGCAACACCGTGACCGCGCCCAAGGTCGGCGACTACGCCGGTTCGCTTGCGCTGCGTGCGACGTACGATTACCTTGTGCCGTCCGGCGCCAACGACGGTTCCGTGACGAACCGCTGCGGCGTGGGTACGAACGTGACGCTTACGGCGGCGGCCGGAACGGTCAACCGCGTTGTGGCGGTGTCCGTTGAGCCCGTCGTGCTTGTCCATGCGCAGGTGTACGACTACTTCGGCTTCGACAAGGAAACGGCGAATGCGACGGCGGTCAAGTCCGACGGCGTGAACAAGACATACGGGCCGAACACCAAGCCGTTCACGGCGCTCGACAAGTACCTCGTCGTGCGTTACTTCGAGGCGTACGGCCTTGCCGACGCAAAGGCCGACTGGAAGAATCTTGCACTTGCGCCGGCTTCGCCCGACAACGACATCGACGGCGTCCCGGACGGCTGGGAGCTGTACGTGATGTTCGGAACGGAAGGCGTGACGGAGACGGTTGCCGCCGCCAAGATCAGCCCGTACAACTACAACGACGCCCGTGCGCTCGCTCCGGCCGGTGACATGACCGTGCTCGAAAAGTGGAACGGTGGCGCCCCGGCGTACAACCCGTGGACCACGGACACGAACGGCAACGGTATCTCTGACGTGGATGAGGCCAAGTACAACCTCGACGAGCCGTATGACGATACTGACAACGACCAGCTGTCCGACCTGATGGAGTATCTGATCGGAAACGTCTTCACCAACCTGAACCAGACGGGCATCTCATCAACGAACGGCTACTCGCTTGTGGACGGAATACCCGACTACTTCCGCCGTGTCGGTAACCTGTATCTTGGTGAAATGTTCGCCGACCACGACTTCATGGAAGACGACTGGGAAGACCAGTACAGGGTCGCTACCGTGACCCGCGGCCTCTACGACCCATGGCGCGACTCCGACGACGACGGCTGGAGCAACTACGCCGAATGCCGTGCCGGGACCAATCCCGAAATCCCGGCCAATACGTATGGCATTCAGGACATCAGTATCCACAACTACCCGATACCGACGATTCACGCCAAGGTCATGATGGGACCGGGCGAGGGCATGCTGAATGGCAATGTCGTGGTGCAGTCGTACTCCGACACGAGCAAGATGACTGGTCTGCCCGACGCAATCTGGACTGTGACGGCGGGATCGGCATCGACCGGAGGAGCGTCGTCCGGATCGTCAACTGGTTCAACAGGCTCGAACGCAAAGACCTCTTATCTGGGCATCAACCCGGCCCGCGAGGTCACCCTCACCCTGGCACCCGGCTTCATCAGGCCCGGAAGCATCTCGGTTGACTTCCTCGATCCGGCTTACATTGTGGTCGAAGAAGGCGAGCCCACCTACGGCAACCTGAACAACGCCATTTGGAATGAAAAGCTGGTCGAAGACCGGCCGAATCCTGACGATGCAACCAAGGGAACGCTTGTGACAAGGGCGTTCAACAAGGAGAACGTCGCCGTCGGTACGATCGACTACACGACCGGCCTTGCGACGATCGACTTCTCGACGCTTACGAACACTTGGTATCTCGTTGACGATCCGAGCGTTGACGTGAACGCCACGAACGCGTCCTACACGGTTGTCCACCTCAATAGCAGCCACGTGCGCGCCTCCTGGGACGCCAACATCGCTGGCGGCAACTCGTGGGCCACGCTGCACCTTACGGAGAGCGCAAGCTCCGAGCGTACAACACTCGGCCACGTCCGCGAGGGCAAGAACACCTTCGTGGTGTTCCTAGACAATGATGGCAGCGGTACGTGGAATCCTGGCGAGCCTTACGGCGTCGCGAAGGGCGTTGACGTAGGTTGGTCCGATGCCGAGTTCACGGTGGAGCTTACGCAGACGACGCCGATCATGGCCCGCTTCGACCTTGCGACGGCAATCGGCAATGGCTCTGTCACGACCTTCGAAACCGCGGATGGCGCTTCCGACCGCGGCAATGTCAACTCGATAGTCGGCTACTATGAAAACATTCGGATAGAAGATCCTTACGAGGGCACAAACATGCCGCCAAACTCAACCTCTCTCACACGCGTCCGGGTGGTCCGGAACTGGATCAACGGGGATTACCACAGGCAGGGAAGCTCCTCCACTTACGCTGAGGTCATCCTTGACCGCTACTTCGACCTTTCGGTGCACCCGACGCTGACTGAAGCCGATCTGCTTGCGGATGGGGCGTTTGACCTTGACTGGGATACGCTGTATTCGGCAAGGGGTCTCAACAGGATCCTGTTCAACAAGCAAGTCCGCAGTGCAACGTACCGCGTCGTGGTGGGCGACGGGGAAATCGGCGATCAGGCGCAGTATGCCAGCGGCAAGAATCTGCCGGTTCTGTTCTCGAATCGCTTCGAATACAATCCCGACTCCGTTGAAAATTACTACCAGACGCCTACGGTGCCGTGTACGAATTACACTGCGCAGCTCATTTATCCGAGCCGTCCGACGTTCTGCTGGACGCACACCAACACAATCGACAAGGCCTATCCGGCGTTCCAGCTCCGAATCTATCGCGATGCGGAGAAGAGGTCCATCGTGTATGATTCGGGCATCCAGCGGGCTCCTGCGCGCGACCAGAATGGAATGTACAGGTGGACGGCGCCGGTTTACGCCGACATGGTCAGCGTTTGGAAGGATTCCAGCGGCGTGAAGCACGCGACAATGTTCACGACAACGAACAACTACTACTGGGCGGTGTCGATGCTCGATGCGAAGTTCACAACGTTCAGTCCCAAGGAGACGGTCACACCATTCCGCCTCAGCACCAGCGGTGCCGTTGCCGATGGCAAGGAGCATGGCTCCATTGCCGTGCGCGTGAAGTACTTCGGCGCACTTGCCGAGAAGCTGTCTGACAAGACGACGTCCATGTCCACCCTGACGAACCTCATACACGTTCAGGCGTTTACCACGCCCGACTTCTCCGGCTTGCCGGTGGCTGAAACGTATGTGACGAACGTTTCGACCATTGCGTCTGAGAGCGTGATCGCGACGAATGCCGTCTTGCGCGGCGTGGAGTACGGCGGCACCTACTACGTGCGCGCCTACATCGACACCGACGCCGACGGCGTGAAGTCCGATTGGGAGTCGTGGGGCTACAACTGCTACGTGGCCGACAATTCGGTCAGGGAAGTGTATACGCCGAAACCCGTCACCGTGGATTACAGCCTGAATCCGTCGCCTGTCGCCACCGTGTTCATTGAAGACGCCGACATCGAAAACGACGGCTTCCCGGATGCGTGGGAGATGTACACGTACGGTAACCTGACGGATCAGGAGCCTGTGACCGGTAATACCTTCTTCGCGACGGTCAATCCCGAATTGAAGGACAAGGTGGACTTCTACCTTGCCGGCACGCCTATCGAAAAGGCGTTTAAGTACAAGAACGTGGTGGCGCTGATGGCACCGGCCGGCAGCAGCTCCGCGCCTGTCGAGACCACTGCGGTGCAGATCAGCAAGTTCTCGCTTGAGGGCGGCCTTGAACTGGAGGTCGTGAACACCACGTCTGGCGGCGATTCCTCGAGCATAATCACCTTCAGTAAAGAAGCCACCGTGAACCTCTCGCTCATGTGCGCCACGACGCCCGACTTCTCTGACGCGGTGGAGGTGCCTGTCAAGAAGTTCACCATCCGCTCGAACGACACAACTGTGGAGGCGGTCACGGCCGAGGAGCTCGCCGAGGCGCGCGCCAAGGTACCTGAGGCACGGTTCTTCAAGGCAATCATCAAACAATAACGGGAGGGCCGCGCCCCGTCGCGGCCAAAAGAAAATGGCAAAGAAAATAAACAAGGTACTGGTTGTAAACTGCGGCTCGTCGTCGCTGAAGTTCCAGCTCTTCGACATGACCGGCGAGAAGATGCTCTGCAAGGGCCTTGTCGAGCGCATCGGCATCGCTGGCTCGCGCCTCGTCTATACCAAGACGGGTTGCGACAAGATCGTGCGCGAGGTGCCGATGAAAAACCACGTCGAGGCAATCGCGCAGGTGATGGCTGTCCTGTGCGACCCCGGGCACGGGGTCGTCAAGAGCCTCGCCGAAATCGACGCGATCGGCCATCGCGTGGTGCATGGCGGCGATAAGTTTTCGGCACCGGCCAAGATCACCGCAGCCGCGAAGAAGCTCATCCAGAAGTGCGTGCCGCTCGCGCCGCTCCACAACCCCGCCAACCTGCAGGGCATCGAGGCGTGCGAGAAGGCTGCGAAGGGAGTGCCCAACGTTGGCGTGTTCGACACGGCCTTCCACCAGACTATGCCAGGCTGCGCCTACCAGTATGCGCTGCCGCGCAAGGTGGCGCGGAAGTTCGGCATCCGCAAGTACGGCTTCCACGGCACCTCGCACAAGTTCATCACGCAGGCCGCCGCCGCGTGGCTGAAGAAGCCCCTGAAGAAGGTGAACCTCGTCACGTGCCACCTCGGCAACGGATCGTCGCTCGCCGCCGTCAAGAACGGCGAGTGCATCGACACGACGATGGGCCTTACGCCGCTCGACGGCCTGATAATGGGCACGCGTTCCGGCACGATCGACCCGGGCGTGATCTTCTTCCTCGGCAAGCAGGGCTACACCTTCGACCAGCTCGACAAGATGCTGAACAAGGAAAGCGGCTTCCAAGGGCTCGCCGGCGCGCAGGGCGGCGACTCGCGCGACGTGGTGGCGAAGGCCGAGAAGGGCGACATCGACGCCGTCGAGGCGCTTGAGGCGTTCGGCCACCGCACGGCGATGTACATAGGCGGCTACAACACGCTCGTGGGCGGCGCGGACGCCATCGTGATGGCGGGCGGCATCGGCGAGAACGCGGCGGAGCTGCGCGAGCAGATCGTGAAGCGCCTTGGCGCGCTTGGCGTGAAGCTCGACAAGAAGGCAAACCTCAAGGTGCGCTTTGGCGCGTCGGGCGTGATCTCCACGAAGGACTCGAAGATCCCCGTAGTCGTGATCCCCACGAACGAGGAGCTCATGATCGCCCGCGAGACGGTTGCGGTTTTGAAAGGTTAAGGCAAAATGAAGGCAATTGAGAAGATCATTGAAAGGGCCTCGGCGCTGAACGGCACGGTCGTTCTGCCCGAAGGCATGGATGCGCGTGTGATCACCGCGGCGTGCAGCTGCGTTGACCGCAAGATATGCACTCCGATAGTGCTCGGTACCGCAGAGGAAATTTCGGCTGCCGAGGTGAAGGCGGGCCTTTCGCTCGCCGAGCACGGCATCAAGACGATAGACTACACGCAGGGCGACGCCGAGCTGGAGCAGGCGTACTTCGAGGCGTGGAACGCCAAGGAATCGAAGAAGCCGCCGGAGAAGCAGAAGATCATCGACCTCGCGACGGCGCAGAAGACGCTTCGCACGAAGCGCATCTACTTCGGCGGCATGATGGTGCGCCTCGGTCGCGTTGACGGCCTCGTGGCCGGCTCCATCGCCTCCACCGGCGACATGCTGCGCGCCGCGTTCCACACGCTCGGCACCGAGAAGGGCGTGAAGACGGCGTCCAGCTGCTTCATCATGGACCTCAAGACCCCGACGCCCTCCGGCGACGGCGTTCTCGCGTTCGGCGACTGCGCGGTGATTCCCAACCCCACGGCGGAGCAGCTCGTTGACATCGGCCTCTCCTCAGCGCAGACGTACCGCGATCTCACCGGCAACGAGCCGCGCGTCGCGTTCCTCAGCTTCTCCACCAAGGGCAGCGCCGCAGGCGAGCTCGTCGAGAAGGTGCAGAAGGCGGTGGAGCTTGCGAAGCCAGTCTTCGCGGAGAAGGGCATTGCGATGGACGGCGAGCTCCAGTTCGACGCGGCGATAGTGCCGTCCGTCGGGCAGCTCAAGAACCCAGGCGGCGCAATCCAGGGCAACGCCAACGTCTTCGTGTTCCCAGACCTCCAGGCCGGCAACATCGGCTACAAGATCGCGCAGCGCCTTGGCGGCGCGACCGCAATCGGACCGAACCTGCAAGGTCTCGCAAAGGCCATGAACGACCTCTCGCGCGGCTGCTCCGCCGAGGACATCGTGGGCACCATCTGCGTGACCCTCTTGCAGGCTCAGGCGAAGAAATAAGGAATGACCACCGACCAACAGATTGCACGCGCGAAAGAGGTCTTCGACATCGAGATCGAAGGCCTTCGGCGAGTGCGCGAATCGCTGGGGGAATCGTTCACGCGAACGATCTCTCTCATGCAGGACGCGCTCGCGCACGGCGGCAAGGTGGTCGTGTCGGGCGTCGGCAAGAACCTTCACGTCGCGGAGAAGATGAGCGCCATCTTCGCCTCGACGGGCGTCAACTCCATCGTGCTCAATCCCGTGCAGGCGATGCACGGCGACCTGGGGATGACCGGTTCCGCCGACGTGTTGCTCGCGCTCTCTTTCAGCGGCGAGAGCGAGGAGGTGGTCCGCCTCATTCCGGCGGTGCGGCGCCACGGCCTCAAAGTCGTGGCAATCGTCGGCAATCCCGCATCCACGCTCGCGAAGCTCGCGGACGTGGTGCTTGAAATTCCCTGCGGCAAGGAGGCGTGTCCGTTCGGCATGGCGCCCACGAACTCGACCACGGCCACGATGGCGATGGGCGACGCGCTTGCGATGGTGATGATCGACGTGCAGTCGTTCGACCGCGAGCGTTACGCCCTCAACCACCCGGCTGGTGCGATCGGCCGCGCGCTCGTGCTGAAAGTCTCCGACGTGATGCGCACGGGCGACCACTTCGCGAAGGTCTCGCCGGAGGCGACCGTGCTCGACGCGCTCCTCGCCATGACCAAGGCGCAGGGCGGCTCGGCCGTGGTGGTGAATCCCGACGGCACACTCGCCGGCATCTTCACAGACGGCGATTTCCGCCGTCACGTGACAGAGGGCCGCGACATCCTGCACGAGCCGGTTTCCTCGGTAATGACCGCGAAACCGCTCTTCATCCGCGACGGCGCATACGCCGCGGAGCTGCTGAAAGTCTTCGAGCAGCGTCGCATAGACGACCTGCCTGTGTGCGACTCGTCCGGGCGGGTGCTCGGAATTGTTGACATTCAGGATTTGCCGAAGATGAAGGTTTTATGATACAATTTACACGTCCAACAAAAAGGAGAATAAAAATGATGATGAAGAAAATGATTTGTTTCGCGCTCGCTGCGGCGTGCGTGGCCACGGTTTCCGCGCAGTATTCGCGGAGCAGGAACTCCCGGATCGGCCGGAATTCCGCCAAGTCCGAAGCGGAGGTCGCGCAGGACAAGATGGACGCCAAGGTGAAGATCAGCCAGATGCCGAGCATCGGGCCGCAGTCGCTGATCGCGTCGCCGGGGCTCAACGCGCAGGGCGGGCTTCAGCCAATCACCAAGAAGCGCCGCCAGTGGGGCGTCTATGACATGACGTACCGCACGCAGCAGAGATGGACGGAGGACCTCACGGTCAACTGGTACGTCCTCTGCGACACCTCCAAGGCGAAGGAGAAGGACAAGTCGAAGGCTGCGAAGCGCCTGCCGCCCTACGTTTACTACACCCTCGTCACCCGCTACGTGAACATCCCCGAAGGCGACCACCGTTCCTGCGCGTGCCTGCCGCCGTCGTTCATCGAGCGCTACGGCGAGCCCGTGGTCATCACCTGCGAGATCATGACCTCCGCCGGCAAGCTGCTCGACGGCGAGACGGTGGTCAGCAGCTTCCAGTGGGTGAAGCCCGGCAAAATCTCCGAAGAGACCAAGACGGCGATGGAGTGGTGGAACGACGACAAGATAATCAACGCCAAGGACAAGGCCGGCGAGTCAATGATCGAAGTGCGCCAGGGGCTCGTGGACCGTTCGAAGACGCCGTTCTGGCTCGTGAACAACGCCGACTACGAGGCCATCCAGTAAAACATCCAAGAGATTCAAATGTCCCGCATACTCACACTTAACATTGGCGCGTCGAAGGCCACGCTCGCAGAGTACGCGCTTAACGGCAAGCGGAACCTCACGCTTACCGCGTACGGCAGCGGCGACCTGCAGACCGTCGATGTGAACGACGCATCGTCGGTCGCCGCGTCGCTGCCCCCGATCATTTCGCAGATAATGCGCGAAACGGGCATCCGCCCCGCTCCGCTGGTGGTGTCGCTCGGCGGGCAGATGGTGTTCCCGCGCTTCGCGAAGATTCCGCCCGTGGGCGACGCCGCGAAGCTCGAGCAGCTCGTCCAGTACGAAGTGGAGCAGAACGTGCCGTTCCCGATCGACGAGATCGTATGCGACCACCAGTTCCTCGGCACGACGCCGGAGGGCGACCGCGCCGCGATGATCGTGGCGGCGAAGCTGGACGGCGTGACGGCGGTGACAGACGCCGTCATAGCCGCCGGGCTGAAGCCTGTCGCCGTGGACGTCTCCCAGATGGCGGTGCTGAACGCGCTGCGCTTCTCCACGCCTGATCTGTCGGGGTGCAACGTGGTGCTGGACGTAGGCGCGAAGACTACGAGCCTGATCCTCGTCGAGAACGAGAAGATCTACACCCGCTCGATCACCGTCGCCGGCAACTCGATAACGAAGGAGATCGCCCAGGCGTTCGGATGCTCTATAGAGGAGGCCGAGCAGCTCAAGCTGGAGCGCGGGTACGTGTCGCTCGGCGGCGTCACCGAGGACGAGGACGAAATCACGGACAGGGTGTCGAAGATCATCCGCACCGTGCTCACGCGCCTGCACGCGGAGATTTCAAGGTCCATCAACTTCTACCGCTCGCAGCAGGGCGGCGCCGCGCCGTCGCGCATTTTCCTTACCGGCGGCTCGGTGCGGCTTCCGCAGCTCGACGAGTTCTTCCGCGAGACGCTGCAGATCGAGGTGGGGTACCTCAACCCGTTCACCGCCGTGGGAATCGGCGGTAAGGTCAATGCGGAGGCGCTTGAGAACGACGCGTTCACGCTGGCCGAGTCCGTGGGCCTCGCGCTGCGGCAGACGGACTTGCCGGACCTGATACGCATCAACCTCATGCCGCCGGAGCTCGTGGCGCAGGCGCGCAACGTGCGGCGCATACCGTTCCTAGTGACGGGAGCGGTCGGCGTGCTGGCCGCCCTCGGGCTTGGAATCCTCTGGCAGAACCACGAACTGGAGACAAAGCAGGCGCAGCTTGAATACGTCCAGGCGGAGAACGGCAAGCTCGGCCAGAAACAGCAGCAGCTGCAGGCCGCGCAGGCGAAGGAGAAGACCGCGCTCGAGGCGTGCGACGAGCTGCAGAAGCTGATGCGCCGGCGCACGGCGGTGCTCGACCGCGTCCGTGCCGTCCGCGCAAGCCTCCTGCCAGGAATGTGGATCTTCAAGTGGGATCACATCCCGCCATCCGAAGAGGACGCCGAAAGCGGCCTCGAGGGCGTGAAGATCGTCGTGCTTGGGTGGAACGACACCATGGAGAAGGAGTTGGCCAAGTGGAAGAAGGACCACCCCAAAGAACACAACGTCGATGCCCCGAACATCATCAAGAAGTCGCTTGAGGCGGTGCCGGGTCTCGTGGCGAAGCCGGAAGGCGATGAAGGGAAGCGCGACGCCGTGACCGTCAATTTCCAGACTGGTCCGAACCTGCAGGAGATCACGCTCCTGTTCAAGTTCGCGCCGGTGCCGTCCGCCGACCCGAATCCTCCATCGGGCAAGAACCAGAAGCGGAGGGGCAGGAAATGAGTATGACGAAACAGCAGAAGATTGGTATTTGCGGCGGAGCCGTGTTCGGCGTCTGCGTGCTTGCGCTAGGATGGTTCCTCTACAGCGCATACGACGCCTGCGTCGTGGCCGAGGAGGGCGATCCCGAATCCGGCGACGAGGGACTCGTGGCGGCCAAACAGAAGAACAAGGGCTTCTACACGCAGAGCACCGCCGCGAAGCCGTTCCCGTCGGCGGATACCATCACGTCCGTGAAGTCCAATGAGGCCGCCTACGTGAAATGGCGCACCGAGGCGATCGCGGTCGCCGCGCGCGGGGATTGTCCGCCACCGCCCGAGAACCTCGCCGCGACGGTCTTCAAGCAGCGCATCTACGACGAGGTCACGCGGATGCAGAAGCTTCCCGGCGGAACGGCCGGGCGAATCTGCGCTTCCGGGTTTCTGTTCGGGTTCGACCAGTACCTTGGCGAGCAGGGCGTCACGCCGAAGAAGCATGAGCTTCCCCAGCTGTACGCACAGCTCGGAGTGATCACGAACGTGGTGGATCTCTTCGTGCAGAGCGGAATCGTGGAGGTGCGGAAGTTCGAGCGTCCCGCCCTTGAGGATCCCGAGGCGGAGGGGGAGTCGCAGCGCGGGAAGGCGAAGGGCAAGGACAAGTCCGGAAAGGCTGCGGCCGCGACGGACGAGCCGAAGCGGTACGACTTCAAGGTCGAGTACACGGTCCGCGCGCCCGCGTTCGCGAAGGTGCTCAACGGCCTTGCGAAAAGCGATCGCTTCTACGTGGTGAGCGAATTCGGCTTCAGCCGCGAGGGCGAGGCGCTCCGTGAAAAGCTGAAGCGCGTGGTCGAGGCGGCGTCCACAAGCAGAAGGTCGTCGTCGCGCCGTAGCAGGCGCGACCAGAGGGAGCAGGAAGAGGAAAGCGGAGTCGTGACCGATCCCAGGACTGATCCGCCGATTAAGGTCAACATGACGCTGTCGGTTTACGACTTCGGGCGCGGCATGTCCAAGCCTGCCGCAGCAGCCGCAGCAGCCGCAGAAGAGCCGAAGGAGGGCAAATAATGGCAGCCTCATCAAAGCAGAACTTCTTCGCGGAGCACTATGACTGGCTGGTGGCGGGCCTGGGCCTGCTGCTGCTGGCCGGTGCGGCCGCGCTGTACGTGATGTCGCTCGGGAATTCCCCCGAGGACGCCCGCGCCGAGTGCGAGCGCGAGCTCAAGGCGAACAAGCCGGCCCACACCGGCGTGGCGCCGGCTAACATCAAGCTGCTCAACAAGGCGCTGGAGGGGATAAGCGATCCGTCGCTCCTCAAGGTGCCCGGGGAAAAGGAAGGAAGCTTCCTCGCGAGCGAGGGGCGTGTCTTCTGCCAGAATCCCGACATGACGAACCGCTGCCATCGCCCGATCCCGGCGAAGAGCGTGGTGTGTCCGTTCTGCGGTTATGCGCAGCCGTCCATGAAGCCCGTGGACGCCACGCGCGTCGGGGGCGACGCGGACAAAGACGGTTTGCCCGACGCCTGGGAGAACAAGTACGGCTTCAATCCCAACGATCCGGCAGACGCCCAGCAGGACGCCGACGGCGACACGTTCACGAACGCCGAGGAGTTCGAGGCGAAGACCGATCCCAAGGACGCCAACTCCCATCCCAACTTCCTTGAATTCCTCTCGGTCGCCGGCGACCTGCGCAAGGAGACGTTGCCGTTCTGGTTCAAGATGTCCAACCAGATCCGCGACGGCTACCGCCTGACGTTTGAAGTGCCCGACAAGAACTACCGAAACGTCACGACCGCGCTCGTGGGCGAGGAGATCGTCTTCCAGCTCGCAAGGCCGAAGTTCGAGAAGGGCAGGATGCTCGATGACAAGGTCAAGAGCGGCTGGCGCGTCGTCAAGTTCAACAAGAAGGAAGACCGCGTCCTCAAGAAGGGATCCGAGCAGAAGACCATGGTGGACGTCTCCACCGTTGACTTGGAGCGCGTAAGCGACAAGCGCACGCTGTCCGTCCGCGTGGGCGTCAAGTCCGTTGCGGTCGAAGAGCAGATCGACCTTCAGTGGAGCCGCGGCGGCGGCAAGAAAATGACTGTCACGACGGGGAGCGAGTTTGAGCTCGCGAACCGGAAATACAAGGTGAAGAAGATAGCAAAGGGCGCAAAGGGCTGTGAAGTGACAATCACGGACCTTGCGGACAACACAGAAAAAATATTGCAGTGAGGCTTGATTATTGCGTAAGAATAGGGTATTATAAGAACCCGCTTTAAGGAGCAGACTAAATGAGAGCTAAAAAAATTTGTGCAGCAGTAGGTGTGGCGTGCGTTTCGCTCGTCCTTTCGACGAGTGTTTTTGCGCAGGACGACCTTGACAACCTGCTGAACGATCTTGAAGGTGATGTGAAGAAAAAGCCCGCAGAGAAGGCCCCCGCGCCTGCGCCCGCGCCTGCGCCCGCACCGGAGGTAAAGCCGGCAGAGCCCGCGCCCGCGCCTGCGCCCGCACCGGAGGTAAAGCCGGCAGAGCCCGCCCCCGCGCCCGCCGCGCCCGCACCGGAGGCGAAGCCGGCAGAACCCGCGCCTGCACCCGCGCCCGCGCCTGCACCTGCACCTGCACCGGAGGCGAAGCCGGTAGAGCCAGCGCCCGCACCGGAACCTGCACCTGCACCGGAGGCGCCAAAGCCGCCGTCGGAAGTTGATAAGCTTGCCACTGTCCCGGCTGAACCTGCACCTGTCGAGCCGGTTCCTGCGCCTGCTGCTCCTGTAGCGGAGCCGACGCCCGCACCTGCCGCAGAGCCCGCTCCCGCTCCTGCGCCTGCGCCGGAGGTGAAGCCCGAAGAACCTGCACCGGAACCCGCACCTGCCGCAGAGCCCGCACCTGCTGCGGAGCCTGATGAGTCGGCGAAGCTGTTGAGCGATATTATCACCATGGAGCAAGCCAGGCGTGATGCGATACACAAACAGGCCGAAGAAGAGATGGATGCCGCCAACACCGCAATGAACAATCGTGACTGGGAGACCGCCTTCAGGCAGTTTGAGTTGGCCAAGTCTCATCTGCTGGAGATTGAAGACGAGGATAAGCGTGTGATATGTGCAGGGGGCATGGCCCAGGCCCGCTACGAATCGGCGAAGCAGGCCCTTAAGGAATCAAACCGCGAAGCGGCGATCAAGTTTGCGGAGGAGGCGTTGAAGCTGCGCCATCCCCATGCGGGCGCTCTGCTTGACGGCCTGAAGTCCGAGATGAGCGTGAGCACCGCCACGGACGCCAGCGAAATCCGCCATCGCAGAAACGACGAGGACTACAAGAAGGATCGCGACATGATCCGCCAGCGGCTGCACTTGTCGGCGCAGTATCTTGCGGTTGCGGATTTGGACCGCGCCCTTGAGCAGTGCGACCTCGTGCTCCGCACCGATCCGCACAACCACCAGGCCATTGCGTTGCGCGAGAGCATCCAGCGTAGGCGTCAGATAATCACCGAGAAGGAGCGTGAGGCTACGCGCAACGGCATGATTGCCGACGTCGGCAAGGCTTGGCGGCCAGTTTACGCGATCGACTCCATGGAGATGAAAGGCGTTGACGGCGGCACGATGAAGACGCCGGTCGGAGGGGATCCCGTAAGGTCGGTGGAGCAGTCGATCGAGAAGCGCATGAAGGAGATGATTCTGCCGTCGATCGCATTCCGTCCGCCGGCCACGATCGGCGACGCGGTGGATTTCTTCCGTCAGGCGTCGAAGGACTTTGACCGTCCCGAGATTCCGCAGGAGCAGCGCGGCTTCAATTTCGTCCTGCGGCTTGACAAGACGCTCACGAGCGATGCCGCTGCGGCGAACAACAACACGGAAGCGGCGTTCGGCGCCGCTGCCGACGACGCCGCGAACGCCGCGTCGGGCCCGATTCCGCAGATTCCGAACATTTCCGCCGCGAACATCTCCCTCTGGGAGGCCATGACGCAGGTGTGCAAGATCTCCGGATTCAAGTTCAAGATCCAGGGATCCTTCGTGGTTGTCATGCCGAAGGACATGACGATCGACGAGCTGATCACGCGGTCCTACAACGTGGTGGAGGACTTCGTGACCATCATGACCGGCGCCTCCAGCAACCTGAAGAACGAGCAGGCCGGCCAGCTCGGCGGCGGCGGCGGCAACGATAACGCGGAAGAAGGCAACGACGAGGAGGCCTGGAAGAAGTACTTCGAGGAGATGGGCGTGACGTGGCCGCAGGGCGCGCGCATCAGGTATCTCAAGCATCTCGGCAAGGTGCGCGTAACGAACACCGCCGACCAGCTCGCCATATTCGAGCAGGCGTTGAGCGAGCTCAGCGTCACGCCCATGCTGGTCGAGATCGAGACGCGCTTCGTTGAAGTGGCTCAGGAAGACCTCAACTCACTCGGATTTGAATGGCTGCTCAACACCGACTACTCCTTCAACGTGGGCGGCAAGCTCAAGAAGGTGCTCAACCTGAAGGACGGCGCCTGGAACATCAACGAGGGCTATAATCAGATTAACGGCACGCGCACCATCACGTCCACAACGGTGCGAGGCCTTGATTGGCCTGAGTTAGATGCCCATGGGAATCCCACTAATCCACGTGCTAGCTGGGATGGTCCTGACGTTACCACGGAGACCACCGAGAATTTCCAGTGGCAGAAGGTTGCTTCTGGTTGGACTAACACGGATCCTGAAACGGGGGAGCGCTACAGCCGCAGGAACGGCCCGCGCACGCGCAGGAACATGGGCATCAACGCCGTCAACGGCACTGATTACTCACCGGGCATGCGCTACCTTTCCACGGATGGCAACCACATTTCCGGCCAGGGCGCGTCGTACAACGACAAGTTCTTCAAGGTCAACGCTTTCCTCGGCAACGCCGACCTCTCGATGATCCTGCACATGCTCTCGCAGCGCAGCGACACGGACCTCCTCTCCGCGCCGAAGGTGGTGACGAAGAGCGGCCAGGAGGCGACGATCAAGGTTGTGACGATCTACCGCTACCCGACTGACTACGACGTGACGATTCAGTCCGCCAGTTCTTCGGGCAGCAGCAGCATTTACGGCTCGACAAGCGGCGGTAGCAAGATCCTCCCGATGGTGGAACCGCAGAACTTCGAGACGCAGGAAGTGGGCGTGATCCTCACCTGTACGCCGGAGATCTCGTCCGAAGGCCAGATGATCAACCTCACGCTCAATCCGAAAGTGATCAGCGAACCCGACTGGAAGGACTACGGCATGAAGGTTCCGATGGCGTCCGTCATGCCGGATAGGCAGAACGGCACAACGCAGATCATCGACGGAATTGCGACGTTCGTCCCGAACAGCGATGCGCAGACGGGCGACATGGAATGGTACACGGTGCCGATGGAGCAGCCCTTCTTCAAGGAGCGTTCGATCGATACGCACGTCTCGCTCTACAACGGTGCGACGATCGTGATGGGCGGACTCATCACTGAGGAGCGCAAGTCGATGGAGGACAAGATTCCGTTCCTCGGCGACATTCCGTTCCTCGGCCGTCTCTTCCGCAGCCGCAGCGAATGGTCGAACAAGCGCAACCTGCTGATCTTCGTCACGGCGCGTCTCGTGGATCCGCGCGGCCGGCAGGTCATGTTGGGCACCGGCGACGAAAATGAAGCGGCTGGCAACAAGGAAGCCGGCGTCACGCCCGCGCCCAGCAACTAAGGTTTTATGAAAATAGCCCTAACAGGCGGAATCGCCTGCGGGAAGAGCCTGTTTGCCAAGTTCCTCGGGGAGCTTGGCATTCAGCTTATCGACGCAGACGACGTTGTCCATGAACTCGAGGCCCCCGGCGGTGCCGCAGTGGAGCCAATCGTCGCGCGTTTCGGGCGCGGCGTCCTTTCCTCCGACGGCGGAATCGACCGCGCCGCCCTCGCGGAGCGCGTCTTTTCGGATCCCGCCGCCCGCGCCGACCTTGAAGCCATAATCTTCCCCCTCGTGCGTACCCGCCTTGGCAAGGCGGTCGCCCCGCGACCGCAGCGAAGTAGCGCCCCCATCACCATCCACATAATTCCTCTTCTTTTTGAGTCGCATTGGGAATCCGATTATGATATAATACTGTGCATCGCCTCCCCGGTAGGTCTGCAGATAGACCGGATGGTGCGCTCGCGTGGTTACTCGCGCCCGCACGCGGAGGCACGTCTCGCGGCACAATTGCCCGTGGCCGAGAAAATCGCCCGTTCCAATTACACCGTGATGAACGATTCAACACCGGAACATCTAAGAGACGAGGCGGAAAGGCTTGTCGATTGGTTGAAGGGAAAGATAGAAGATGAAGGAAGAAGAAACAAAGAAAACGTCCGAAAAGGATCCGGCGGCCGAAGCGGCCAAGCCGGCTCCAGCGCCTAGGAAGAAACGCGGTCGTCCGTCGAAGGCGGAAAAGGCCGCGCGCGAGGCGGCTGCATCCGAGGCTAAGGCAGCTGCTGAGCCGGCCCCGGCGCCGGAGCCTGCGCCTCAACCGACAGCAAGCGTACAACAGCAAGAACCACCGCCCGCAGCTGCACAGACTCCCGCGCCAACGCCAGCTCCTGCGCCGACACCAGCTCCCGCGCCGACACTTGCTTCTGCGTCGGCACCAGCTCCCGCGCCAGAGCCGGCTCCTGCGCCTCAAGCGACGGCAAGCGTGCAAAAGAAAGAATCTGCGCCGGCACCCGTTACAGGTACACCTTCCTCGACTGGGGCAACGGGCGCACAGCCTGTTGCACCCTCGCAGTCGAAGGGCTCTGCGTCAGGCGAACAGCCGCTGAGCAATAGGCAGCGTCGGCGTCTGGAGTGGATGGCGCGCGCGGCGCAGCGCAACGCGAACCGTCCGAACTTCAAGAACGGCGGCCAGCGCTTCCAGCCGAACTTTCCGCAGGGCAACCGTCGTTCGCCCGCCGAAGTGCCGCAGAACCTTCCTCCGCCTACTCCCGCCGTGCCGCGCAATCCCGATTTGCCGGAGTACAGTCTTGTAGATATCCAATCCTGGGACAACGGCGAGATCGTCGCGAAGATGTGGCCGGACGCGAACGCGGAGGACCTTGGCGCGATGAAGCGCCACGAGATCATCTTCGGCGCGATCCGCAGCTACCTCAACCGAGGCGGCGCAGTGATGGCCTCGGGATGTCTTGAGGTCGTGAAGGAGGGATACGGATTCCTGCGCAGCGCGAAGACGAACTTCCTAGCTTGCCCGGAAGACGTGTTTATCCCGCAGCAGCAGATTCGCCGCCACGCTCTCCGTACGGGCGATACCGTCGAGGGTCCGATCCGCGACCCGCGTGACCGTGACCGTTTCTTCGCCCTCGGCAGCGTCGTGACCGTAAACGGCAAGACGCCAAGCGAGGCCGCGCGTATAGTCCACTTCGAGAACCTCACGCCCACGTTCCCGACGCGCCGCATCATCCTGGAGACGTCTCCTAACGAACATGCGATGCGCGTGGTTGACCTTTTCACGCCTATCGGCTTCGGCCAGCGCGGCCTCATCGTGGCGCCTCCGCGCGTCGGCAAGACGGTCCTTCTCCAGAAGATGGCGAACGCCATCACGAAGAACCACCCCGACGCCGTCCTCATCGTGCTGCTCATTGACGAGCGCCCCGAGGAAGTGACGGACATGCAGCGCAACACGAAGGCGATGGTACTCTCCTCCACGTTCGACGAGGAGCCGCAGCACCACGTGAACGTGGCGGAGATGGTGATCGAGATGTCGCGCCGCCAGGTGGAGAACGGCAAGGACGTGGTGATCCTGCTCGACTCGATCACGCGCCTCGCCCGCGCCTACAACACGGTGCAGCCGCACTCCGGCAAGATCCTTACCGGCGGCGTGGACGCCCTTGCGTTGCATCGCCCGAAGCGCTTCTTCGGCGCGGCGCGCAACATCGAGGGCGGCGGTTCGCTCACGATCATCGCCACGGGCCTCGTCGATACCGGCTCGCGCATGGACGAGGTGATCTTCGAGGAGTTCAAGGGCACGGGCAACATGGAGCTGTGCCTCGACCGCGGCCTTGCCGACAAGCGCATCTTCCCGGCCATCGACATAGACAAGTCCGGCACGCGAAAGGAAGACCTCCTGCTCGCGCCGCTGGAACTTGAGAAGACCTGGGCGCTGCGCCGCGCGCTGTCCGACGCCGGTCCAGAGCGCGCCATGCAGGCCGTGCTTGCCGGCATGAAGAAGTACAAGTCAAACCCCGAGTTCCTGCTCTCGATTGACGGTAAGAACATCTACTAGTGGATCTTTGGAAAAAAATCGCCGCATCCATTCTGCTGATGTTGCTCGTCTGGGCGCTTTTCCGCCAGACGGGCGACTTCGAGTTCTTGCGCCTTGACGACCACGACTATACCTACCGCTGTGCGTTCGTGAAGGACGGCTTGTCGTTGGCGAACGTGCGTGAGGCGTTTACGAATGCGCGGCACGGCGGAATCTGGATGCCGGTGACGTACATATCGTATATGTGCGACATCTCGCTGTTCGGTCCCGGCCCCGGCGCGCACCACCTCGTGAACGTCGCCATACACGCGCTGAACGCGGTATTGTTGCTGTGGTTGCTGGTTTCTTTGGCCGCAAAGAACGCAAAGGTCGCAAAGATTATCTTATTCCTTCTTGCCGCGTTCTGGGCGCTGCACCCGCAACGCGCTGAGGCGGTGGCGTGGATTGCAAGCCGGAAGGAACTGCTCTGCACCGCGTTCATCCTCGGCGGTCTGCTCTGCTGGCGGCGTTCCATCATTGGCACATACGCCTGCTTCTTGCTCGCCTGCATGAGCAAGCCCACGGCGATGTGCTTCCCGTTCCTCGTGCTGGCGGTGGATTGGATTCGTCATTCGATGCCCGACGCCCGACACCCGGCAACAGGCAACAATAACTTTACGCTTTATGCTTTGCACTTTCCACTCTTCATTTGCATCGCCGCCGCGATTGGCTCACTTGTAATCTATTCCCAAACGCATCCCGAGGGTCATGCCGAGCTGGCGCTGTATAGCGCACCGCTCTGGTGGCGGTTGCTAAACGCCGCAGTCGCGGTGGGGCTTTACCTTTTCCAGATGGTCATTCCGATCGGCATCCATCTCGACTACCGCGCCGTGCCTGGCGGATGGCCCGTGCATGGTGCGCTCGGGTTGGGCGTGCTGGCGGTTGTGGTGGGGGCTGGCGCGTGGTGGATATGCCGCCGTATTCGGCGGCGACATGGACAGGATCTGGTAGTCGATTGCCACTTGCTTTTTTTCATCGGCGCATCCTGCCTTTGGTTTTTTGCCGCGCTCGCTCCGACGCTCGGCATATTCGGAAGCTTCGGTGAGCACGCCCGCGCCGACCGTTTCCTCTACCTGCCCGCGATGGCGGTGCCGATCGCGGCGATGCTGCTGTATGGTGCGCAAGCCATGCCAACTGGGCGAAAAGGCATCTTGCCCGTTGCGGGGCTTGCAATAGTTGTGGCGGGATTTTCCGCTGTTGCCTACCCGGTCGTGGCGAGTTACCGCAACGACGTGACGGCGTTTATGCGTTCGGCTGAATGTGATCCAGGGCACGGACGCGCACTTGCGCATCTCGGCGAGGCGCGGTGTGCAGCGGGCGATCTCGATGCGGGTATCGAGTTGTTGAGGAAAAGCCGTGAGGTACGTCCGCGCGACGCCACCGACGCGAAACTCGCCTACGCCCTCATGCGTCGTGGACGAGCTGACGACTGGAAGGAAATCCGCGAAGTATGCGCGGCGATTGCGAAAGACCCTGCGCGGGACGAGCGCGGACAGGCTCTTGAGGCGCTTGGCACCGCAGAACTGGTTGCGCGGAACTGGGATGAGGCGACTAGGCATCTTGTCCTTTCCGTGAAGGCCCCGGCCCGGCATTACTCGTCGGCGGACGCAATCCTGAAGCTGGCGTACGCGCACCACAACGGTGGACGTCGCGACGAGGCGCAGAAACTTTTTGAATGGGTGGTGTCCAAATCTGGACGCGAAGACCTAGCCGTGCGCGCACGGCAGGTACTTGCGATTATCGAAGCCAGCCCGCAAAGTATCTTGTTCTGGTAGAAGGTCAGCAAATGGCAGATATAATCATAGAGGGTGCGAAAGTACACAACCTGCGCGACGTCGATGTGCGCATCCCGCGCAACTCTCTCACCGTCGTGACGGGGCTTTCCGGAAGCGGGAAGTCCTCGCTCGCGTTCGACACGCTCTACGCCGAGGGGCAGCGTCGCTACGTGGAATCGCTCAGCGCCTACGCGCGACAGTTCCTCGACCAGATGCAGAAACCAGACGTGGAGCGCATAGAGGGCCTTTCACCTGCCATCGCCATCGAGCAGCGTACGTCCGGCGGCAACCCGCGTTCGATCGTGGCCACGGTCACGGAAATCCACGACTACTTGCGCCTCCTCTACGGCAACGTGGGCGTGGCGCATTGTCCGAAGTGCGGCAAACCGGTGCGCCGGCAGAGTGCGGAGGAAATAGTCGAGACCATTCTTAAGTATCCAGCCGGCTCGAAACTGATTCTCTACGCCCCCGTGGTGCAGGGACGCAAAGGCCGCCACGAGGAAACCCTCGCCGACATCAAGCGCGCGGGGTTCGTCCGCGTGCGCGTGGATGGAACTACATACGCCCTCGAGGAAGTGCCAGCGCTCGACAAAAAGAAAAACCACTCCATCGACGTGGTGGTTGATCGTCTCGTGATCCCCTCCGCAGCTGACCCGGCATTCACCACGCGCCTCACCGACTCCGTCGAACTCGGCCTCAAGACCGGCAACGGTATCATCGTGGTGGAGCGCGTTGGCGAAGGTCGCGACGCTTCCTCCTTCGTCTTCTCCGAGAAGAACGCCTGCCCAGACTGTGGCATCTCCTTCGACGAACTGAAGCCGCGCAACTTCTCCTTCAACTCGCCGTTCGGGGCGTGTCCCACGTGCGGCGGCCTCGGCTCCATCTTCTACTTTGACGAAGACCTCGTGATCCCAGACAAGACGCTTCCGCTCCGCGAGTGCATCCACCCGTGGCGCCGCGCCGGACACATGGCGATCATGTACTACAACGAAATCCTCTCGCGGATCGCGAAGCAGTACAAGGTGAAGCTCGATACGCCGTGGGAGAAGCTGCCCGCCGATTTCCGGCACAAGCTGCTGCATGGTTTCGACGACGACCTCATTCTCCCCTGGCGCTCGAACGACAAACCCTTCGAGGGCGTGATGGCCACTCTCCAGCGCATGATGGAGCAGGCGGAGAGCGACGAGCGGCGCGAGAAGTTCGAGTCGTACCAGAGCGATCGCCCTTGCCCAGCCTGCCACGGCTCGCGGCTCAATCCCATATCGTGCGCCGTCACCGTGGCGGGCAAGACCATTGTTGACGTGATGGCGCTGCCGGTGAAAGACGCCTTGGCGTTCTTCAAGACGCTGACTGGCGAGAAATATTCTGTAGTGAAAGACGTGTTGAAGGAGATTGTGAAGCGCCTCGGCTTCCTCAATGACGTTGGCCTCGACTACCTTACGCTCGACCGTTCGAGCGGTTCGCTTTCCGGCGGCGAGATGCAGCGCATCCGCCTCGCCTCGCAGATCGGAAGTGGCCTCACGGGCGTCTTGTACGTGCTCGACGAGCCCACCATCGGTCTTCACCCCCGCGACAACACGCGCCTGATCGCTACGTTGAAGGAACTGCGCGACCGTGGCAATACCGTGGTGGTGGTGGAACACGACGTGGAGATGATGCGCACTGCCGATTACATCGTTGATCTCGGTCCCGGCGCGGGTCGTGAAGGCGGCCGCGTGATGTACCAGGGCGATTTCAAGGGTCTGCTCAAATCCCGCACCCTCACCGCCGACTACCTCACGGGGCGCAAGAAAATTGAGGACCACGAACCACGCGCCACGAACCACGAACCACGAAAATACCTCACCATCAACGGCTGCACCCACCACAACCTCAAAAACGTGACGGCGAAGATTCCACTCGGCACGTTTACTGTGGTGACCGGCGTATCGGGGAGCGGCAAGTCCTCGCTCATCGACGAAACTCTCAAACGCGAGCTGATGCGCCGCTTCTACCACGCAAAAGCCGTGCCCGGTAAGTTCCGCAAGCTCACCGGTGTGGAGCACATCGACAAGGTGATTGAGATTGACCAGTCGCCCATCGGACGCACCCCGCGCTCGAACCCTGCGACTTACGTGGGCTTCTTCAGCGACATCCGCGAGCTGTTCGCGAAGACCGAGGGCGCAAAGGCGCGCGGTTACACGGCAGGGCGCTTCAGCTTCAACGTGAAGGGCGGACGCTGCGAGACGTGCGGCGGCGACGGCGTGCGCAAGCTTGAGATGAGCTTCTTGCCAGATGTGTACGTCACGTGCGAGCAGTGCAACGGCCGTCGCTTCAACAAGGAGACGCTTGAGGTGAAGTACGGCGGAAAGACGATCTCTGACGTCCTCGACATGACCGTGGCGGAGGCGTATGAATTCTTCGCTAAGGTGCCGCGTCTTGCGTCAAAGCTGAAAACGCTCGTCGATGTGGGCCTCGGCTACATCGGTCTCGGACAGCCCGCTACGACGCTCTCTGGCGGCGAGGCGCAGCGCATCAAGCTCGCAACGGAGCTTTCGCGCCGCTCGACGGGCCGAACGCTCTACCTCCTCGACGAACCGACCACGGGCCTCCACTTCGACGACGTGGCGAAACTGATGGCGCTCCTGCTCAAACTGCGCGAAAGCGGCAACACCGTTGTCGTGATTGAACACAACGTGGATGTGATGCGCTGCGCGGACTGGATCATCGACCTCGGCCCCGGCGGTGGCGATGCGGGCGGCACGCTCGTTGCGGAAGGTACGCCAGAGGAAATCCGCGCCAACCCGGCCTCGATTACGGGTCGATTCCTGTGAGTGTTTTATGGTATAATATTAACCCGATTTTCAAAGGAAAGCAAGAAACTATGAAACCAATTTTGATGATGGGATCCGCGGCGTATTCGCCGTTCCGCCTCGACGCCCTGCGCGCCGCCCTTGCCGCCGCCGACAAGGCGCTCGCGAATGTGTCTATCGACGCCCGCTGGGTGTACGCGATCGAGCCGGAGGGCGAAGGCCCCGATGCCGAGACGCTCGAACGTGCGGCCCTGCTCCTGAATGCCGAGAATGGGGAATGGGGAACGGGGAATGGGGAACATGGGTCGTTCTACGTCACGCCGCGAAAGGGGACGATCTCGCCGTGGTCGTCGAAGGCTACCGATATTTTCCGCAATTGCGGTTTGAAGGGCATCGCGCGCGTCGAACGCGGCATCCTCTTCAACGTGTCGCCCGCCGTGCCGCCGGCAGCGCTCGGTGCGCTATACGACCGCATGACCGAGGGCGTGTACACGGACCTCGACGATCTTTTTGACTGTCCGCCGCCGAAGCCCGGCGTCACGTTCGACGTGCTAGGACGCGGCGTGGAGGCGATCCGCGAGGCTAACGTCTCGCTCGGTCTCGCGATCAGTGAACCCGAGATGCAGTACCTCGCCGAGAGCTTCAAGGCCGCAGGACGCAACCCCACGGATACCGAGCTCGTGATGTTCGGTCAGGTGAACTCCGAACACTGTCGCCACAAGATATTCGGTGCGCAGTTCATCATCGACGGGAAGAAGCAGAAGGATTCCCTCTTTGGGATGATCAAGAACACCCACAAGAAGAACGGTAAGGGTACGCTCGTAGCTTATAAGGATAATTCCTCGGTGGTGGAAGGCTTCGAGACGGAGATGTTCATGCCGACGGCAAACCATGACTACCACTTCAAGAAGCTCCAGCTTGACCAGCTGATGAAGGTCGAAACCCACAACCACCCGACGGCGATCTCGCCATATCCGGGAGCGGCCACGGGCGTGGGCGGTGAAATCCGCGACGAGGCGGCGACTGGCAGCGGCTCGCGCTCGAACGCGGGCATATGCGGCTTCATGGTGAGCGATTTGCACATCCCCGGCTACCCGCAGCCGTGGGAGCGCGAGTACGCGGAGTTCCCGAAGCGTCTCGCCACGCCGCTTGCGATCATGACCGAGGGACCAATCGGTGGCGCGGCGTTCGGCAATGAATTCGGGCGTCCGCAGCTCACGGGCTTCTTCCGTACGTATGAGGGCGAGGCGTCGGGGCTCTATCGCGGCTACCACAAGCCCATCATGTTGGCGGGTGGACACGGCGTGATCATCCGCGACCAGGTGGAGAAGAAGCCGGTCAAGACCGGCGCATACATCGTCCAGATAGGCGGTCCCGCGATGCGTATTGGTCTCGGCGGCGGCGCGGCGTCCTCGATGATGACCGGCACGAACGACGAGGCGCTCGACTTCAACAGCGTCCAGCGCGGCAACGCGGAGATGCAGCGTCGCTGTCAGGGCGTGATCAACGCCTGTGCGTCTATGGGGCGGAAGAATCCCGTCCTCTCCATCCACGATATCGGCGCGGGCGGTCTTTCGAACGGCTGCCCCGAACTCGTGGAGGCGACTGGCGGAAAGTTCTCGCTCCGTACGGTACACAACGAAGAGCCCTCCATGAACCCGATGGAGATCTGGTGCTGCGAGGCGCAGGAGCGCTACGTGCTCGCGCTGAAGCGCGAGGCGCGCGCGTGGTTCGAGGAACTTTGCGCCCGCGAGCGCTGTCCCGTCGCGTTCATCGGCGAGGCGACGGGCGACGGACGCCTCATCCTCGAGGACGAATACTTCCACGACCGTCCGATCGACATGGACATCAAGGTCCTGCTCGGCAAGCCGCCGCGCATGGTGCGCGACGTCGCGCACGTGGCGCGTGCGCACGAAATGCTGAATCTTGCAAATGTGCAGCCGCAGGATGCGTTCTTCCGTCTGCTCCACTTGCCCACAATCGCCGACAAGACGTTCCTCGTCACGATCACGGACCGTTCCGTGACGGGCCTCGTGGCGCGCGACCAGATGGTGGGTCCGTACCAGCTGCCCGCTGCCGACTGCGCGGTGACGGCGATGGGCTACAAGACGCTCCACGGCCAGGCCATGGCCACCGGTGAGCGCACGCCCGTGGCGCTCATCGACGCGCCGGCGTCCGGACGCCTTGCAATCGCCGAGGCGCTCACAAACCTTGCGGCAGCGGACTGCGGCGACATCCACAACGTGCGCCTCTCCGCGAACTGGATGGCCCCGTGCGGCGAACCGGGCGAGGACGCCAATCTCTTCGACACGGTGAAGGCCGTCGGTATGGAGTTCTGTCCTGCGCTCGGTATCTCGATCCCCGTGGGCAAGGATAGCTGCTCCATGCACACCACGTGGACCGACTCCAAGGGCGTTTCGCACAAGCAGGTGGCGCCGCTTTCGCTCGTCGTCTCCAGCTTCTCGCCTGTCGAGAACGTGCAGCGCACCTTGACGCCTGATTTGAAGCCGGGTACGTCGCAGCTCATTTACATCGATCTCGGTCAGGCGAAGTACCGTCTCGGCGGCAGCTGCCTCGCGCAGGTGTACAACCAGCTCGGCGATGAAAACGCCGATGCCGACGCGAAGACCTTGAAGGCGTTCTTCAACGCGATGCAGAAGATCGTGTGCGATGGCCTCGCGCTCGCCTACCACGACCGCTCGGATGGCGGCCTCGCTGTGACGCTCGCCGAGATGGCGATTACGGGCGGGCGCGGTGTTGGTGTGACGCTGCCGGATGCGGATGCCGACGGCAACCCGCTCGATCCGCTGGCGGTTCTATTCTCCGAGGAACCGGGTGCGGTGCTGCAGGTGGCGGATGAAAAGCTCAATGAGGTGCTCGCGATTTTCCGCCGCGCGCGCCTTGGCGACTGCGTGCATGTGATCGGTGCGCCCACGGGCGACCGCACCTTTACGATCCACGTCGGGTGCCGTCGCGTTCTCGCGACGGATATCACCTCCATCCGTCGCGCGTGGAGCGAGACGACCTACCGTATGCAGGCGCTTCGCGACAACCCTGCCACGGCGAAGGAGGAATACGACAACGGCCTCGACGAGAGCGATCCCGGACTCACCTTCAAGCTCACCTACGATCCGGATAGTAGAACGGGCTGCCAGCCCGTTCATTCCCGGAACGGGCTGGCAGCCCGTTCTACCAAGCCCCGCATGGCCATCCTACGCGAGCAGGGCGTGAACGGCCACATCGAAATGGCGGCGGCGTTCGCACTCGCGGGCTTCGAGAGCGTGGACGTACACATGACCGACCTCCTCGCCGGTCGCGTGGACCTCGCGGACTTCCAGGGCCTCGTCGCGTGCGGCGGTTTCAGCTACGGCGACGTGCTGGGCGCGGGCAGCGGCTGGGCGCGGTCGATCCTCTTCAACCGGAAACTCAAGGCGATGTTCAG
The DNA here is from genome assembly GCA_902779865.1 of uncultured bacterium. GTDB lineage: Bacteria > Verrucomicrobiota > Kiritimatiellia > RFP12 > UBA1067 > RUG572. The sequence goes on from CACZDG010000013.1 coordinate 27,928, forward strand.
GAAGTTCTTCCACCGCAAGGACACCTTCTCGCTCGGCGTGTGCAACGGTTGCCAGATGCTGTCGCAGCTCAAGGACATCATCCCCGGCGCGGAAGCGTGGCCGGAGTTCAAGCGCAATACGTCCGAGCAGTTCGAGGCGCGGTACTGCACGCTTGAGGTGCTTGACTCGCCCTCGATCTTCTTCAAGGGCATGGCGGGCAGCCGCATCCCGATCGCCGTTGCGCACGGCGAAGGGCGCGTGGTGTTTCCTGCGGGCGTCGATGCCGCGAAGGCGAAGGCGGCGCTTCGCTACGTCGATGGCCGCGGCAATCCGACGGAGCGTTATCCGTGGAACCCGAACGGCTCGGCGGGCGGCCTCACGTCGTTCACGACGCGCGACGGACGCGCCACGATCATGATGCCGCACCCGGAGCGCGGCTTCCGTGCCGCGCAGCTCAGCTACAATCCGGGCGTGTTCACCGGCGAGGCCGGCCCCTGGATGCGAATGTTCCGCAACGCCTACGCCTTTGCGGTTTCCCAAAGGTGAGGCGGTTTGTGGTATAATATCCACCACAGGAGGTTGGCCGATGAGTGAAGAGCAGAAAAAAGAGACAACGTTCGAGCAGTCGCTTGCGCGGCTGGAGCGGATTGTCTCCGAGATGGAGGGCGGCACCCTCCCTCTTGACGACATGATGAAGCGCTTCGAGGAGGGGCGCGCGCTCGTGGCCGAATGCACGAAGCAGCTGGAAGGCATCCGCCAGCGCATCGAGAAGGTCACTTCCGCAGTACCGCCAGCAGTGGAGCCGATGAACATCTTATGACAAAGGACATCTACGTACAGGCCAAGGCCGACCACATCGCCTCGCTGGCGCGCGCGACTCCGCTGTCCGCCATCGAAGAGCTGGTGTGGAACGCGCTCGACGCGGACGCGCGCGAGGTGCGCGTCGATCTGGTGCAGAACGCGCTTGGCGGCATCGACGCCGTCCGCGTATCCGATAACGGCACCGGCATAGACATCCTCCGCAGCGAGGAGACGTTCGGCTCGCTCGGCGGAAGCTGGAAGATGCAGGACGCAGGTACGACGGCTGCCTACCACCGCCGTCTCCACGGCCGGCACGGGCGTGGACGCTTCAAGGCGTTCGCCCTCGGCACGCACGTCGAATGGCGCACCACGATGAAGGCGGGCGATTCGCTGCTCTCCTACATGCTTGCCGGCGATGCGGCCGACCCGGGCGTGTTCCACGTGGCGCAGGCGACAGAGCCAGGACCGGCAACTGGCACGGAGGTGTACGTCACTGGCGTGCGCGCCACTGTGGATTCCCTTGCAAACGCCGAAATGGTCGTGCAGACCCTCGCGGCTAAGTTCGCGCTATACCTCAAGGCGTATCCCGGAGTTGCGGTGTATTTCTGCGGACTCCCCGTCTCGCCAGTCATCGTGCAGAAGAGCACGACTGACTACACGGTGCGCCTCGAATCGGGCCAGGAGGCGAAGCTTGAGGTGATCGAGTGGCGCAAGAAGTTCTCTGGCAAGGGCCGCATCGTGTTCTGCGGACGCGATGGCTTCACGTTGCATGAGCGTCCGTCGGGAGTGCGTTCAGGCCAGCCGTTCAGCTACACGGCCTACCTCGTGGGTGCTCGCTTCGGCGAACTCGCGTCGGAGAACGCGCTCGTGATGGACGAGCTGCATCCAGAGGTACGGGCGTGGCTCGATGCGACGCGCGCGATTCTGAAGGAGCATTTCCACCGGCGGACGGAGGAGGCGGTGCAGGAGCGTCTGCGCCGCTGGATCGACGAGAAGATCTACCCGTTCGAGCCGGACGACACCAGCGACTCGCGCACGGCATTCGACGCCGGCGTTGCGGAGATGCGTTCAAAGATCGACGGTTTCGACTCCATGCCCGTTGCGGAGCGCGGCTACCTTTTCGACCTCTTGAAGAAGGCGGTGTGCTGACGCCATGTTTGCCGCCCTCGCCAACGATTCCTGGAGCAGCACGTGGAGCCTCCTTTCGGACGGCGTCGCGATTCTCATCATCGCGGTGCTGCTTCTGCTTGGCGCCTTCCTCGGCTACGCGCTGCGCGGGCTCGTCGGACGCTGGCGCGCGGAGGCGATCGAACGGCAGATGCGCATTCGCGAGGAGGAGAGCGAAAGCGAGATCAAGGCCAAGCTGAAGGAAGCGGACATCGCCGCGCGCGCGGCGGTCGTGAAGGCGAAGGAGGAATTCGAGGCGACGGCGAAAAAGCGCCGCGCCGAATTGCAGGCCATTGAGGACCGCCTCGCCCAGCGCGAGAACGCCCTCGATAGGCGCGCGGATCAGCTGGACACGAAGTCCGCCGCCGTGGAGGCGAAGCAGTCCGCCGTCACCGCCGCCGAGAAGAAGGCCGCCGCCGACCTCGCCGTAGCCGACAGGCGTCTGCGCGACCTCGCCAAGATGACCCACGAGGAGGCCCGCCGCGAAATCCTCACGCGGGCGAACTCTGAGCTTCGCGCCGATGCGGCAATCCTCTCGCGCCGAATCCAGGAGGCAGCGCGCGAACAGGGCGAGGCGAAGGCCCGGCAGCTCGTTGCGGACGCCATCCAGCGTTGCGCCGTCGCCCATTTGAACGAACTTGCGACGACAGCGGTGCAGCTTCCGAATCCCGAAATGAAGGGGCGCATCGTCGGACGCGACGGCCGCAACGTGCGCGCGTTCGAGGCGGCGACGGGCGTGACGCTGCTGTTGGACGACGCACCGGAGACGGTAATACTTTCCGCGTTCGATCCCCTGCGCCGCGAGATCGCGCGCCGTGCGCTGACTGCGTTGATCGCCGACGGGCGCATCCATCCCGCCTCCATAGAGAGCGCGGTCGAGGCGGCGCGGTCGAGCGTGGAGAGTTTGAACGAGGAGGCCGGCGCTGCCGCTGCTGCGGAGGCCGGCGTGCCGGGGCTTCCTGTTGACGTCCTTCGCCTCATGGGTGCGCTTGCGTTCCGTACGTCGTTCACGCAGAACGTGCTGCGGCACTCGGTGGAAGTGGCTCTTCTCATGGGCACGATGGCTGCGGAGATGGGCCTTGACGCAGCGCGTGCGCGTCGCATCGGTTTCCTGCACGACATCGGCAAGGCTCTAACCTCAGAGAAGAAGGGCGCGCACGCCGCGCTTGGCGCGGAGTTCCTGAAGACGCACGGCGAGAACGATGAAGTCTGCGCGGCGGTCGCCGCGCACCACGCCGACCCGGGAACGGATGGCGGCGTGTACGGCACGCTCTGCTCCGCCGCGGACGCAATTTCGTCCGCACGGCCGGGCGCGAGGCAGGAGAGCCTCGGCGACTACGTGCAGCGTCTTGAGGCGATTGAGAAACTGGCACGCTCGCACAAGGGCGTGGTGAACGTCTATGCGGTGCAGGCGGGACGCGACCTGCGCGTGATAGTCGATCCCGCCGAAGTGCCGGACCAGGACATGTCGGCGCTTGCCGGCGACATCTGCCGTGAAATATCGGCGCAAGTGAAATTTCCGGGGCTGATCCGGGTGACGGTCATCCGAGAGCGCCGGTGCGTGGAATACGCGAAGTAATAAAAAGAAAAAGGAGAAAGCAATGCTAAAGCAAGTAATCAGTGTGTTTGTGGGCGCGGCCGTCTGTGCAACCGCGGTCGCAGAGGGCGTGAAACCGAAAACCGAGCTTCTGGGCACGGTCGAGTTCGCGTCATTCGACGAAGTCCAGCAGAAGATGGCAGATCTCGGGGCCACCGTAAACAACCCCGTCGTGCCGATGCTGGTGATGCCATCGCTCCAGAACTTCCTGAATGAAAACTGCGGCAAGTTCCGCAAGGACGCGCCGATGACGTTCTACTGCTACGCGCAGATGGAAGCGCTGCGCAAGGCGATGTCGGACAGTTCTGACGAGGTAGATGTTGATGATGCAATCGATCCGGTTTTCGTGTATCCCACGGCGGAGGACCAGACGGCGTTCATGGCAAGCCACCCCGAGGCGCAGAAGGCCGCTGACGGCACGATCAAGCTTGACGACGACACCGTGGTGGTCTTTTCGGCCGACGGCCGCACTTGCGCGTTTGCCCAAAACGTGGAAACGGCCAAGCGCGCGCTTGGCGCAAAGCCGTCGCCTGCCGCGAAGCGTCCCCTCATGCGCTTGGATGTTGCGGAGCCCGCCTTCGCGCTGATTGCGGATTTCCAGCGGAAAGTCTCGAAAGTCTCCGAAGCGCAGACAAAGCAGCTGCAGAGCCTGGATTCGACGAATGGAACCGAGCAGATCATGGCGGCGGTTGCGAAGGTTCAGCAGAGCCAGCTCAAGAGGCAAAACGCTTTCATCCGCGCGTTCGCGAAGGGCTGCATGATCGTCGATCTCGACGACACGGGATTCGTGGTCAAGGCATCCGCCACCGCGAAGCCCAACGCGCCTAAGGGCGTTGCCGCGGGATTCCGTCTGCCGTCCGGCGCGCTTGACGTGGCGCCCGCCGATGCGAAGATGTGCATTGCGTTGAATCCGTTGGCAGGCGAGTGCTTCACGTCCGAAAAGGAATTCGCCGGGTACATTGACGAAGCGATGGAGATGATCAACGCCATCGCCTCGTGCGCCGCGAAGAACCTGTCCGATCCCAAGTACGCCCCGACCGTGGAAGGCCTGCGTGTTGCGGTTAACGATTACCTTGCGGCGTTGAAGGCCGATTTCTCGCCTTCTGACTGGGGCACCACCGCGCTAGCGTTCGGACCGAAGCAGGAACCGTACATGGTGGAGGGCGGCACTTGCAAGTCGTCGGCGTCCGACATCGCCCTTGCAACACGTTTCTTTGCGGCCGTAGCCGACGCCATCGGCAAGTCCTGGCCCGGCATCCTGAGCGCGAACGGCGCGAGCCTGACGATTGACTGGGAGCGCCTGATGGATGCCGCAGCGGAGGCGTCCGGCGTGAAGGGCGATGCGCAGAAGGAGCTTGCGAACGCCAAGAAGAAAGTCGCGGCGGTCCTCGGCTCGACCAAGACCGAGATCGCGAGCAAGGCGACGTCCGCGACGTCCTTAGGCAGCGTCATCGGCCCTGTCGGCTTCACGCCGCCCGCCGTGAAGTCCAACGGCGAGGCGCGTTTCGCCGCCGCGATGCCGGAAGCCGCGAAGGACCGTCCCTCCGGCGCGTTCTACTTCGCGCTCTATTCGCTCCTGCGCGACAACGCCCTTCCCATCGCCATGAAGGTGATGCCCAAGGACAAGGTTGACCAGGTACAGCCGATCCTGGCCGTGTTGCCGGCCGCCGGCGAAAACAGCGCGCTCGCGGCCGCTGCGTGGTTCGACAAGGATTCGTCATTCCGCTTCATCTTCCGCATTACGTCCGGCGAGATCCGCAACTACGGCGCAGCGGCCAACGCCGCGATGGCCGCAAGCGCGTCGCAGGGGCAGAAAGCCGGCGGAAGCGATGAAGACAAGTGATTTGAGAAAGAGGAAAACAAGAAGAATATGATGGACAAGAGATACGACGCCAAGGCCGCCGAGGCCAAATGGTACCCGATCTGGGAAAATAACGGTTACTTCCACGCGGAGCCGTCCGAGGGCGGCGTTCCATATTCGGTGGTAATACCCCCGCCGAACGTAACCGGCATACTGCACATGGGCCACGCGCTCAACCAGACGATCCAGGATGTCCTCGTGCGGTGGCGTCGTATGTCCGGCTTCAACACCCTCTGGCTGCCCGGCACGGACCACGCCGGCATCGCCACGCAGAACGTGGTGGAGAAGGCCCTCAAGAAGGAGGGCAAGCGCCGTCAGGACCTCGGGCGCGAGGCGTTCGTCGCGCGCGTTTGGGAGTGGAAGAAGCAGTACGGCGGCACGATCGTGCACCAGCAGCGCATGCTCGGAAACTCCACCGACTGGAAGCGCGAGCGCTTCACGTTCGACGAGGGCTGCTCCAGGGCCGTCGCGAAGGTGTTCACGCAGCTCTACAACGAGGGGCTGATCTACAAGGGCAACTACATCGTGAACTGGTGCCCGCGCTGCGGCACTGCCCTCGCGAACGACGAGGTGGAGCACGAGCCGAACCACGGACACTTCTGGTACATCCGCTACCCCGTCGTGGGCAGCGCGAAGGGCACGCAGGGCGAGCCGTACAAGGACTACGTGATGGTCGCGACGACGCGTCCCGAAACGCTCCCTGGCGATACGGCGGTCGCGGTCAACCCGAAGGACGAGCGCTACGCGCACCTTCTCGGCAAGACCGTGATCCTGCCGCTCACCGGGCGTGAGATTCCCGTGATCGCCGATGACTATGTCGATCGCGAGTTCGGCACGGGTATCGTGAAGATCACGCCCGCGCACGATCCGAACGACTTCCTCGTGGGCAAGCGCCATAACCTCGCCGAAATCAACATCATGAACGACGACGGCTCCATGAACGAGCTCGCCGGCGCGAAGTACTGCGGCATGGACCGCTGGAAGTGCCGCGAGGCGATCGTCGCCGATCTCGAAGCCGGCGGTTTCCTCGACCACATCGAGGACCTCGACAACCAGGTGGGCCACTGCTACCGCTGCCACGAGGTGGTGGAGAGCCGTCTCTCGAAACAGTGGTTCGTGAAGATGAAGCCGCTCGCCGAACCCGCCATCGAGGCGGTGAAGTCGGGCGAGGTGCGCTTCGTGCCCGACCGCTGGAGCAAGATATACTTCAACTGGATGAACAACATCCAGGACTGGTGCATCTCCCGCCAGCTCTGGTGGGGACACCGCATTCCCGCGTACACCTGCTCGAAGTGCGGCGAGCTTATCGTGAGCGAAACCGCGCCCACAAAGTGCCCGAAGTGCGGGGCTTCAAGCACCGATGGTCAAACTGTGTTTGACCAGGATCCCGACGTGCTCGACACCTGGTTCAGCTCGTGGCTGTGGCCGTTCTCCACGATGGGCTGGCCGGAGAAGACCGACGACCTCGACTTCTACTATCCGACCACGGACCTCGTGACGGCGCAGGACATCATCTTCTTCTGGGTCGCCCGCATGATGATGGCCGGCATCCACTTCATGAAGAAGCCGCCGTTCAAGAACATCGTGATCCACGGCATCGTGCGCGACGCTCAGGGCCGCAAGATGTCGAAGTCGCTCGGCAACTCCCTCGACCCGCTTGAGTTGATCGATACTTACTCCGCCGACGCGCTCCGCTTCTCGCTCGCGCTCATCACCTCGCTCGACTGCGATACGAAGGTCGATAAGTCGAAGTTCGAGATCGGCCGCAACTTCGCGACGAAGATCTGGAATGCCGCCCGCTTCATGGAAATGAATCGCGAAGCGATGCCGCAGGAGGGGTCCGGGGGCGAAGTGGGTAGATTTGATGGCCAAACTGTGTTTGGCCAATTATCCCCCGACGAGCAGCACATCCTCTACGCCTGCGACCTCGCGTGCCGCAAGGTAAACGACCTCCTCGAAAAGTACCGCATCCAGGACGGCGCGCTCGCGGTCTATGACTTCTTCTGGACGCAGATCTGCGACTGGTTCGTGGAATACGCGAAGGACGCCCCCGACAAGCCGCGCGCCTTCTCCATCCTGCGCGACGTCTATTGGAAGGCCCTGCGCCTCCTCCATCCCTACATGCCGTTCGTCACCGAAGAGGTGGCGCACCAGCTCGGCTACCTCAAGGACGGCGAGACGATCCTCAAGGCGGAATTCCCGAAGGGCCTTTCCGACGAGGAGAAGGCGAAGCTCGGCCTCACGGAGGAAATCTACGACTTCGTGAACGCGAAGCGCGAGGCGATCACCGCCCTGCGCGCGCTGCGTGCGGAGTACAAGGTGAATCCCGCCGCGTTCGTGAAGGTGACGATCGACGCGCGCGACGCCGCGACAGCGGATCGCCTGCGCGCCGAGGAGGCGAACCTCAAGGCGTTCATGCGCGCCGAGGCGGTGGAGATCGTCTCGGACGGAGCGGACCGCGCGATGCCCGGCACGCTCACGAAACTCGGCACCGTCTATCTCTCGCTCGAAGGCCTGATCGACAAGGCCGCCGAGGCGAAGCGCGTGGCGGCCGAGCTGGAGAAGACGCGCGGCTTCATCAAGTCCATCGACGCGAAGCTCTCGAACGAGAACTTCGTCGCGCACGCCCCCGCCGCGATCGTGGAGGGGCAGAAGACCAAGCGCGCGGAACTCGTCGAGAACGTCGCGCGTCTCGAAAAGCTCGCAAAGCTCTTTGCGTAAGGAGAACGCCATGCAGACCGTTACGAACCAGATCAAGCAGTCGATGGCGGGATCCAGCTGGATCCGCAAGATGTTCGAGAAGGGCATCGAACTGAAGAAGCGCTACGGCGCGGACGCGGTGTGCGACTTCTCGCTCGGCAACCCCGATGTGCCGCCGCCCGCGAAGACGAAGGAAATTCTGGAGGGACTCGCCGCGAAGGCGATTGAGCCGCTTGGGCTCGGCTACTGTCCGAACGCCGGCATCCCCGCCGTGCGCGAGGCGATTGCCGCCTACCTCTCCAAGCAGCAGCAGGCCGACGTCAAGGCCGCGAACGTGGTGATGACCGTCGGCGCGGCCGGCGCGCTCGTGGCGTTCTTCCGCGCCGTGATCGAACCGGGCGACGAGGTGCTGTGTCCCGCGCCGTACTTCGTGGAGTACGGTAGCTACTGCGGACACTTCGGCGGCGTGTTGAAGGCCGTTGATTCCAAGCCCGAGGAGGGATTCCGTCCCGACTTCGACGCGATGGAGAAGGCCATCGGACCGAAGACGCGCGCGATCCTCGTGAACTCCCCGAACAACCCGACGGGCTGCATCTACGCGGCGGAGGACATGGCGCGGCTTGCGTCCATCGTTGACCGCGTGAACGCGGTGCGCGAGGCGGAAGGGGGGCGTCCGCTCTTCCTCCTCAGCGACGAGCCCTACCGCGCGTTCGCCTACGACGGCGCAACGGTGCCGGCCGTCCTGCCGCTCACGCCCTACGCCGTGGTGCTCGGCTCGTTCTCGAAGACGCTCTCGCTCGCGGGCGAGCGCATCGGCTACGTGGTGGCGAGTCCGGCGATGCCGGACGGCGACACGCTCATCAACGCCGTCACGCTCACGAACCGCACGCTCGGCTACGTCAACGCGCCGGTGCTCGGACAGCGTCTCGCGGCCGCGCTTCTCGACCAGACGGTTGACCTCGAGATATACGACCGCCGCCGCAAGCTGATGGCGAAGGTGCTGTCCGAGGCGGGCGTCGAATTCACGATGCCGAAGGGCGCGTTCTACTTCTTCCCGAAGGTGCCGGGTGGCGACGACATCGCGTTCGTCGATGCGCTTCAGGAAGAGAAGGTCCTCGCCGTGCCGGGACGCGGTTTCGGCATGGCCGGATACATCCGCCTCTCGTGCAGCGTGGATGAGGCGATCATCGCGCGCAGCGCGGAAGGCTTCAAGCGCGCCGTCGCGAAGTTCAAGTAAGATGAAAATCAACAAAGAGACACAGAGGCACGGAGGCACAAAGGTTATGACAAATGGTATCTTGAAAATCTCTGTGCCTCTGAGCCTCTGCGTTAAAAAGCAAATAAGGCTTTTGGGCGTATGGCTCGCCTTGTCTTGCGCCGCGGCGGAGCCCGCGCACGTGCCGATGGAGTGGAAGTGCGTGCAGACGAACGCCATCGCCGCGTGGAAGTCCGCGAACGCCGCACCGGACGGAATCGTTGCGGATGCCGCGTCGCGCTCCGTGCGTTTCCTCGCCGAGGCCACCGGACTTGAAGACGCCACTACGGTGGAGTTCCTGGCCATCGGCCCGCTCTCCGACCGCGCATACGAATCGCTATTCGTCACCGTGCCGTCGCCGGCGGCGATTGCGTCCGCGCTCGAGCGCGTGGGCGTGCCGCGCGGAGTGCCGCCGGACATCGCCGGCGCGCGCCTGTGGCCGTGCGGCGAGAAGCTCACGCTCTCCGCGAAGCGCCTTAAGCCCGACGCCCCGTCGCCCGCGCCGCTTGCGCTTGCCGATCTCCTCAACGACACCGCCGCGAAGGACGAGGGCGCAATCCTGCACTCGCCGTTCCTCTACACCGGCGGACAGCGCGACGACGCAGGCGCCGTAGTCGCCGCCACGAACATCCCCTGCGCCGTGTTCGCGCTCTACAGCCACTCGCCGTCGCTGCTTCTGCTTGACGGACAGTTCGACCAGTCGAGCGCATACGGACGCTTCCGCGCGAAGATCAAATGCGCGCCCGGCGATCTGTTCGAGATGACGCTGCGCTGGGACGGACGCACCACGGTGCTGCGCCGCGACGTGACGTTCACGGTGGCGAACATGAAGGAACAGCTCGCCGCGCTGCGTTCGGAGTCGGAGGGACGCGACCTCTTCGTGTGCCCGTCCTTCGGCGCGGGCACGACGGTGGAAGACGCGGCGTCCATCGCCCACGCGCTTTCGATGCTTGACGGCAAGGCCCTGAAGATATCCGGTGCGGCTTCTGGCAAGTTCTTCTTCCGCGCGTTCCTGCCGGATTCCACGTGGCGCGAACGTTCGGGACGAATCTTCCAGCCGTTCGAGGTACATGTGGCGGCGGACGGCAAAAAGGGGTTTGTGTTCGTTGAGGAGGACTGGTCCGGCGAAGGGCTTGATCCCGTCCTCAAGCCGAAGGAGACGCCGTTTGCGGAATGGAAAGAGCTGCCGGGGCTCATTGCGAAGACGGGCGAGGCTGGAGGCAAGATAAACGTCCTTTTCATCTTCGCGCCTAAGGCGACGCCCGTCTCCGCGCTTGAGCCAGTCGTTACCGCGCTCGGTTCCCGCATCACCACCTACTACGTCTTCGGCGAGGAAACTGCCAAGCCCGCCGAACCCACCACCAAAAGGCAAGGCATTGAGTAGGCTGTCTTTTAAATCGTTTTGCATAGAGTTCTATGCGCGTCACATTGGCTCCACGGGGGCCGATGTGTACAGGATGTTTTCGGAAAGTGGGCTTCTGAAGACACTTGACGATGACTATGAAGACCTTCATGGACTCGGCTGGGAGGCGTTGATGCCGATGTTCGATGAATACCTCGGGAGGGTGTCGAAATGATTTTATATCATGGAAGTATTGTCGAGGTATCCGTCCCGCAGATCATCGCCTCGGATATCGGGCGCGATTTCGGGCCTGCCTTTTATACAACCGGAATCAAGGCGCAGGCCGAGCGTTGGGCGGTTCGTCGTGCGAAGTTTGCGCGTAAAGGCGGAAGGGCTGGAACGCCCGCCATCGTCTCAATGTACGAGTTTGACGAGGTGGAGGCGCGGCTGGTTCTGAAGTGCAAGGACTTTTCCGGGGTGTCGATGGAATGGCTAGACATGGTTGTGGCATGTCGATCCAGGCCTTCGTATCGGCATGGTTATGATTTGATGTCGGGAAAGGTCGCGAACGACAATGTCGGCGAAACGGTCTCGTATGTCGTTGCCGGCGTCATGCCGAAGGAGATGGCAATCGAGCAGCTTAAGTTTCAGCAGATAAACGACCAGACGGCATTTTGTTCCGCTGCTTCGCTCCAGTTTCTGAGATTCGTCGGTTCGTACAAACTGGAGGTCCAGTGACATGAATGAAGACCACACCTTGATTCGCGCAACGCTTGTTCCGGCGATAGTGGCATTCCTTGCTGCGCACTACCACATATCTGATGGTGATGCGATGGATATGTTTTATAAGTCGAGAACGGCTGAAGCGTTTGCCGATGACAGCATCGGCCTTTATGGGCTGAGCGCACTCCATATCGCAGCCGACGTCATTCAAGAGCATTCCGCCAAATGAGCCGCCAGGGCGCATCTACGTTTTTCACCCATGCGCTTTGAGATTGGAAACAACCATAACAACTTTCAATAACAACTTTGTCCTTCTGGTGAGCCTTGAGCTGACCGATTGCAAAACCCTGCCGTGGCAGTTTGTGATGTGGCAAATGAGCGCGGGTGAGTTAACCCGCGCGCATAAGCGAGTTGTTTTCAAACTGTTGTTTCCAATAATAAAGAGCGGCAGTGGGCGCAGCTGGGGCGGGTAAGGGCGCGGGGAATGGCTTTTTAGCCACAAAGAACGCAAAGATCGCAAAGGTGGGATAGGGTTTCAGATTTCCTTACGCTTGATGTATTTATTGTGCCATCGGGGCAAGACAACCGTTTCAACGGTTTCGGTTATTCCTGTTTTGATCAAGGCGATGAACTGTTCTTCCGACGCCACGAATTTCTTGTCGATGCAGATACATCTGTATCTGAAACTAGCCTTTCGGGCAAAGGCCATCATCATCGAGAATATCCGGTAGCGCAGTTCCCAGTTCATATATTCGTATCCGTCCTCATGGCGGATAATGGGTCCGGCGTGAAAGCAAAGGTTGGTGAAACCAATCCTGTCGAGATCGGAGTCGAATTTCTTGACAAGCGGTTCGATAGATTCTGACTGATCATGGAACAACATGCAAAGCAAGAAGAAGCGAGAAGAATCTTTCATGCTAGAAAGGTTCCCCGATTCATCCACGAAAATGCTGACACACTGTTCCTTCATATTGAAAAGACATGAGCGACAGGTCTCCCCGTCGCTCAAGGCGAAGAACTTTCTCCGCGTCTCGGTGACCCCGGCAATATGCCTTCGTCGAGAATTAGTGTATCAAATCTTGGGCGATGGCGCAAGGGTGTGGCGCGAAAAAGGTTCTTGGGTGCCGCCGGCGCTTTGGGAATTGGAAACAACCATAACAACTTTCAATAACAACATTATCCTGCGGGCGCACCTTGAACATTCAGAATCGTGACAGTTTGAGGATCGGCAAATGTGTACGGGCGAGTAGATGCGCCTGTCGCGAAGCGATCAGGTTGGGTGAGCGCGAAGCGCGAACTGCGAAGCAGCCGCAAGGCCCCGCGCCCGTGCGCCAAATGCAAGTTGTTTCTAACAAGTTGTTTCCAATCATCAGAAGGCTCGGCGGTGAATGACGCAGATGCGCCCCTTTGATAAATTTCCTTAAAATTATGGTTGC
>CACZDG010000014.1 GCA_902779865.1 uncultured bacterium
CGCGGCGATTGCAAAGTTGCGGCAAGACAAACTCGACACCGCACGTAACCTTAAGGCCATGAATCTTACCATTGAGCAAATCGCGGCGGCGACCGGCCTTGCCGCCGGCGAAATCAAGGCTTTGTAAAACATGAACACCACCCTCCATAAAACCGCCTACAACCGCGCTAAAACGGCGCGTGCGGGCGCGTTTGCGCAGTTAGCGGGGGGGGGGGGCACCACTTGTCGCTGACGCGCCTGTAGCGCGTTTACGCACTGTATTTCGGAAGGACATCGGACTTCTGACAGCGGACTTCGCAAATCGTCCGTTGTCAGAAGTCCGATGTCTTTTGCCACACCTTAAACAAACCGCCCGCAAGGGCAACAACAGAGAGGGAAAATGAGCAAGAGAAAACAAACATGGAGAGCCGCCGTCTCGGCGGCGGCAACGCCGAGGCGTGGGTCTCTACTCTACAAACAGAGCAGAATCAATGCAAGCATTCTTATCGGGTTGATGGCAGGTCTCGTTGCCGGGGCCGCGTCGGCCGCCACGATGACGCAGCTCATCAACGGTCCGTCCGACATCCGCGTCGCGCCGCTCGTCGAGGCGAGCTGGGCGCAGGGCGACGTGAACGGTTCGCCGTGCTACAACTCCAAGACGCCGCACAACTACGTGTGCGGGTGCGTGGCCACAGCCGCCGGAGAGATCATGCGCAGGTGGCAGTATCCCGCCGCCGCCTCTGTGAGGCGCACAAACACCTGTTCGACTAACGGCGTGCAGGCGAGCTTCACGATGATCGGCGGGCCAAACGTGGCCTACGACTGGGCGAACATGCCATTCAAGCCAGAGGGCGAGGCAAGCCTGTCCACGGCGCAGCGCGAGGCCATCGGCACGCTTCTCTACGACATCGGCGTGGCCGCTGGCATGGACTGGACAAGCAACGGCTCTAGTACCAGCACGTCTATCATGGTCGACCAGTTCACCTCTGTCTTTGGCTACTCCAACGCGGCCATAGCCGGGAATCCGTCCGGCACGGGGCTGTCGCTTGAACAGTTCACGCAGGCCGTTTTGCCCAGTCTCGACGCCGGAATGCCCGTGATCGTTGGCATCGGCGGCTCCAACACCCAGCATTCCGTCGTCTGCGACGGCTACGGCTACCAGGATGGCGACCTCTACATCCACATCAACATGGGGAGTGCCATCGATTCGGAAAGCTCCGTGGGATACAACAATGCCTGGTACAAGTTTCCCACGGCGGTCATGAACATCTCGACGAAGGAATACACGTCAGGTAACGGCGTAAGCCTGTGGCCGAACGGTGAACAGTCCTACCTCAACCCCGTCGTGTACAACATTTCGCCCACGATGCAGAAGGGATGGTCCATTGTCAGCGGACGCATCCTCTCCGGCGAGACCGTCGTGGAAGGGGCGGAGATCGTGGCTGTCAACGCCTCCGGCGAGGGCGTGGCCAAGGCCACCTCCAACGCGAAGGGCATCTACGCGATCGCCCTCCCTGCGGGCACCTACACCCTGCGCGCGGTCGATTCGGACGAGACGAAGGGTGCGCGCGTTTCGGTGACGGTCGTCGCGACGGCGGGCACGAGGGACGGCGCCACCGCTACGGGCGTCGTGATTGGCAACCAGCACGGCGTCGATATCGCCCTTGCGGACATCGGGCGCGACGGTCGACCTCAACGGACACGTCCTCGCGACGGCCGGATTTGCGCTGGCGGAAGGCCAAACCGTCTCCGTCCTGAAGAACCTGCCGAAGGGCTGGAAGGTGAAGAAGAGCACCGACGGCAAAACGCTGACCATCGTGAAAATAAAAGGCGTGATGATCATTGTCGAGTGAAGTCGCTTGATAATGGAGAAGGTTGGAAAAATCGATTTTACGAAAGAGCTGAATAGAGGAGATAAACGATGAAGAAGTTCCATCAGAAATCATCATTCGCAATTCGTGCGGCGCTCGTCGCGGCGGCGGTTGCGGTCCACTCCGCGTTCGCGGATACGCCGGATGAAATCTTCGACTACGTGCAGACCGACGGATCTGCGTACATCGACACCGGGATCATCGGAAAGGCTGGTACAAAAGCCAGCATCGGCATGATGTGGAAAGGCATTTCCGATTCGACAGACGTCTGTTTCCTTGGAGCACGTAATGGTTCAGACGGACGATTTCTGCTTTGCCATGCCTATAAGTTCGGCTGGAATCTGGGGTATAAAGCGAACTGGAACAACCCCAGTTCCACCTATACTCCTACGTTGCCGGCAAATGATGTTCAGTATGCCATAATGACTGAAATCACTTCCGGTGGATACTTCAACTTTACAGTCAATGGAAAGTCGGGTGGAAGGGATACAACGGCTCAGGGTGCATATAACTCTGGATTCACGATGTATCTTTTCGCCAACCACGGCACGTCAAGTGGAGCTGTCGCGAATAAGTGTCCTTCCGGCACTCGCTGCTACTGGACGAAGATTTGGCAACAGGACGCCAATGGCGTTTATCAGCTCGTGCGCGACTTTGTGCCGTGCAAGAAGGGGGATCGGGTTGGCCTGTGGGATCGGGTGTCCGGCAACATCTTCTATCCAGTGACGGGCGCGCTCACCGCCGGCAGCACTGTTGCAGTCCACGCCGATCCGGACAAAACGCTGGAATACGTGGAGGCCGACGGCAGGCAGTACATCGACACGGGGGTAAACGCCAGGTCCGGCACGAAGGCCACGGCCAAGCTCATCTACACCGAATCTGACACGTCTGTTCAAGATAACTATGGCGGATATGTCGTTCTTGGTGCGAAAGGGGCGTCGGAGACGTCCTATTTGCACATGGTCCGGCGGCATTATAACGGTAGCAACTGGCGCTGGATGACGTGCTACGGCGGACGTTACCAGACGCTGTTCGAGGACATGGCGAAGGACCAGACGTACGTTCTTGCATCCGAGATTACCACGAACGGAACGTGCAAGGCGACGAGGAACGGGGGAGGCGAGGTGGAAAAAGACTATTCGGGCCAAACGAGCAACGGAACTGTCGTCGGCGCTCTCGACACGGGCGTCAGTTTCTATGCGCTGGCCGCGAATCTCAACGGCAGTCCCGGACACTACGCGAAGGCGCGTCTCTACTCAATGACGATCGAGCAGACGGGCAGTGACGGCGTTTACCAGATAGTGCGCGATTTCACGCCGTGCATGAAGGACGGACGGGCTGGCCTTTACGACAACGTTTCAGGCATGATCTTCTTCGGACAGGGGTTCGACCTCATTGCGCCGCCGGATACGGATGGCGTTCCTGATGCCTTTGTCGAATACGTGGAGTCCGACGGCACGCAGTACATCGACACGGAGGTAAACGCCAGGTCCGGCACGAAGGCCACGGCCAAGCTCGTCTATACCGAATCTAACGTGTCTGTTAACGATAACTATGGCGGATATGTCGTTCTTGGCGCGAGAGGATCGTCGAACACTTCCTATTTGTACATGATCCGGCGGCATTATAACGGTGACAACTGGCGCTGGATGACGTGCTACGGCGGACGTTACCAGACGCTGTTCGAGGACATGGCGAAGGACCAGATGTACGTACTTGCATCCGAGATCACCACGAACGGAACGTGCAAGGCGACAAGGAACGGACGGAACGGGTTGGAAAGAGACTATTCGGGGCAAACGAGCAACGGAACTGTCGTCGGCGCTCTCGACACGGGCGTCAATTTCTATGCGCTGGCCGCGAACCTCAACGGCAATCCCGGACACTACGCGAAAGGGCGTCTCTACTCCATGACGATCGAACAGACGGACGAGAACGGCGACTACCAGCTCGTGCGTGACTTCAGACCCTGCATCAAGGATGGCATCGCGGGGCTCTATGACGACATTTCAAAGAAGATATACTACCCGGCGGCTGGAAGGCTTCGCGCGGCGGATAAGGCAGTGCCCGCGAAATTCGTCGAGTATGTGGAGTCCGACGGTTCGCTGTATGTTGATACGGGCATCGTCGGCAAGCCTGGAATCAAGGCCAAGGCGTCGTTTGCATGGAAAGAGATCGGCGGCGACGTGTGCCTGCTTGGTTCGCGCAAGGCAAGCAACTCGGATACGCGCTTCATGCCGTTCTATTCTTTCGAATCCAGGATGGATCTGCAGTATGGGGCATGGGTGAACAACTACGGTGGCACATACGCGGCCGGCACCAGATACGATGCGGAGGCATCCATTTTTGTGGGCAGTCAGACGCTGACCGTCAATAACGGGAGAAAGGTCAACCTGACAAGAACCAATGAAATCAACACCGGCTTGAACATGTACATCTTTGCCAACGACATCGCCCGCGTGGCCCAGAATTACAGCAAGGCCCGCCTTTACGGCATGAAGATCTTGTCATGCGACGCTGATGGGGCGAATCCGCTCCTTGTGCGCGACTTCAAGCCGTGCGTCGCCACGAACGGCGTGGCCGCGCTCTACGATAAGGTGTCCGGTACGATCTTCTACCCGCATGGCGGGCTCTTGGCGACGGGCGGCGTCGAGCGCGCGGTCGCCGCGACGGCGCGGTGGAAGGGCGGCGCGGTGACGGCAGTAGCCGACCTCGCCGTGGCGGCCAACTGGGAATGCTTCGATGCGAACGGCAATCTCGTGGCGGATACCACGCCGACTGCCGTAACGACCGTATTGGTCGGACAGGGCTCGCCGCTTCTCGCGTTGCCGACTGGCATCGCCGTCCAGGACTGGGCGGGCATTACGCTGACGAACTCCGTGACGCTGAGCGCCGCATGCGACTGGAGTCCGCTTGGCCTGATGAAGCTTGCGAACGGCGTCACGATCGACCTCGCGGGGTACGACCTCGTTTCGGGCGGTTTCGCGTTGGCGTCTGGTACGACGGCCTCGGTCGCGAATTCCGGCGCGGCGGCCACGCTCACGTTCGCCGTCGCAGACGGCATCGCAGCCACGATGAACGGCATCACCTTCGCCAGCAACATCATGCTTGCCAAGACGGGTGGTGGCAAACTTACGACAGTAGGGTCTGCATGGAGTTCGATTGCGGTGTCGAACGGCACGCTGGCGGTTTCCGCACAGTCGTCCACCATCGGCTCGTTCTATCTGGCAAAAGGGGCCGTCCTCGACCTCGGCGGGAAAACCGTCACGTGCGGGGCGTTCTCCGGCGCGGGAAAGGTCAAGAACGGCACGCTCACCGTTACAGGTACGCTATCTGCGGTGGTCGGCAATCCCTTGACGTTCACGGGCGTGGCACTTGATGTTTCGGACGCAGGCGTGGCGATTACCAATCCCGAAAGCATCACGGGACGCGATCCGATCGTCGTCGCCACCTCCGACCAGTCGATCACGGGGCGGGCGCGCGCGACCGTGTTTGGCTGGAAAGTGCAGGTCACGCAGGACGGTGACGATTACACGCTTGAGCTCGTGCCGTCCAAGGGCTTCCATCTGTACATCAGATAAGCCGTTGAGTGAGGGCGTTTTCGCCCCGAGGCGGGTTTTTATGGTATAATACGCGCCGTGAAAAAGACTAGGCACATGTTATATGGCGTGGCAGGTTACGCCGAATTGCGCAAGGCGAACGCCCGGTTCGTGGTGTGTATGATGACATTTGTGTTTGCGGCGGCTGCGTTGGCCGCTGTGGATGAGCTTGAGGCGGACTGGATCGCGCAGGACGGCGTGGCGACGACGAATGGCGTTTCGCACGAGTCGTGGCGCATGGAGATGTTTGCGCGGCGTGAGAAGCGTCTCGCGCCGGTCGCCGCGTTCGCGAAGAAGTGGGTCTATTGCCGGCACTACGTCATGGGCGGAAGCCACTATGCTTACACGGAGGCCTTGAGCGACGCGAATGGATGGCACAACTATGTTGCGATTGGATCGTCCCTCTGCATGGCGGAATACAATCCTTCGGGGCTGTGGAAGGAGATGGTGCTTCTTGAGACGAAGGAAGGGTGCTTCCGCGACGTTGACGTATCGCCGGATGGAACGCGCATTCTCTACTCCTTCAAGGCGAGCGAAAAGGGTGACGACTTCCATCTCTATGAAATGGAACTCGCCACGCGCCAGGTGCGCCAGCTTACGTTCGGCAAGGCCGTTGCGGACTACGAGGGCTGTTACCTTCCCGACAGACGCATTGTCTTCAACTCGACGCGCTGCATCCAAGTGGTGGACTGCGTGATGCGCAACGAGGTGAGCAACCTCTACCGCTGCGAGGCGGACGGCTCGAACATCACGCGCATCACGTTCGATCAGGTCCACGACAACTACCCCACGCTCACGTGGGACGGACGGGTCCTGTACACCCGCTGGGACTACAACGACCGCTCGCAGATGTTCCCGCAGCCGCTTTTCTCGATGAACGCCGACGGCACGAACCAGCGGGCGCTCTACGGCGGCAACTCGTGGTTCCCGACGTCGCTCGTCCACGCTCGCTCCGTGCCGGGGAGTCCGCTTTTCTTCGGCGTCTGCACCGGACACCACACGGCCCAGCCGGGCGAGCTGATGCGGTTCGATCCGCGCGAGGGGCGCGAGGAGGCGGACGGCGCGTGGCAGCTCGCGCCTCTCCGACGCGCGAAGGCGCGGAAGGGCGTGGACATTGACGGCCAACACGGGAGCATCGCCGCATACCCGTATCCCGTCACGGAGCGCGACGTGGTGCTGTCGTATCTGCCGCTGGGATGGCGGCGCGACAAGAAGGGTCGGCCGATCTCCCGCGACCAGAAGGCCCCGTTTGCGCTGTACTGGACGGACGTTGACGGCGCGCGCGAACTCCTCGTTGCGCAGGACGGCAAACCGCCGTGCGGCAGGCCCGTGCCCGTGTGCGCGCGGACGCTTCCGAATGTTGCGTCCGTCCGGCCTGACGAGACGCTGAAGACCGGGATGGTGGCGGTGCAGGATGTGTACGTCGGCGAGGCGATGAAGGGCGTCAAGCGGGGAACCGTCAAGTCGATGCGCGTGGTGTCGCTCGACTTCCGCCAGGCGGGAATCGGGTACAACAGCAACGGCGGCCCCGGAGGCGGGGGCATTTCGTCCACCCCGCCCGCGCTTGGCAACTGCACGTGGGACGTCAAGCGCGTGCTGGGTGAAGTGCCCGTGGCGGATGATGGCTCGGTCGCGTTCAAGGCGCCTGTGCGGACGCCGATCTACTTCCAACTGCTCGACGAGAACGGACGCATGGTGCAGACGATGCGGAGCTGGACCGTGCTGCAGCCCGGCGAGACGGCGAGTTGCGTGGGGTGCCACGAGTCGGTGAACACCGCGCCGGACTTCAAGGCCGCAAAGGCCGCCGCGCTGGATGCGGTTGCGGAGGTGAAGCTCCCGAAGCGCGGGTTCAGCTTCCCGAAGGACGTCCAGCCGATTCTTGAGCGCCGATGCGTCCGCTGCCACAGTCCGCACAGCAACGCGGGAATCCCCGACCTCACGGGCAAGCCGGTGCGCGACCAGCTCTCGTGCCGCGACTGGTCGCGCGCGTACCTGTCGCTCACGCAGGCGCGGCGCGTTTCGCCGCCATTCAACCATCTCGCCATACCGCATCAGCTGGAGCCCAAATACCTCAACGGCAACATGAACGACAGGAACGGACGCTGGGTGGCCAATCCCTACGCGAAGAACGGGTACGTGAACTGGGTCAGTTCGGCGTCCGAGCCGACGCTGATCCCGCCGCTCACGTACGGCTCGCGCACGAGCCGCCTCTTCACGGAACGTCTCGACAAGGGCCACGCCAAGGGAATCACCGACGCCGAGAAGCGCGTGCTTGCGTGCTGGGTCGATCTCTGCGTCCCGTTCTGCGGCGACTACGAGGAAGGCGCCGCGTGGAACGAGCAGGAACGCGCCTTCTGGGACTACTACACGAAGAAGCGCGCGGAATTCGTAACGGCTGCGGAACGGTGAGGGGGAATAAAAATGAGACTGGTTGAATTCGTTCCGCCGACGCCGCATCCGCTGTGGGAACTTTGTCCGCAGATGGGGATCACCGATGTCATCGTTAAGGTGAATCCTGAGCTGACAGGTCTCAATGATCCGTGGAAACTTGAAACGCTCGCGTCGATCGTCTCGCGTCTCAAGTCCGCCGGGCTCACGGTAGTGGGGCTTGAAGGCGACCCGTTCGACATGACGCCGATCAAGGAGTTTGGGGAACGGGGAACGGGGAATGGGGAACGGGGAATGGGGAATGGGGAACGGGAAGAGGCGTTGGCGCATTACCGCGAGCTGTTGGAGTCGATGGGTCAGCTTGGGATAAAGCTGCTCTGCTACAACTTCATGGTTGGAAAAGGCTGGTCGCGCAGTGGCGTGCGCGAAGGTCGTGGCGGAGCGAAAGCGACGTACTTCTCGTTGAAGGAAACCGAAAAGGAAAGGACTTCCGACTTCGGACATCAGGCCTCCAGTACTGAAGTCCGAAGTCTGAAGTCCGAAGTCCTCATCCTCAACCACGAACAGGTGTGGGCGAACTACGAATACTTCATCAAGGCGGTGATGCCGACGGCGGAGAAATTGGGGATACGCATGGGACTCCATCCCGACGACCCGTGCCTCCCGTCCCTCGGCGGCTACGCGCGCATATTCGGATCCATTGAGGCATACGACCGCGCATACGCCATCTATCCTTCGCCGTCCAACGCCGTCACCTTCTGCCAGGCGAACTTCAAATTAATGTTGGGTAACGGGGAACGGGGAACGGGGAATGGTGAGATGCTCGCTAATGCGGCGCGGCATTTCGGGAAGCGTATCGCGTTCATACACATACGCGACGTGGAGGGCGACAAGACCGACTTCACGGAACTCTTCCACGACCAGGGCGACGTTGACCAGTTCGCGCTCATGCGCACCTACCGCGAAATCGGTCTTGACGTGCCAGTGCGCGGCGACCACGTGCCAGAGATGGCATACGACCGCGCGCTCACGCCTGATGGGACTCCAGGTTACTTCACGCTAGGTCGCCTATTCGCCAACGGATACTTGAAAGCGCTCCTGTCCGCTGTTCCTTTCAGCGTTAAGTGAAGCGGACGAGTATGAACTTTACGAGGTCGCGAATGCGCACGGGCCAGAGGCGCGTGGGACGATCCGATTTCATCGGACGCGCGAGGAACTTCGGCATGTCCGGGAAGAATGTGAGCCCCGTGGCGGACTCAAGTTCGTTGATCGTGACGATGGAGTGTACGGGGAAGTCGCCTATCTGCGAGGACTGTGGCAACAGCATAGCGAGCGAGCGCACTCCGTCGTTGTCCTGTGCCGTGATCAGCATATAATAATGCGATGGCACGTCGATTGCGCCTTTTTCGATGTGCGTGCGCCCGCTGTTGGCGGCGGGAGATACCGCGCCGACGATCACCCATATTTCGCCGTAACGCGCGGTCCAGAGATCCGAGATGAGCTGTTCCAATTCGCGCCACGGACCGCGGTTCAGCGCTGGGCGCTGCGGGGCGATATTCGTCATAAGGAAGGTCTTCTGCTGTTCGTCGGGACCATAGCGCGTGACGATGGCGCGGTTCGGCACCATGTGCCCGCGGTCGTAGCCGGAACGTTCGTAGTCCGCTGCGGCGGGCGAGGAGGCGACGCTCCTGTCCTTATGGAAGTTCGGACGCTGGAGCGTGGTGAAGCGGGCGTCCTTCACCACGTGGTATGCGGCCCACACGGGATGGCGGAGTGACGGTGACCATCCTATCGCGAACTCGCCGCGTTGAAGGGTCACGATGTCATTGGGCGCGGGGTCACCCGTGCGTTCCGGCGCACCGGCGAAGAACACCTGGTTGGTGGGGGCGGGTTCGTCCGAGTCGTAAACGGTGTCGTGTCCGGTCCACCCGATAGCGTCCGTGAGGAACGCGGTGCGGTCCCCGAAATAACGGAGCGGGGCGGTGTAGAATGCGTCGTGTTCCTCAAGCCATTCGCGCGGGTGGTGTACGTACCAGTTGCCGACGGTACAACAGGCGGCGAGCGCGAGGAACAGCGCGGCGGAGGTGATGCGCGCGGCGAGGCGCGCCTTGCCTGCTGGTTTCTTGGATTTGGATTTACCCTTGCCCTTGGCCTTGGGTGTGGCTTGGGCTTTTGCGTGTTTCTTCTGCTTCATGGGTCAGTGTTCCTTGGGACATTGCACGTATGTATAGACGTGTGCCAGCGACTGCGCGAATTCTCCGAACGTGAATGCGTCTGGCACGAGTTCGACATGGGGGTCTGGAATTATCGTGACGCGCGCCTTCGGGATGCGTCTGCGGAGGCGCTCGAACGTCTGTTCGTCTGGCAGGATTATGGCGGCGGCTCGACGCAGGGCACGTCGCGAAACGGGGCGGTGGATTTCAACGACGAAGGGCAGCTTCCTCGCTGCGGCGAAGCCGCAGATAGCGCGGGCGACAGAGGCGCCGTCGTTGACGCCGTGCAGTATCCCGTAGCTGCGGCGGGAAACAAGCGCGACGCCGCGCAGGAACATCAACACGCTCACGAGAAAGCGGCGGAACGACGGGCGGTTGGGAGGCGTGTCCATGAACGGAACCAACTGCGGCACGGTGAACACGCGCACGGCGGGGGATAGGGCCGACCTGAACAGCGGCGACAGCCTTGGCGTGAGCAAATCGACCGCACGCCCCTCTGCCAACAGGGCCGCTGCCGTGTCCTGGATGCGGAGAATCTCCCGCGTGTCCGCATACGCGCGCGTAGAGGCGACGATCAGCACGGGCGGAGGCATGGCTCCATCACAGGTCTGACAGCTCGATGCGGATGGTACGGGATTTCATTGCGTCCATCTGCGCCTGGGTGGGGCCCTGTTCGGGGGGCATCACAACAAGGCGTGCGCCACAAGACGGGCATTCCACAGTCTGCCCGACCATTTCCTTCGCCGCTTCGATTTCCTGTTTGCAGGATACGCAAACGAAGGACACAAATTTGTTTTCCTCTGCCATATTCGACTCCGATTCGGCTCGTCTAGTTTTTGCCTTAAGAATCAACGCCATTAGAATACCCTATCTGCGCGTGGAAATCAAGTATCTATTTCATAAAATATTTTTCGGTGGATTGCGGAAGTAAACGCACCCGATTAGGTGTGGTTACTTCTGCAATGAGGAGACAAGAAAATCTTTCAATGGTTGTTACGGCCGAAAGAGGAATATGGTATAATTGTGAAGTCATGCAGATGTTAGATAAAGAAATTGTGAAAGGCTGCGGAGAATGAGTTGATCCGCAGTGTTTACGACTATGGCAGATGAACTTACACCCATGCAGCGCCAGTACCGCGCGATCAAGCGCGAACTGCCGCCCGGATCCATCCTGATGTTCCGCCTCGGCGACTTCTACGAGATGTTCGGGGAGGACGCCGTCATCGCCTCGCCCATTCTCGGCGCTACGCTCACCCAGCGCAACGGCGCACCGCTCTGTGGCGTGCCGTATCACGCGCTCGACGCCTACCTCGCGAAACTCATCCGCGCCGGCAAAACCGCCGCCATCTGTGACCAGATGGAGGATCCCCGCCTCGTCAAGAAGGGACAGGTCGTGCGCCGCGAGGTGACGCGCATTGTGACGCCCGGCACCGTTACGGAGGACGGTCTTCTCGACGAATGTTCCAACACCTACATCGCTGCCGTTGCGGGTCTTGGCCTTGCGCTTCTAGACCTCTCTACGGGCGAATTCTCCGTTGAGCCATTCGAGACGAAGGATCGTCTTGACGACGCGCTTGCGCGTCTGCGTCCTGCCGAGGTCGTGTTGCCGCGACCCGAGGATGACACGCCGCCGCCGGCCGGTGTCTCTTACACTGACGCCTGGACGTTCTCGCTCGACGCCGCGCACGAGGAGCTTCTGCGCCACTTCAACGTGATGGCGCTGGACGGCTTCGGCCTTGAGGGGAAGAACGATCTTATCTGCGCTGCCGGTGCGCTGCTCCACTACGTACACACAACGCTCCGCCACGCCGTAGGACACATCCGTAGCGTTCGTCTGCGCGAGAGCGCCGATTTCCTCGCGCTCGACGCGGGCACGATCCGCCACCTCGCGCTCCTGCCCGGCGACGGCGTTTCGCGCGAGGCGTCGCTTCTCGGCGTGTTGAACGCGACTTGTACGCCGATGGGCGCGCGTCGTCTCGCCGCGTGGATACGTCAGCCGCTTCGGCGCGTGGAGGACGTCAACGCGCGCCTTGACTGCGTGGAGGCGTTCGTGAAGGACCGTATACGCCTTTCGTCCTTGCGCTCGCGCCTTGGAGACGTGCGCGACCTCGAACGCCTCGTCGCCAAAGTCGATTCTGGACGTGCCAACGCGCGCGACCTCAAGGCACTTGCGGCGTCCCTGCGCCCGGTGCCGGAAATCATCGCCGATGTCGCGGAGGTACCTGCGGTCGGTGACATCGCTGCGCGCTTTTCGTCAGAGAACGCGGTTGTTGATCTGATCGACCGCGCGATAGCCGAGTCGCCGAACGTGCTCCTCACGGAGGGCAACCTCATTGCTCCCGGCTACAACGCAGAACTTGACGAACTGCGTTCGCTCGCGGCGGCGGGAAATCGCTGGATTGCCGAGTACCAGGCGAAGGAGGTGGAGCGCACTGGCATCAAGACGTTGCGCGTGCGGCGCAACAGCGTGTTCGGGTTCTACATCGAGATTTCAAAAGCTGCCGCCGTCGGTGCGCCGCCGGAGTACGAGCGCCGCCAGACGCTGACTAACGCCGAACGCTTCACCACGCCCGAACTGAAGGAGTACGAGCGCAAGGTTATTGGCGCGCAGGAGCGGTCGTATGTCCTTGAGCAGGACCTCTTCCGCGATATCGTTGCGCAGGTGGCCGAGCGCACAGAACCGATTCAGCGGACGGCCTCCGCCGTGGGCGAGCTCGATGCGATTCTCTCCTTTGCCGATCGTGCCCTTGCCGCAGGCTATGTGCGGCCAGTGGTGGACGACTCTGACGTGCTTGAGATCACCGACGGACGCCACCCGATCATCGAGCAGCTTCCGGACGCCGAGCCGTTCGTGCCGAATTCGACGCGCCTCAACTGCACGACTGACCAGATCATGCTCATCACCGGTCCCAACATGGCTGGCAAATCGACCTACATCCGTCAGGTGGCGACAATTGCCATCATGGCGCAGGCAGGTAGCTTTGTGCCGGCCGCCGCGATGCGACTCGGTGCGCTCGACCGCGTGTTCACTCGCATTGGCGCGGGCGACGACCTCTCGCGCGGACGTTCCACGTTCCTCGTGGAAATGCAGGAGGCGGCGAACATCCTCAACAACGCGACGCCGCGTTCGCTTATCGTGCTCGACGAAATCGGCCGCGGCACCTCAACGTTCGATGGCATCTCGATCGCGTGGAGCGTGGCAGAGTACCTGCACGAGAATCCGAAGGTGAAAGCAAAGACTCTCTTCGCCACGCACTACCATGAGCTTACGGACCTCGCCGAGAAGTTCCACGGCGTGAAGAACTGGACGGTGCGCGTGAAGGAGGATGCAGGGCGTGTCGTGTTTCTGCGCCGCGTCGCGCCGGGCGTGGCGGAGAAGAGCTTCGGCATCCACGTGGCCGCGATGGCGGGGCTTCCGTCCGCCGTTGTCACGCGCGCAGAGCAGATTCTTGAGAACCTCGAGGCGAACGACCTGGACGTAAACGCGCCGAAGATTGTCCGCCGTCCGCGCAAACGCCTATCTGATCTTCCTGGTCAGATGACGCTATGGTGAAGCCAGAAAAAAAGAGTGGGAATGAAAAACATGCTTCCATTTTTGCTCAGATAAGGGTATAATTCTATCTCGTCAACCACATCCAAGGAGGTTATATGAAGAAATTGTTTGCAGTCATGTCGATCCTGTGCGCCACATACGCGCTCAGGGCGAGTACAGATTATTACGTAATGTTCTCGGTTTTCTCGCCGGGGCAGAT
The DNA here is from genome assembly GCA_902779865.1 of uncultured bacterium. GTDB lineage: Bacteria > Verrucomicrobiota > Kiritimatiellia > RFP12 > UBA1067 > RUG572. The sequence goes on from CACZDG010000014.1 coordinate 13,803, forward strand.
ACCAGTGGCGAAGTCGTCCATTGACGGCGTGTGCCTCAATCTGCTCTACGGAGAGGTGCAGAACATCAACGGCCTGAGTTTCGGAATCGGGGGCAGCCGCGTGCGCGAGCACATGAACGGCCTGCAGCTCAACGGCGGCAACGTGGTGGGATCGGCGATGGCCGGCGCCCAATTCGGCTTAGTCAATTTGATTGAAAGCGACATGGTCGGATTCCAGTGCTCCCTGTGGAACGACGTGTCCGTGTATGGCGACGGTTTCCAGCTCGGCGTGTGCAACACCACCAGTGACTTCGGCGGATTACAGCTCGGCGTCGTCAACATTACTGACAAAATGGCCGGTTGCCAGATAGGCCTTTTCAACTGGGAATGCGCAGCCTCGGAGAAAACCGCATTCAGCGATTGCTTCTACGGCCTTCAACTTGGCTTGGTCAACTGGGCGCACCAAATGCGTGGCGTTCAGGTCGGCCTCTTGAACTTCATTGACGATAAGTCTCCTTTCTTTTTCCCGTTTGTTAACGGGCGCTTCTAATATGGACGAACAGAAGGAATCCGACACTAGCCGGCATTTTCTCCGGCAGTGGATCGAGGAAGACCATGCCGCCGGGCGCACCGGCGGCACGGTCGTAACACGCTTCCCCCCCGAGCCGAACGGCTACATCCACATTGGCCACGCGAAGGCCGTGTGTGTGGACTTCGGCATGGCGAAGCTCTTTGGCGGCGAGTGCCATCTTCGCCTCGACGACACGAACCCGACGAAGGAGTCGGACGAATACGCCGAGAACATCAAGAACGACATCCGCTGGCTCGGTTTCCAGTGGTCCGGCGCGGGTGACGGCAAGGAACCTGGCTTCTACAATGCGTCGAACATGTTCGATACCATGTACCAGATCGCCGAAGAACTCATCCGTCGTGGCCAGGCCTACTGCTGCAACCTCACGCAGGACGAGTGGAAGGAATACCGCGGCGTACCGGAGAAGCCCGGACGTCCCTCACCTTCGCGCGACACGGATCCAGAGCGCAATCTGCGCATCTTCCGCGAGATGCGCGACGGGAAGTACGCAGACGGTGAGTGGTGTCTGCGCGCGAAGATCGACATGGCCTCGCCGAACATCCACTTCCGCGATCCCGTGATCTACCGCATCCGCCACGTGTCGCACTACCATCTCGGCGACAAGTGGTGCATCTACCCGATGTACGATTTCGCGCATCCGATCGAAGACGCGCTGGAAGGCGTGACGCACTCCATGTGCACGCTCGAGTTCGAGGTGCACCGTCCGCTCTACGACTGGGTGGTGGACCGCATGGACGAGCAAGGCCTCCTCGTGGTGCGCAACGGCGTGAAGATTCGTCCGCAGCAGCGCGAGTTCGCACGCCTCAACATCACGTGGACCGTGATGTCGAAGCGCCTCCTCCTGCAGCTCGTCACGGAGGGACACGTCGCGGGCTGGGATGATCCACGCATGCCGACCGTGTGCGGAATGCGTCGCCGCGGTTTCACGCCGGGCGCGATTCGCGAGTTCTGCGACCGCGTGGGCGTGACGAAGGTGGAGAGCGAATCCGATCCCGCGCTGCTCGAATGGTGCGTACGCGAGGAGTTGAACCGCACGGCGCTGCGTCGCATGGCCGTGCTCGATCCCGTCAAGCTCGTGATCGAGAATTGGGGAACGGGGAACGGGGAACAGGGAACGAGGATGGTGGAGCTCCCGAATAACCCGCTCGATGAATCCGCCGGCATGCGTACAGTACCGTTCTCGAAGGAGGTGTGGATCGACCGCGCCGACTTCATGGAAGTGCCGGAGAAGAAGTTCTTCCGTCTCGCGCCGGACCGCGAGGTGCGTCTGCGCGGCGCGTGCATCGTGAAGTGCACGGGCATCGAAAAGGAAGCCGACGGCAAGATCACGACGATCCGCTGCACGTGGGACGAAGGTTCGTGGGGCGGCAATCCGTCCGACGGCCGCAAGGTGAAGGGCACGATCCACTGGGTGGACTGCGCGACCGGCGTGAAGGCCGAGGTGCGTCTCTACGACCGGCTCTTCACCGTGCCGGATCCCATGCGCGATGGTTCCGACGGTTTCTTGAAGTACCTGAACCCCGATTCGCTCAAGAAGGTTACCGCCTACGTGGAGCCCGCGCTTGCGGAGTCCGCGCCGGGCGAGCAGTTCCAGTTCGAGCGGACGGGCTACTTCGTGGCCGACGCGAAGGATTCGCGTCCTGGCGCACCTGTATTCAACCGCACGGTGACGTTGAAAGATGGCTATAAGCCTGCCTGAAATCGAGGCGGCGCTTGATGCCGTATTGCCACGCTCCGGCGAACGCCCCGCCACGCTCTGTGCTGCCATGCGCTGGGCCGTGGAGGGTGGCGGCAAGCGGATACGCCCGCAGATATGCCTTGCGGCGGCCGAGGCCGTCGGCGGTGCGGCGGCGGACGCGTTGATGCCCGCTTGCGCCATCGAGCTACTGCACTCCTACACGCTCGTCCACGATGACCTTCCAGCGATGGACAACGATGCCGAGCGTCGCGGCAAGCCTTCGGTGTGGGCGAAGTTTGGCGAAGCGAACGCGATACTCGTGGGCGATGCCCTGCAGGCGCTCGCTTTCGAGACGCTTGCGCGTACGCCCGAAAATAGGCCCGGCACACTTGCGAAGATGCTCGCCGCGTTTGGCAAGTATGCGGTGGGGGTAGTGCGCGGACAGGTCGAGGACATTGCGGACGGCAAGAAGGATGTTCCGTTTATCTACGAACACAAGACGGCTGACCTTTTCATGTCTGCTGCCGTGACTGGCGCGCTTGCAGGTGGTGGCGATGACGCGGAAGTTGAGAAGCTACGGCTTTTCGCCTACCACCTCGGGCTTGCCTTCCAGTACGAGGACGACCTCCTTGATGGCGACGCTCCTTGCGGTTTCGACGTGGCGGCGGCGCGCGTGCGTACCGAGACGGATGCGGCAATTGCCGCGCTCAACGGCTTGCCCGGCGATACGGAGTTCCTAGTCTCGCTTGCCAAGCGGCTTGTTGACCGCACACGCTGAGATTATGAATCACTTGAATTGCCGGGCTTGCGAAAGCGCGGCTGAAATGGTAAAATACCAAACCGACATGTATCCAGATATTTCAATTTGGCTTTCCATCGCGTTCGTCGTCGGCGGGCTCGCCGCGCTGGCGTGGAGTGCGAATATGTTCGTTGACGGCGCGAGCGCTTTGGCAAAGGCGTTTGGCGTGAGCCGTTTCATCATCGGCATGGTGATAATCGGGTTCGGGACGTCCGCGCCGGAACTGTGCGTATCGGCGCTGTCCGGCGCAACTGGGCACTCAGACCTCTCGCTCGGCAACGCATACGGGTCGTGCGTGTTCAACATAGCCGTGATCCTCGGCGTGGCGGCGCTGATAAGGCCGCTCCTGGTGAAGCCGTCTGTCGTGTTCGTGGCAGTTCCGGCGCTGATTGGAATCGCGCTTCTTTCCTGTCTGCTCGTTGCGGCGGGCGGCGGGTTCTCGCGCATCGACGGAATCGTGCTTCTCGCCGTGTTCGGGGTGTTGATGCCGCTTTACTGCTGGTTCGACCAGTCGCAGGTGCGTGGGAAGGAAGCGAAAGACGAGGCCGATGCGATGCCCGCGATGCCGCTGTGGAAGGCGTGGCTGCTGCTGTTGGTTGGGCTTGCGCTGCTCGTGGGGTCGTCGCACGTGTTGGTGTGGGGCTGCGTGGATTTGGCCCGCGTGATGGGCGTGAGCGAATTGTTGATCGGACTCACCGTCGTCGCCCTTGGCACGTCGTTGCCGGAGCTTGCGAGCGCAATCGCCTCGGCGCGGAAGGGCGAGCACGAGTTCGTGCTTGGCAACATCGTTGGCTCTAACTTCTTCAACACGCTCGCCGTGGTTGGGCTCGCCGGGGTGATTTCGCCGTTCAAGAACGTCAGCCCCTACATCCTCGCCCGCGACTTGCCGGTGATGCTGTTCGCGACGCTGCTCATTGCCGTGTTCGGCCTTAACTTCAGGAAACCGCGCGAGGCGAAGACGATCGGACGCTTGTCCGGTGCTGCGTGGCTGGTTCTTTTCGCGGTGTACCTAGGCTTGATGCTCGTCCAGGAAACGCGGGGCGACGTTTGCTTCACGCCGCGCCTCGGCACGGAGCGTGCGCCGGACGACGGCATTGTCTGCAAGTTCATGACGCAGGAGAATCCCCGCCGCTGCGTGCTCGACTTCAGTGGCAGCAAGCTCCACACGGGCACGCTTCGCGGGATGTCTCCGGACAAGTTCCACTCGCTGCGCTGGATCAGTCCCGCCGCCGGCGCGCTTCCACCAGAGCAAATCACGTACGTTTCCGACGACCTCGGCAACCTCGAACTTCCGCCGAAGCCGGATGTCGGGGCATGGCGGCTTGTGGTTACGGAGCTTGACTCCATTACGCTCCAGCCGGGCGCGGATGTGCGCCTTGATTACGGCGGGGCGGGCGTGGGTGGCTATCCTGTCTTCCGCGTGACGGAAAACGATCCTTCAGCCACTTTGCGCATTTCCTACTCCTGCCATCCAGACGGACTCGGCCCCAAGGGTGATTTCTGGCGTGAGACGTCCGCTCGTTACCTTGGCCGCGACGTTGACCTTCCGATCCTTCCAGCGAACATTGACCGCTACGAAAGCTACGCGCTTGCCTCCAACGCCGTTTACCGTGCGCCGCTCCTGCAGGGACTCGTTCGCTACGTGCGGCTGCGCCTCGATGGCGCGGCGAAACCTGTCACGCTTGCGTCCTTCGCGTTCGCTAACGACCGCGTCCATTCGGCTGGCGAACGCGCCGGCACCTTCGACTGTTCCGACAGGCAGCTCGCGGCCATCTGGGAGGCGAGCGTGCGCACGGTTGAGCTTTCGTCGATTCCATCGTACGATTCCGTCTGGGGGCCGAAGCCTGTCCGCACACTGCCGTACATTGCTGACGGCGCAAAGCGTGACCGACTCGTGTGGAGCGGCGACCTCTGGTGGGCGGAGCGCAGTTTCTTCGTTGGCTTCAACCCGAAGGCCCCATACATGAAAGGCTCCGTCGAGATGCTTGCCGTGAACCACACGCCGGAAGGATACGTGCAGGCGTCGCCATGGCCGGACCAGGCCGTGCCGAAGTCGCGCGAGTGGGGTCCGTTTGGTTCAGACGAATTCGCCGCGTGGCTCGTGCCCGTTGCGTGGGACACCTACTTCTACACGGGCGACATCGACCTTCTTCGCAAGGTATATCCTGTCGTCCAGGGGCTGATGGCGTACCTTGCGCGGTACCAGAATCCTGATACAGGCATCTTCGAGCAGCGCAAGGAAACGTGCAAACATGCGGCAGGACTCGTGTTCGGCGGCACTTCGCTGCACCACAGGTCGTACATGAACATCCTCCTGTGGAAGACTTACGTCGATGCCGCGCAGATGGCGCGGACGCTTGGCGCACAGGCGGACGCCGACCGCTGGACAGCCGCCGCTGACAAGCTCGCGGTTTCGATACGCAAGGTGTTATGGGACGGCGGGAAGGGCCGCTTCCGCCTCTCTGCCGAGGAAGGCAAGATGGGCTTGGAGGCGAACGCGCTTGCGCTTGCGGCGCGGTTTGCCACGCACGATGAGGCGGCGAGGATCATGCCGCAGCTCAGGCGCATCGGACACGGCAAGTTTCAGGCAATGGCCGCGCGTGGCAAGTTCGAATACGGCGATGCGGACGCCGCAATCGCCGTCATTGACGCGCACAACTGGCGGAAGATACTCGACCCGTCATGGAAGGGCATGCGCCTCACGAGCGAGTGCATGGGGCTTGTCCGCAAGGGCTGGGGCGACGAAGCCCATCCCGACACCGCAATTGCTGGGCTTTTCACCAACTACCTGCTCGGAATCGAACCGACGTCTCCGGGCTTCGACACGTTCTCCTTCCGCGTTCCAAAGACGTCCCGCATCACATGGGCGTCGGGAACTGTCCCAACCCCGCACGGCGACATCGTCGCAAGCTGGGAGAGGCAGAAGAGCGGACAGGTGATGGTGTACGTAAAAGTGCCGGACGGCGCATCGTGCCGTCTGGAGGTGCCGGGTTCAGAGCCGGTTACGCTCGGTCCGGGCGATTTTTCCAAGATGTTCAAGTGAGGGTTAACAATGCTGTTGGAAGTAAAGAATCTCAGGGTTGCGTTCAGGCGAGGCGGACACGAAACGGTGCCGGTGCGGGACGTTAGTTTCTCGGTGCCGGAGCACGGGCGCGTTGCGCTCGTGGGCGAGTCCGGCTGCGGAAAGTCGCTGACTGCGCTTTCGCTTGCGCAGCTGCCGCCAACCGACAGTGCGTACATCTCCGGCACGACCACGTTCACGGGGAAGAGCATATCCTACGTGTTCCAGAATCCGTCCGATTCGCTCAACCCGGTGATGCGCATATCCGCGCAGATACGCGAGGCGCTGCCGAAGGGAATGCCCAAGGCCGCCGCCGAGGAGAAGGTGGTTGAGCTGCTTGCGCGCACGGGTCTTCCCGATCCGCGCCGCGCCGCGCACGCATACCCGTGCGAGCTTTCCGGCGGACAGCAGCAACGCGCGATGATTGCAATGGCGCTCGCGGCGTCGCCGGACCTGCTCGTGGCCGACGAACCGACCACCGCCCTCGACGTGACTACGCAGAAGCAGGTGCTTGAGCTAATCGACTCCCTTGCCGCCGAAACAGGCATGGCGGTGCTGCTCATCACGCACAACCTCGGCCTCGTCGCGGGGCGCATGGATTCCGTCAACGTCATGTACGCGGGGCAGATCGTGGAATCGGGGCCGGTTCTCGAAGTGCTCGCCCATCCCCGCCACCCATACACGCGCGGACTCCTTGCGGCCGTGCCGGCGCTCGACGCGCCGCGTGACGCGCCGCTTGCGGACATCCCCGGCACCGTTCCGCCGCCAGACCAGTGGCCGAGCGGATGCGCCTTCTCTCCGCGCTGCGCTTTCGCAGACGACCGTTGCAGGTCTGAAATGCCGGTGAGCACGGAATGCGGCGCAGTCCGTTTTGCCTGCTTCCACCCGTAATGCTTTTTTAGGTTTATTCTGCGGCGGAGTTTTCTGCGGCGGCAGATTGCTCCTCGGCGGCGGAGACCTCTCCGAGCGTCTTTGTGCCGGAAAGGAGCGCGACAACCTGTTGCTGCACGTCCGCGAGGTTCTCAAGGCGCAGACGCGGGTCAAGCACAACGAACGACTCACCCGTCCTGCGGTGTTCGTAAACGCGGATGATCGTGTGGTCGGGCTGCTCCCTCGCGTCGCGCTCGATGAGTATCTTCGAGCGCTCGAGCATTACGGCGAGTACGTACACCACGTTCTTCATCGCCGGGTCTTCAAGCGCGATCAGGTGACGCAGCAGCTCGTCGGCCGTCTCCTTCTTCAACGGCTCCTTCTTCGCGTCCGGCGGCGGCGGCGCGAGGTACACGCCCTCCCACGAGCTGAACGGCTCCCAGTCGCGCGGAGCTGTTTTCCAGCATTCCGGGTGGCAGTCCTGACGCTCGTATCCGTCCGGCAGCTCCTTAAGGACGGATATGACCGGTGCCTTGTCGATCAGCGGTTTCTGGCATACGGAGCAGATGTGTCCGCGACTCTTGATGTTCCATTCCTGTGCCATGACACTATTACCCTAATTTTTCACCGTTTTTTCCTTGCGCCTTTCGCGAATTCCGCTATCCGCGCGGCCGCTTCCTTGATCTTCTCCAGCGACGTCGCGTAGCTGAAGCGCACGAACCCCTCGCCGCACGCGCCGAACGCACTGCCCGGCACGCATGCGACGGACTTCTCCTCCAAGAGCCGCACTGCGAATTCCTGCGAGGTGAGGCCCGTGGAACGGATGTCGGTGAAGAGATAGAACGCGCCGGCGGGAAGAAGCGTCTTCAATCCCGCCGCGTTGAGCGCCGGCACGAGGAAGTCGCGGCGGCGGCGGTATTCGGCGCGCATCCGTGCCACGTCTTCGTCGCCGTGCTCCATCGCCTCCACGCCTGCTGCCTGCGAGAGTGTTGGAGCGCTCATGATGCCGTACTGGTGGATCTTCATCATCGCATCGACGACGTCCCTAGGCCCGCATGCATAACCAAGGCGGTAGCCAGTCATCGCCCATGACTTCGAGAAACCGTTCAGCAACACGAGGTTGTTCTTCAGTTCCGGGATGGATGCAAAGCTCGTAGGCTTGGCGGACACACCCTTCGGCGGGTAGATCAATTCGGAATACACCTCGTCCGCGAGGAGCAGCAGGTCGTGCTTCAACACGAACTTCGCGATCGCCTTCATATCCGTGCGTGAGAGAGTCGCGCCCGTGGGGTTGCACGGGAAGTTGAGGAGCAGCGCCTTCGTGCGCGGCGTGACACTGTGCTCAAGCGCGTCAACCGTCAGGCGGAAGCCGTCCTCCACACGCGTTTCGACCGGCACGGGGACGCCGTGCGCCAGGCGTATCGTGGCCGCATAGCTCACGAAACACGGTTCATGGTAGAGTATCTCGTCGCCGGGACATGTGATGGCGCGGATGGCGAGGTCAATCGCCTCGGAAACGCCTACAGTCACGAGTATCTGGTTGCGCCATTCGAACGGAGCATTGAAACGGCGTTTTAGGTATGCAGCGATGGCCTGCCGCAGTTCTGGCGTGCCGAGATTGGAGGTGTAGTGCGTCTGGCCGTTTTCAAGCGCCGTCACCGCTGCGCGCGAGACGTGCCAGGGCGTGTCGAAGTCCGGCTCGCCGACGCCGAGCGAAATGACATCCTTCCGCTGGGCGACGATGTCGAAAAACGCGCGGATGCCGCTTTTGGGCAGCTCCGCCACATGCGGCGCGATGAACGTTCTACGCATTCCGGACCGGTTCATGGATCAGACGATGGGAAGACGGCGGTCCGGGGAGAAGTCCGCGAGAAGCCCCTTCGCCTTGTAGGTCTTGAGCATGAAGTGCGTAGCGGTGGAAAGCACGCCCTCGATCGTGGAAAGCTGTGCGCTCACGAAGAGGGCCACCTCCTGCAGCGACGCGCCGTTCACGAACACGAGCAGATCGTACGCGCCGCTCATGAGGAAGCACGCCTCCACCTGCGGGAATTTCGCGATCTTCTGCGCGATCTTCGCGAAGCCCGTATCCTTCGCCGGCGTGATCTTCAGCTCGATGACGGCCGTTACGTTTTCCTGTTTCTTCTTCATAGTTAGTAGTCGGTAGTTAGTAGTTGGTAGTTGGTGGTTAGTGGTCACTCGCCGAAAAACTCGTTGTAGAGTGCGCGCACGGCGCGGTCGTGGTCTGCTGACCGGATGCCGATCATGAACGACACTTCGCTCGCGCCCTGATTGACCATGGAGATGTTGATACCGGCGCGGGCGAGCGCAGTGGTGGCACGCGCGAGCATACCTGCGGAGTAGCACATGCCTTCGCCCACGACCATCAGGATCGCGTAGTCGTGCGACACTATCACGCTGTCGGGGTTGAGCTCGCGCTTGATACGCGCGACCGTCCTCTTCTCCAGTGCCGGGTCGAACTTCTCGCAACGGATGATCACCGAAATGGAGTCGATGCCGCTGGGCGTATGCTCGTAGCTCACGCCCTCCTCCTCAAGGATGGCGAGCAGCTTGCGTGTGAAGCCGATCTGGCGGTTCATCAGATACTTGTCGATGATGATGTTGGTGAAGCCGTTCGCAGCGGCGATGCCGGTGACGGTGCCGGGCATCACGCGGCGCGTCTGCACGATCATCGTGCCTGGCTCGGCGGGATGGTTCGTGTTGCGCACGTTTATCGGGATGCGCGCTTGCACGGCGGGGAAGATCGCCTCGTCGTTGAACACGCCGAAGCCCGCATAGGAAAGCTCGCGCATTTCGCGGTATGTCATCGTGTCGATGCCGGTCTTCACCTCTGGTACAAGGCGGGGATCTACGGGATAGACGCTGTCAACGTCCGTGAAGTTCTCGTACACGTCCGCACGCACGGCCGCCGCGAGGATGGAGCCCGTGATGTCGCTGCCGCCGCGTGGGAACGTTGCCACCGTACCGTCGGCGCGGTAACCGAAGAAGCCGGGATAAACGACGATGCCCTCGAAGTCCGCGAACGCGCGCGCGAGCCTTTTGTACGAATCTGGGTCGAGCGTGGCGTTGCCGGGCTCGCCCTGAAGCACCATGCCGGTGTCCTTTGGCGAGGCGTAACGTGCTTTCTTGCCGCGCTTCTGGAACGCGATCGCTGCGAGCTTGGCGCTGTTGTCCTCGCCTGCAGCTTTGAGAAGGTCCATGAATATCCCGGCGTTGCCGCCGGCGGACGGAACCTGCGCGAGACGCGACTCCAGGTCCTCCTTGATTTCGCGCACGATCTCGTCGCCGAGGTCCAGACCCTTGGCGATTGCCGCGTAGCGCGCGACGACCGCATTCAGAGCGGACGCAGTGTTCCTGCCTTCAAGCGCACACTTCGCCAGCGCGATCAGAAGGTCCGTGACCTTCGTATCGTCCTTGTCGCGCTTGCCCGGCGCGGAAACCACCACGATCCGCCGCTGCGGATCGGACAGCACTATGTCTATAACCTTGGTCAGCTGGCCTGCGTCCGCAAGCGAGCTACCACCGAATTTGCATACTTTCATTCTTTTGCCTCCCAAAGGGACGGCATTATTATACCATATTTCCCGAAACCGGTTCCCTGTTTTCCTGTTCCGACTCTGGTTGCGGTTTTCTGTGTGTTTTTCCGCGCCCCGCCTTCAGCCGGCGGAGGGCGGCGCGAGCAAGGGGGGAACCGAAGTCGGATGCCTCCTGGTAATGGTACATGGCGAGGCGGCGGCCGCTGTGCCCGCCAACGCCGTGTTCGTAGCATTTGGCAAGCAACAGGTGGTTCCAGGCGTTGTAGGGATTGACGCTGAGGTTTTCCTTGAGCAACTGGGCTGCCCTCATATAGTTTCTCTTGATCCCGATACCCTGGGCAAGGTTCTGACCGAGGTTCCCCTTTGCGATTACGTCTCCGCTTTCAGCGCTCTTCATGTACCAGTACACGGCCTTCTCCTGGTCAGCCTCGCCGCCGATGCCGTTCGAGCACATCACGCCAAGGTCGTTCTGCGCCCCGGCGCTGCCGTTTTCGGCCGCCTTCTCCATCCAGTAACGAGCCACTTCGTCATTATGCGCGATATCGCGTCCATCCCTGAAGTTCACGGCCTCCATGAACTGCGAGTGCGCGTGGCCATTCATGGCAAGATACAGGCGGATCAGCCGGGAATGCCTGATCGAGGTGTCCTTGTCGTACAGTATCCTGAGAAGTCCGTCGACGACCTCCTCCTCCGAATCGACCTTGACGTCGGGCGCATACGGAGAAGACGACACCTCTGAGAACACACCGGAGAGGACGCAGCTGAGGACGAACATCTTGTCGCCGGATGCGCTTGCGATGGCGCGCGCCGCCACAAGCTCTTTCTCTATTTCAATCACCATTGCGCTTACCTCCCTTAGAATCCGATTGCCGCGCTGCGGGCGCCGCGGCGGACGGACGCCTCCTTTTCGAGCTCGCCGATGCGCATGGAGTTGTCCACCGCAGTACCAAGGTAGTAGAGCGACTGGCGCACGGTGCGGAAGTCGCCGGGGGCAAGTTCGGCCACGGCGTCGAGGCGCGAAGCCTCGGATTCATTAAGATGCGTCCCGAACATGCGCTCGAAGAACATGCGCTTCCCCGCGCCGTCGAGATACCCGAACTCGATCTTGAAGGTGAAACGGCGGAGCACGGCCTGGTCGAGATTATCGAAGAAGTTGGTAGCCCCCACCATGACGCCGTCGAAGTTCTCCATTTGGTGGAGAAGCTCGTTGACCTGCGTAACCTCCCAGCTGTGGTCGGCGCGCGCACGGCTCTGGAGAAGGCCGTCGATCTCGTCGAGGAAGAGAATCGCCTTCTCCGCCTCCGCCTCGGCAAAGGCCGAGGCGATGCGCTCCTCGGTGCCGCCGACGTATTTGTCGAGGAGGTCCGACCCCATCTTCACCACGACCTTGGTCTTGAGGACGGAGCCAAGGTACTTCACGTACTCGGTCTTGCCGGTGCCGGGCGGTCCCCAGAGGAGAAGGTTCATGCGCGGACGATCAGCCTGCGGGGTCTGTGCCTTGCGTCCGCACCCCGCCTGGAAGTTGCGCACGGCCTCTACGATCTTGTCCAGACCCACGTTGCCCTTGATGTTCAGTCCTTCGAGAGAGTAGTCGGCGGCGGGTTTCCCCTTGCCGTCTTGGATTGCGGAGTGCATCAGCTCGCAGTGCGGACGCATGATGCGTTCCACCAGCTCCGCCGCGCGGACGGAGTCCGGATTGAGCCTCTTGACGTTCTCCAGCACCATCGTTATGCCGCCGGCGCTGGTCTCGTAGCGCTCGGCCAGCGCCGCGGCGGAGGTCTCGGGGATGAGTGCGCCCATGTCGAGGCGGCGGATGTTGTTGCGCCAGATTTTCTCACGCTGCGCGAGCGTGAGCGCGCGGAAGTGGACCGAATAGTCGAAACGGCGACGCACCGACTCGTCCATTTCCTCCGCAGGCGCGTTCGATATCCAGATCGCCGGCATCTGCATCCCGTCGAGGATCGTGTTGATAACGCCCTTTTCGGACCCGCCGCGCGAACGGACGCCGAAGACGTCCCCCATCGTACGCAGAAGTTCATCCGCCTCGTCGATCACAAGCACCTTCCCGCCCCCCGCCATGCGCTCGTTGAAGATCTGAATTCCCGCCATGCGCGTCGCTGCAGAGACGTTCTTTCCGTCCGATTCCCCCTGCAGGAGCTCGTAGCTCGCCAGACCCGCCTCGGCAACGAGCGTCCGCGCAAAACTCGTCTTACCAGCGCCTGGGGCACCGTAGAAGAGCACGTTCAGGCGTCCGCCCTCGCGACGCGCCGAGAGCATCTCCTTCAGCACCGCGCCGTCCTCGCGAGCGAGTTTGCCGAAGAAGTTCCACGGTAGCGCCTCGGACGCGTCCATGCGGTAGTAGCGCTCGTTGAGCGGAGCGCCGTCGAGGCCATCGAAATACCCGCCGAACTCAGCGTAGTTGAACCAGTATTCGTCGGTAATGCAGTTGTAGCGCATGAGCTTGCCCTGGCGGGACAGCGCCTTTAGCACCTCTGGGTACGAACGGTCAATGGACATGGAATAGTAGATTGGGCGGTCGGAGTTCTCATCGGCCACAGGCAGGTCGTCGAAAACCGTCGCCGAGCGTACGTACATGAGCATGAACAGCTCGCTCTCCACCTTGTCCAGCCCGAGAAACTTGCAGAGGTCGGCGAAGCGGCGTTCGAAGCGGACGTCGTCGTCGCCCGGCACGAGCTTGCGCAGAATGCGGTCGCGCATGATCTTGAGGACCGCACGGCATCCCTTGCGCAGAGGCTTGTCGTTCCAAATGCGCTTGAGCATGAACCCGGTGTTGTCGCGGTCCAGCTCCAATTGCTCCTCCTTGGCCTCCACCAACGGCCTCAGCTCCTTGTCGCTGAAATTGCCGCGTATGATTGCTGCCACTTCGTCGCGTTTCAAGTTGTACGCGACGATATCGAAGAAATCCTGGTCATACACGTATTCGTCGTAGTTCTTGACGATGTTCCACCAGAACTTGATCGCATGACGGATGCTCGCCGTCCGTTTGATGTTCTTATACCTTGCCATAGCTAGTCTTATCTTACTGGTGATTCTTGCATTATGCTTGTGTAGCACAAGCCGTGCCAACGGGATTTCCAAGGAAAAACGACTTACGACGATTTGAGGGAACTATACAGACGCCCTATGTGCTATACAGGATTATAGTATGCTCGGGCTTGTATCGCAGAACGTAATCTGCTATACTCCCGCCATGGAAAAAATAAAAGCAGTCGTGGTGCTGAGCGGCGGACAGGACTCCGCCCTTTGCCTGGCCCTGGCCGTGCGCAAGTACGGAGCGGGGACAGTCGCCGCAATCACGTTCCGCTATGGACAGCGCCACGCAGTCGAAACGAAATACGCCCGCCGCATCGCAAAGCACTTCGGAGTGTCGAGGCACGCCGTCGTGGGCATGGACTTCTACCGTCATCTCACCGACAACGCCCTTTTCAGCCATTCCGCCGCCATCACCCGCGCAAGCGGCAGAAGCTGCCCCAACACCGTAGTCGAAGGGCGCAACGCGTTCTTTCTGCTCGCCGCCGGAGTGTGGGCGAAATCGTTAGGCGCGACCGAAATATACACCGGCGTGAGCCAGGCGGACTATTCCGGCTACCCCGATTGCCGCCGCCCGTTCATAAGGGCGCAGGAGCGGATGATGCGCCTAGCCATGGAATGGCCGTTCAAGATCGTGACGCCGTTCATGGACAAAACCAAGGAGTACGAATGGGCGCTGGCGGCGAAGCTCGGCGTATTCGACATGATCGCAAATGAAACCATCACCTGCTACAACGGCATTCCCGGTGCCGGATGCGGCAAATGTCCGGCGTGCCGCCTGCGCAACGCCGGACTAAGGGAGTACCTTGCGAAGAGGTAAGTCTTACTCTTCGATTTCGAGCACCACGCGGAAGCCGACGTCGTAAACTGCCTGCCACGGCTCGTACGCGAGGCGGAAGGAGCTCGTGCCGTCGCGCGGACGCGACGCGAACGAGCCGCCGCGCGCGACTTTCTTCGCCTTGGGATTGCCGTCGTTGCGTCCGTCGCCATCCACGTACGGATACGGCGCGTAGTCGCTGCGCGTCCACTCGCTCGCGTTGCCGTGCATGTCGTAGAGGCCCCAGCGGTTGCAGTTCGCACGACCCACGTAGTTCAGGTTGAACCAGTCGTCCTGCCAGCGCTCCTCGTGCAGCGGGTAGTTCTGCCAGATCTCGAACGGACGGCGCCTGCGGATGTTGCCGCCGCCGTCGAAGCCGACAACCTGGAAGCGCACGTCGCGGTCCGCGAAGTTCGCGAACTTCGAGAAGTCGTCGTCGAGCCCGCCCCACGGGAACGGCGTATCGGTGCCGGAGCGCGCGGCCCACTCCCACTGCGCCTCGGTCGGAAGCGACGCCTTCACGTTGCACGTCTTCGAGAGCCATGCGCAGAAGGCCATCGCCTCGTTCCACGAGACGCGCACGACGGGCTGGCGGCGGTGGTTGCCGATGTGGCCGGGGAACACGTGGTCCTTGCCGAACTCGTCCTGGTAGCGCGAGTCGTGCTCCGGATCGAACGCATTGTACTGCTGGTTCTGCACCTCCATCTCGGAAATCCAGAACGGCTTCGCGATGCGCACGACCGCCTGCGGACGCTCGTCCGGGTAGCCGTTCGCGCTGCCCATCACGAACACGCCCGCGGGGATGCGGCGGAAGGTCATGGACTGTCCCGCGCCCAGGATGATCGTCTTGGTCGTGACGGGTGCGATCTGCCAGATGGCGCCGAGCTGCGCGTCCGCGCTCTGCAGTTCGTTCATCGGCCAACCGTTCACCTTCGGCGTGGCCGGCGCGGGCTTTTTCGGCTCCGGCGCGACGGGCTTCACCTCGCGCTTCGCGACGACGGCGGCGTAGCGGTCGTGCTCGGCCTCGGGATCGTCATCCACGTTTGCGTACGCGATCGCAAGCTCCTTGCGGCGCTTCGCCTGGTCCGGCACCGGATGCTGCACCCAGTGGTCGGGCTTCGCGAGCGAGGGCGGACTCCACTTGCCGTGGAACGGACAGTTGAGGTCGATCCACTCGTAGATCTTGAGGCAGTCCTCCGGCGCCATCTTCACGCCGTGGTGTCCCTTGCGGAGCATCTGCACGAGCGGGCTCGTCGACGCGTGGTAGTCCATCACGGGGAGCATCGTCTCCTCGCTCTCGGGACCGGGACGGTGGATGTAGGGATGCAGCACGCGGTACGCTTCCTCGGCAGTACCCATCCAGAGGCGCTTGCCGCTCAGCTTGCCGCCTTCGGCAAAGCCGCCCTGGTCGGCCTTGGCGAGAGGAGACTTCTCCTTGTCACCATGGCAGCTCAGGCAGTACTTCCGCACGACGGGGAACATCTCGTTCGCGAAGCCCCACGGACGAATCCCGTCGCCGTCGGTCGGCTTGATCTTCTGGATCTCGCCCTTGAAGTACTTCTCGTCCGCGATCGTGCGCTTCGTGTGGATGGACGAGCGGTTGTCCTCGTGGCAGCCGGTGCACGAGACGCGCTCGCCGGGCATGCCCACGATCCAGGAACGCATGAGCTGCACGGCCTGGCCCTTCTCGTCGAGCGGCTGCACGGATATGGGCGTGTTGGCCGGCATCTCGAAGCAGCAGCTGCCGTCGGGCTCGATGTCCACCGTGCCGAGGATGCGCTTCACGTCCCAGCCGCTTTCCACGCGCTCATTGTAGCCGGAACGGCGGTAGCCGATCCAGCCGGTGGAGGAATGCCCGCCCGTCTTGTGGTAGTTGTAGTGGTAGCTGAAGAGGCGCATCTTCTTCACCGTGCCGCGCGGCACGCCCTTGAGCCCGGGGCCGTTGTAGATGTCGGCGATGTGGACGCTGCACGTCTTCTTGCCCTTCACCGAACGGTCGGGGATGATCGGCGGACGCTTTCGCGGCGCGAACGGCATGGCCTCGAGGTAGAGCCCGTCCTCCGCCTCCGCGATGCGCGTGACGTTGTCGAACACGTCCACGAGGTAGAGTCCCATGAGCGCGTCGGGCGCCGCCTTCACCGTGGCGAGATTGTATTTCGCGTCAAGCGGCCACGGATGCGAGAAGTACGGCTTGCCGCGCGCGAACTGGTTCATCGTGTAGGGGTCGGCCATGTCGCCCTCCACGTCTTGGCCCCAGCCCGTGAACTCGTGGACCATGCCGGTCTTCTCCTTCGGCAGCACCTTCGTGGGGATGCGCAGCGTGTGGCGCGCGGGGCCCCAGTCGCGGTCGGGCGGATCGTACTTGAACGGATAGGCGCGCGCGAGGGACGGGTCGATCTGGAAGAAACGCCCCACCTCGGCGCGGTCGTGGTGTCCGCCGCCGATCATCGTGATGAGGTGCGGCTCGCCGGGTACGGTGCGCGCGCAGTAGAAGAACGTCGGCACGAACGAGTTGGAGCCCCACACGGAGAGCTGTCCGATGCCGTCGGGGTTGCACGTCATCAGCACGCGGCTCCAGTAGTGCGGCTGGTCGGAGTATTCCCAGCGCGTGTAGAGGATGCGTCCGTCGTGCGTGACGTTGGGGGTGTAGTCGGAGTCCTGCTCGTAGGTGAGCTGGCGGATTTCGCCGGTCTTGCGGTCCTTGCGGTACATCACGGCCATCGGCATGTTGCCGTCCTCGCACGGGAGGAACTGGTACGCCGCCGTGCCGAGCATCACGAACTGGTCGCGGTTCGGGAGGTAGCAGGCGTCCCACCACTGGATGTCCTTGTGCTCCTCGGGCGAGACAAGCTCCGCCTTCTGGTAGGGCATTTTGTCGGACAGCTTCGAGAAGTCGGTCTTGATCTCGTAGATGCCGAAGAGGTTGTTGAAGCCGCGGTAGCCGGTGAAGAGGATGCGCGAGGCGTCGAAGTCGAGGTCGATGTCGCGCACGATGGAGGTCTTGTCCGCCGGTTTGTAGAGAGGACGGAACGTCGGAGTGCCGCGGATGTCGCTCAACACGCCGATCTCGTTCTCGAAGCCCGTGCGCGGAGCGACCATGTGGTTCTCGGCGTTGAGTCCGGTCATGCCGCTGCCGCGTCCGCCGAACGCGCCGCGCGGGTTGCCGATCTTGCGGTGGACGCAGAGGATCTTGTCGAAGTCTAGGACCGGGTTCGCGAGCATCGCCTTGCGGTAGTTCTCCACGAGCTGCACGGCGGCGGCCTTCGCCGCGTCGTCGCCTTTCTCGAGGTCGGCCTTCACCTTATCGACCTGCGAGATCAGCGCCTCGATGGCGGCCGCGTTCTTGGCGTAATCGTATTTTGGATTGTTCTTGAGGTCCGTGAGCGCGCGCCGTGCGGCGTCGGGCTTCACGAGCGCAAGCTGTTCGCGCGCCTGGCGCACGGGATCAATCGCCGCGACAAGTGTAAGAGCGGCGCATACCGTAACTACAGTCATGAAGATGTTTTTCATATTATTATCTCTCCGTTGGTGGAAACAGCACATAGTATAACCGATTATGAGCCATTCTGCACTACAAAATTCATCACCCGCCTTACCATTTTCGTGGCTGCTTTGTGGTTGATGCACGATTCGCGGATATGCCCGCAACTACCTCCCTTGACTATATAATCGTGAAATGGTATCATTTAGCGCGGTTCTGAGCAAGGAAGCAAAAATGATTGGCAAAAAGAAATGCCTTGGTGCCCGAGTGCGTATGTTTCAAGCATTCGCAACAGTTTTGTTGCTGTTGTTGGCTCATGCGTCGGCGCAGGCAATGTACTACCGGCTTGCAATACGCGAAATCGGCGGCGGGGACATCGCGCAGCTGGGCGAGTTCTCGCTCTACGCGTCGGACGGCTCGCGCGTGAACGGCAACGGCATGAAGCTTGTTCCGCCGCGTGCGGCGAAGTCGCTTGCTCCCGGCGAGTGTTTCGCGTCGCGCACGAACTTTGCGCGGGAAACCGCCGAAAAGCTCTTCGACGGAAATCCCAAGACGAAACTCTGCGTGGGGAAGCTCGCCTTGCGCGAAGGCGATCCGGCAAGTTGGCTCGACGTTTACTTCCGCCTCCCAGATGGCGCGAAGCCAGTGGCGAAGTATAACTTCTGCAGTGCAAACGACGCCGACCGCTACCCGGAGCGCAATCCGAAGTCGTGGGCGATCTGGTGCTCCGCCGACGGCGAGATCTGGCGGCTCGTGGACGAGCGCACGAACGCCTTCTCGCCCAAGTCGATGCTCACATGGTGGAACGGATCGCGTCCGTACTCCTTCGGCGGAGAACGTCCGTGCGAGGACATGGCGGACGAGGTGAACCCGTTCATCGGTGCCGTCACGCAACATCCACGCAGTGCGCTCGGGGGACACGGCCTCGGCAAGACGTTCCCCGGCGCCGCCACGCCGTGCGGCATGGTCCAGCTCTCGCCTGACACCATCACCGGCGGCGACAACGGCTGCGGCTATTCGTACCACCACGAGACGATCGAGGGCTTCAGCTTCACGCACCTCTCCGGCGTGGGCTGGTACGGCGACTTCGGCAACTTTCAGGTGACGCCGACCGTCGGCGCGCGCAACCTCGACCGCGACAAGGCGAAGAGCGCCTACTCCCACGAGCGCGAGGTCGCCGAGGCGGGGTACTACGCCGTCACGCTCGACCGCTACGGCATCCGCGCCGAGATGGCCGCCGCGCCGCGCGCGGGCATCCTGCGCTTCACTTATCCAGAATCGAAGGAGGCGCGCATCCAGATCGACCTTGGGCGGCGCATAGGGCAGCTCGGACGCTGGTTGAAGCACTCGCGCCAGCATGTGCGCGTCGTGGATGACCATACGATCGAAGGGCGCATGGAGTGCCCGTGGCAGGACGGCGGCTGGGGACACGGCGCGGGACGCGTCCACTACGTGCTGCACTTCACCTGTGCGTTCTCCAAGCCGTTCAAGCGGTTCGGCGTGTGGGACAAGGACAATGTGTTCGAGAATTGCCGCGACTACACCGGCACGAATACCGGATTCTTCGCCGAGTTCGAGACGTCACCGGGCGAGCAGATTCTCATGCGCGCCGGGCTTTCATACGTCGATCAGGACGGTGCGCGCAAGAACCTTGCGAGCGACATGCCAGATTTCGACTTCGCCCGTGCCCGCCGCGCCGCGCGCGCCCTCTGGAGCGACGCGTTCGCCGGCGTGAAGGTGAAGGGCGGGAGCGTCGATGAACGGATCGTGTTCGCCACGTGTCTCTACCACGCGCTCATCGACCCGCGCATGATCGGCGACGTGGATGGCCGATACATGGGTAGCGACGGCAAGATATACCGCAACGAGCGCTTCACCGCGCGGACCGTGTTCAGCGGATGGGACGTATTCCGCAGCGAGATGCCGCTTCTCACGCTGATTCGTCCCGACATCGTGAATGACACGATCAACTCCATGATCCGCTGGACGGAACTCGGTCCGCGCGATACGCTGCCCGTCTGGGACATCTTCGGATGCACGTCGGGCTGCATGGTCGGAAACCCCATCATCCCCTGCATCGCCGATGCGTATGAGAAGGGCATTCGCAACTGGGATGCGGAGACTGCATGGCGTCTTGCCGATGTCACATCCCGGAAGCGCGGAAACGCCGCGTGTGGCTGGACGCCCAACTCGCTTTCCGTGACGCTCGAATATGCCTACGACGACTGGTGCATGGGCAAGTTTGCGGAGATGCTCGGCAAGACGGACGACGCGAAGCGCTACTACGAACGTGCCGGATGGTACAGGAACATCTGGAGCAAGGAGGCGGGATGGATGCGCAGCCGCAAGGCGGACGGATCGTGGACGCCATGGCGTGGACGGCATGTACACGGACAGGGAGCGGTGGAGTCCAACCCCTGGCAGCAGGGATGGTTCGTCCCGCACGACATCTACGGTCTCATCGAGCTGATGGGCGGCGAGCGGAAATTCGCCGACGAGCTGGAGCTCTTCTTTGAAAAGGCACCGGCGAACTTCATGTGGGGCGACTGCTACAACCATCCGAACGAGGTCACGCATCTCGTGCCGTTCATGTTCCCGTACTGCGGTAGGCCGTGGCTCACGCAGAAATGGACGCGACGGATCTGCGAGGGTGCGTATGGCAATGATGTGTACGGCTACGTGGGCAACGAGGACGAAGGGCAGATGAGCGCATGGTACATCCTCGCCGCGAGCGGACTCCATCCGGCGTGTCCCGGTAGCGGCGTGTGGATACTCACGAGCCCGGTGTTCCCCGAGGTGTCGTTCCGCCTCGATCCGAAGTACGCGAAGGGTGGGAGCTTCACCATCCGCGCGAACGGGGTTTCCAGGAAAAACATCTACATCCGCTCGGCCAAGCTGAACGGCAAGCCGATCAACCGCGCATGGATCACAACGAAGGAAGTGACGGACGGCGGACAGTTGGAACTTGAGATGTGTGCGGAACCTGTGCCCGAAAGTCTGACGAAACAACCATAGCGCTGCAAGCACCAAGTGTTAAAATGTGATATAATAAGCGGCGTTGGACGAAAAGTAGGTGATTTAATCAAACCAAAAGAAAGGCAACGAAATGAAAAGACGCACGTTCATCTCAGCCGCAGCATCTGCGGCGTTGGCAATCATCATGGCCGCACCTGCGGCGGCGCAGACGCGCACCGAGCTCATCCGCGAAAAGCTGCTGTCAAACGACCGCAACTACGTGTTCGTGGCGATGCACCGCGGCGACTGGCGCAACTTCCCCGAAAACTCCAAAGACGCGATCCTCAGCTGTATCGCGCTCGGCGCGGACATCGTGGAGCTAGACACCCAGATGACGAAGGACGGACACTTCGTGATGCTGCACGACGGCTCCCTCAACCGCACCACCACGGGCAAGGGCAAGGTGAAGGACCTCACGCTCGCCGAAATCAAGCAGTTCAAGCTCAAGAGCAACCAGGGCGGCAAGGACGCGAAGGCCACGGACTACGACATCCTCACGCTCGAGGAGGCGCTTGCGCTTACGAAGGGCAAGATACTCGTCAACATCGACAAGTTCACCGCACACCCGTACGAGATCCTCAAGGTCGTGGAGAAAGTGGGCGCGATGAAGGAGGTGCTCGTGAAGTCCACGCACGGTCCGGCGGAGGCGAAGAGTCTATTCAAGGAGTACTGGAAGAACGTCGAGTCGGGCGAGCTTCTGTACATGCCCGTCATCCAGTTCTGCTGGAAGAAGCACGAGTACGCCGCGAAGATCCTGCCGGAATGGCTCGCCGAGGAGCCGCGTAGGGCGTCGATGTACGAGGTATGCATGGATTCCGACGAAGGCGCGGCGCAGCTGGAGAAGGTACGCACCGCGCCCGGTGCGCCCCGTATCTGGATTAACACGATGTGGGATACGCTCAACAACGGACGCGGCGACGTTAGGGGTTTCACAAATCCTGACTCCACCTGGGGCTGGAGTTTGTGCCAGGGCGCGACGATGCTCCAGACCGACTACGGCGCGGAGATGCTGGTCTATCTCAACCGTATCGGACGTCATTCCCTCAAATAGCGGAGCATAGCGATGGGCTTCTTCTCTCCCGCGCCGGCGAGGCCGGTCACAATTCCTACGGCCGCTATTGGTTCCCGTTTCCGGTTTATCCGGATTCGGCAGGTCTCTATAATGCTGCTCGGGTACGCGCTTTTCTACGTGTGCCGACTCGCCTTCTCCGCCACGAAGAAGACGATGATTGAAGAAGGCGCGTACACGGCGCGGGAGATAGGATACGTCGGCTCCGCCATGCTCATCGGCTACGCGATAGGCAAGTTCATCTGTGGATTCCTCGCCGACCGCGCGAACATCAGGAGGATGTTCGCGTTCGGGCTGTTCGTATCGGCGCTTGCAACGATGTCCGTGGGCTTCCACGTGCCGGCGGTAGCGCTGATGGTCATCTGGTTCATGAACGGATTCGCGCAGGGGTCGGGTTCGCCGTGCTGCGTGGTGTCGCTCGCACGTTGGTGGCCCAACCGCTCGCGCGGCACGTTCTACGGCATCTGGAGCTGCTCCAACAACCTTGGCGAGGCGATTGCCTACGTGGTGACGAGCGTGATCATGGTGCGGGTGGGGATCGCGTACGGCGCGGACATGGCATGGCGCAGCGGCTTCTGGGGCGCGGCGACGTTCGGTTTCGTGGGTGTGGTTCTTATCTCGCTCTTCATGCGCGACTCGCCGCAGTCTGAGGGACTTCCCTCCGTCGCCGAGTGGGAGGGCGAGATCAAGGACGCCGAGGACAGGAAGAACGCGGCGGATGTCGGACGCGGACAGAAGATCGCGCTCAAGAGCTGGGCCGTGTGGATGGTTGCGCTCGCGGGCGGGTTCTTCTGCATGAGCCGCTACGCGATCATCGACTGGGGCATCTTCTTCCTGGAAGTGAAGAAGGGCTACGCCACGGAAACCGCCGCGTGGATCATCACGCTGAACTCGATAGTGGGCGCGGTGTCGAGCGGGCTTTCTGGAATTATCTCCGATCGCGTGTTCAAGGGCAGCCGCAACGAACTCGCGCTCATTGCGGGCATCCTGAATATAACAGGTCTTTCACTGATGATGCTCGTGCCGTTCCAGTGTATCTGGATCGATGTGGCGGCGATGGTCTGCTTCGGCCTCGCGGTGGGCGTGCTCCTTACGTTCCTCGGCGGATTGATGGCGGTCGACCTCGTGCCTCGTGTCGCGGCGGGTGCAGCGCTTGGTATTGCGGGCATGGGGAACTACATCGGTGCCGGCGTGTCGAGCGCTGTGTCCGGCTTTCTCGTCGGACGTGATGCCGCCACGGGCAAGGCGTACCTGCTTGGCCACACTTTCTCGAACGGTTACACCCTCGACTACATGTCCGTGTTCTGGATCGGCATGGCGTTGATGTCCGTAATCTGCGCGCTCACGGTGTGGAACGCCCGCAAGGACAACAAAGGAGAATGATACCATGGTGCAGAAAATAGTTCTTGGGGCGGCATGTGTGTGCTGTGCCGCCTTTGCAGCTTTTGGCGTTGCGCCGCTTGAGATTGCGGTGCGCGGACAACCGGCGGCGTACGCTATCGTGATTTCTGAAAAGGCGAGTCCGGTCGAGAAATATGCGGCAGAGGAGCTGCAGTCGTTCCTCGAACAGGTCACGGGAGTGAAGCTGCCCGTAGCCTCTGACGCCGCGCCGCTTCCTGCCAAGGCGATCCTGTTGGGCGAAACGAGATATTCGCTTGCGTTGCTGGGCTGCGGGTTCGATCCGGATACGCTCGGCAGCGACGGATTCCGCCTCGCGGCGCGTCCGCCGCATCTCGTCGCCTACGGCTCGGCGAAACGCGGCGCGCTGTACGCGGCGTACGAGATCCTCGAGACCTACGCCGGATGCAGGTGGTACGCCTCGTGGCACAGCGTGATTCCGAAGAAGAGCGTGGTCGGCGTGCCCGGCGACCTCGACGACGTGCAGAAGCCGGCCTTCGCCATGCGCGAACCGTTCTGGTACGACGTGAACAAAAACCGGGACTTCGCGGCGCGACTTCGCGTGAACGGGTACAACCACACCAGCGGCGAGGTGGATGCCAAGTTCGGCGGCGACTCGTTCCGTTTCGGCGGCGGGCTCGGCAGCTGCCACACGTTTGAGGCGCTGTTGCCCCAGAAGGTGTATTTCGACAAGCATCCCGAATACTACAGTCTCGTAAAAGGCAAGCGGCTCAAGGGGCGCACGCAGCTCTGCCTCACCAATCCCGACGTGCTGCGCATCGTCACGTCCAACGTGCTGGAGCGTATCCGCAAAGACCCGGGCGCGAAGTTCTACGGCGTGAGCCAGAACGACTGGTACAACTACTGCGAGTGCGAGAAGTGCGCGGCCATCGACGCCGAGGAGGAGAGCCACGCGGGAACGATGGTGCGCTTCGTGAACGCCATCGCCGAGGCGGTCGAAAAGGAGTTCCCCGACGCCGTCATCGAGACGTTGGCCTACCAGTACACGCGCAAGCCGCCGAAGAAGACGCGCCTTCGCCGCAACGTGGTGCCGTGCCTCTGCACGATCGAGTGCGACTTCACAAGGCCGATACCCGAAAACCCCTACACGGAGAACGTCAGCTTCATGTCCGACATCAACGGCTGGAAGCCCCAGACCGACCAGCTGTACCTCTGGGACTACACGACGGAGTTCAGGGACTTCGCGCTGCCGTTTTCGAACATCTACGCCTTCCAGGGAAACATCAAGTTTTTCCGGGAGAACAACGTGAAGGAGCTTTTCGAGCAGGGCGACCAGTGCGGACGCCACGGCGCGTTCGCGGAACTGAAGGCGTGGCTGCTCGCCAAGCTGATGTGGAACCCCGACCGGCCCGTCGAGCCGCTGATCGGCGACTTCCTCGCCGGATACTACGGCAAGGCCGCCCCGTTCGTCCGCGAATACCTGAAGGAAGAACACAGGCGCATGCGCGAATGGGCACCGGCCAAGGGCCCGATGCGCATTTGGCGCAGCGAGGCGTTCCGGGGCCTGGATGACGAATTCGTCGAATGGGCGAAGCCACTTTGGAAGAAGGCCGTCGATGCGGTGAAGGACGACCCGGCGCTGTCGTACAACGTGCGGATGTCCGAGTTTTCGTTCGACTTCCTGCGTCTGGAACGCATGAATCCGAAGCCCGTGCGCAAGGAGGTCCTCTTCGCGCCGTCTCCCGAGAACGACGCCCGCATCGCGGAGGTCAAGGCGCTTACGCAGTCGCTTCTCGACAGGATGGCCGAGGCGAAGGACATCAGCCTCTCCGAGAGTCGGGCTCGGCACGATGCGCTCGTCGCCGGATGGAAGGCGTATGTCTCGCCCTCCACCAACGCCGCCGTCAACGCCGTCGAATCGCAACGCGCGGTGCTGGAGGAGCGCTACCTCAGTCTCTCGCGTCCCGGACAGTGGGGCGCGTTCGTGGACGATCCCAAGGCGGCGGACGGCAAGGCGCTCAAGCTCTTCAACACGCATTTCGAGTGGTGCACCTCCTTCCCCATGGGTAAGGTTGCGTTCAAGCCGGGCGCGAAGTACAAGTTGCGCGCGCGGGTACGCGTAGAGAAGGCGCGCGACGGCGGCGAGGCGTTTTGGGCGGGGGTGTACGATTCCGTGACGAGGAAAGACGCCAGCATCATTCTTCCCCGGACGGATGCTATCAAGGATTCGGAATACGCCTGGTACGACATCTGCACCTGGACGCCGCGCGCGGACGGCAGGGAATACTTCTGGATTGGCCCCGGCCGCTTCGGCGCGGACGGCAAGAGCAACATCAAGGCCGTCTATCTCGACAAGGTGGAGTTATCCATAGCCAAGTAGTCTCGTATGGCATGAAGTGTTCGCGCAGAGAGTTCTTTTCAGGAGCTTCAGCGTTCGTACTGGGTGTGGGACGGCCCTTCGCCGCACCACCCGGCTGGAAGCCGTCGAAGAAGCCGAATCTGGTGTTGGGCCGACTTTTCACGTTCGCGTACAAAAAGGCCGGATTTCCTGGGAAACGGGGCGTAGGTCTTCACTACACTTCCGTTTTTTGAGGAGCGGCGTCGCCTGAAATCTTTGGAGGGGGCTGGGCCGGGAGCGTGAGGCCGAGGGCACCGAACAGCAGGGCGACGTCTTCCTTCGGCTCAACGTAGCACGGCAGGGTGATGACCCTGCCGTCGGTCGTGGGCATTACGATGTCCACCATCTTCACGGTCTTCATCCGCTTGTCGCGGCTGTAGCCGTAGCGCTGGAGGTCGCTGTCGAGCGTCTTCACGCCGTCCACCTCGAAGTACGTGCTCGTCAGGTCGAAGAGCACCACGTTGCA
>CACZDG010000015.1 GCA_902779865.1 uncultured bacterium
GACGCCTAGACGAGTTCTTCAACTGGCGGTTGCGCAATCTCAAGCAGGTAATCTGCACGAAATCGGCATGACCTTGCAGAAAAAAGTCTTTGCACCCTCGTCATCCGCTTGAACGGCGAGACCGTTTCGTTCGCGAAGCCGATACCGCTTGAACCGGGAGAATACCGCATTATCGGCCCCGGCCGACTTGACGCGGACTTTTCGGGCCCGTCAAACACAATCGTGCGCATAAAAGGATGCATCTTCAATAACTTGACTGCGGCAGGATATCGAAAGAACAGGGTGAACTATATTTTAGAAGGCGATGCATATCTAAACTTTGTGAACCTTGATGAAGACTACCGTATTCGCAAATGTATACGACACTTTGATGGGCTCTTGAATGGCAATGGTGGGGATGTCGTGTTTCGCGGACCGCTGACTCGCGAGGAATTAAAAAAAGCCCGTAGCGACAGGCGAAAACGCGAATGGCAAAAAGAGTTGGACGAGACAAATGTAACACCGTACGACGATTCTCGTACACGAATTTATTGATTTCCACATAAGATTTCAGCGCGTACCTTGCAGTATGAAATAGAGGCAAGGGCTGTCCTTGCCACGGAAGAAGGAGCAAGGTCGCGATGTCGCTGGCGAGATTTTTGCAGATGACCGCCCACAGACGGGCGGAAATATGCTATAATATGCGCCAGACAATTCAAGACTTTGCGTTCGACGCATCGTTATGGCTCTGGTGAAACCTGGAAAATTTTACTGTGAGAGCCTGCGACGTGGAGAATGCGCCCACTGGGCGTATCTTCTTCCGTGGCTTCTCACAGGGCTTTCCAGGGCCTCACCAGAACTGCGGCAAGGGATTGCGCCCTCTTTCTTTTGCCGCGATCGCAACAAGGGCAAATGAAAGGAAAAATGAGAGATGGAAAGTCGCACAAGTAAGGCATTCAAGAAGTGGATGACCAACGAGGACGTTCGGCGTCTTGTCGGTAAAGGCCCCTATGCGCAGGGGACAGCCGAGGATCGAGTTACTGCGGTGAACAATGAACTTTGCCATTTTTCATTGACGACCAGTGTGACCGTCTTTGATAAAGAAGGACGAGTTGTGCCAGATTTGAAAGCATTTGTCGCTCATGTCAAAGCGATCAAGGACTATTTGTCGCGTGGGCACTATCACGCGAAGCGAAACAAGTATGGAGTTGAATATTTTGCTGATTTTCTGGAGTGGCTTTCAGGGCGTACAAGATTGAACACCTATGAGAAGGTTGTTTCGTATCTGGACGGCGAAGACTTACCGAATGAGTCATTGCCAAGTGGAGATGTGTTCAAGGCGTATCTTCTCGACAAATATGGACGCATTACCGGTAACGTGCGCTCCATTTGGAGTCGCGTTCAGAGAGTTCTTCGGACGGTGCCGCACACGCATGGACATCCGACGTTTGACGAGTTGGTCGCCATTTTTAGGAACATGCACGATTATGTTGGCAATGCCGATAGTGCTGCGAATTGCAAAGTCGCAATTCGGCATTACATGCGTGCTTTATATGGGCGTACCGAGATTTAACAACAAAACAGAAAGGATCATATTCATGTTACTTGGATGCGAGAACGGGATGGCCAATGAACGCCACACAGTACCACAAGAACAGGTTCTGGCGATTGGAATGGCTCATGGTCATATGTTGGATGTCCGTATTAATGAGAGGTCATCATCTCAACGGGTACGCCCTAGGTTTTATCTAGTGGATGTTAATAAACCCTATTTGATAAATCCAAACCAGATTGAGTGTGTGGTTGGAGAATGGGATAAGGACAAGACAAGATATGGCGTGAGAATCTTCTTTACAAGTGGCAACAGCGTGTGGTGCGAAGAAGCTGCTGCACGTGATATCATTTCCGAATTGCTATGGGGGAAAGATAAAGATGATGACCTTGCTAGTAGCGATTGTTTCAAGGCATTGGAAAAATTTGATGCGGCAAAGAAGAAGTCAAAGCCTTTCCATTTAGGTTGATGTCTAACAGAATTGAAACTAGGAGAACAAAAATGAGCAACATCGTTATGTGTGAATACTGTAATGGAACAGGAATCGCCAAATGTGAAACGTGTGGTGGCAATGGCAAAGTGACATGCCCAGAATGTGACGGAAGTGGCAAGTCCTACTTTATTTGCCCTGAATGCGATAATGGTCGCGTACCTGATCCTCGCGCAATGGACGACGATGAGACAATGACATGTCCTACTTGCCATGGTGAATATAAAAAAGAGGTTGGTGCCTGCAAGACTTGCAAGGGCACGGGTAAGGTGGATTGCGAGCCGTGTCATGGAAGTGGTAAGGTTGAGTGCCAGGCGTGTAGTGCCACGGGGAAGTTTGATGTTGATAAGATTGTGAGGGCAGCGATTGTATCGGATTGGTATGATGTAGAGACGGACAGGAAAGTCATGAAGCATGCGGTGTCCGACGAAGATATCACGATGTTGAAGTCTGCGGCGGAGCAGGGGCATGGCGGTTCGTGCTACGTGCTTGGCGTACTCAAAGGCGGCAATTGCATTGCCTATGCGGAGGATGGAGATTCATATTTCGCGAAGGGGGCGCAAGCAGGCGATGCAGATTGCCTTTACGCTCATGCATTTGTTTTATTGCATAAAGGACATCCTGAACAGAAAGAAGCGATAGAGTGCCTTGAACGCTCTGCCAAAAAGGGGAATGTCCATGCCCTTGTTGACCTTACGCTGCATTTGCTTGGCAAGATGGATGAATCGGGCATTGCGTCTGAAGACGAGAAGGCACTGCAGTATTGCGACCGCTTGTCTAACGTAAAAGCTGCAGATGGGTTGAGCCAGCATTTGGTTGAAAAGGCAAACGCAATCGGAAAGTGTTTGCCCAAGATTGCCAAGAATGATGTTGCGGCAATGTTTGAGGTTGGGTCGATATGTGATACGTTGTACAAGACAACTGGTAGCAAGCAGGACAAGGCGCTGGCCGAAACTTATTTAGCGAGTGCGGCAAAGAAAGGGAACGCCGATGCCGTCAGGCAACTTGCGGAGCATAATAGTAAGGACAACCTGTCAGGCTCTATAGAGATACTTGACAAAGCGGCGAAAGGCGGAGACAAGAAGGCGGCAGAACGCCTGCAGAGTATTATGCAGGAGTGTCTTACTGGAATTCGCGGCTGGGGTATCCGCGGAGGGACGGAAACTTCTGACAAGTTTGAAGAATTAAAAGAATGTGCTAGATCTGGTGTGCTTGTCGCGATAAGATTTCTTATAGATGCATATAAAAGT
This sequence comes from uncultured bacterium, assembly GCA_902779865.1. GTDB lineage: Bacteria > Verrucomicrobiota > Kiritimatiellia > RFP12 > UBA1067 > RUG572. Next base: position 3,272 of record CACZDG010000015.1, read on the forward strand.
GGAAGGCTATATGAAGGGGTACCGCCGGCAACCGTTCCAAGTTTCGGCCTTGGAAGTTCCGCTAAGGCTGGGACTTGTGATTTGGATACAGTTGATCGGGAGTCTATTGCATATTGGACGGAGATGGCTGCGAAAACTGGCGATGGTAATTCCATGCTTGATTATTCCTTAATTTGTCGTGACGGGAAAGGCCGCGATAAGGATATCAATGTGGCTTTTGCATATACGTGTGAGGGATTTCTGAAAGGCGGATCAAGGCGTAGGGCATTGCGGTTACTCGCTGAGTTTTATAGATGCGCGTACTTTTCCATGCCTGACAGTCAAAAGGCCTCAGAACTTCTGACTCGTTCTGCAAAAGCTGGTTACTTACCTGCTATTGTTGCAATGGGGGTTCGTTACTGTAAAGGGAAAGGAGTTAAAAAAGATTTGAGCGAGGCAAAACGCCTATTTGAGATTGCGGCAGATAACGGCTCTAAGGATGCTAAAGAAGAACTCAAAAACATCCCGAAGTCTGTGAAAACCGGCACAAAACAGATCTGCGGCATTACGAGCAAGTTTATCAAGGACAAAGATCCACTTCCTGCCTATGTCTTAAGCGACTACGAGAAGGCAAAAACCGGAAAGCTATGGTCGGCAAAACTTGAGAAACAAATCAAGGAGAAAAACAAAGCAAGAAATGCTAAGCTGAAAGAACCTAAAAAACGTTGGTTGTTTGTGGCACTCGGAATCGTTGGCGGGGTGTTGGGACTCCACTTTCTGTATGTGAAGCGAATGTTCTGGTTCTGGACGTACTGGATTGTGGCGACGTTGGGCGTCTTGCAAATTGAAGTTGAAGCATTTAGAAATCTGCTTGCGCATGCCTCGCCTACGGTAGCAAAAATACCTATATTTGCTACTGCTGCCGTTCTGATTCTTATTGGCAGTATTTGCCTGATGAAGAAGGATGGCAAAGGTCGTACGATGAAAGATTTTCGCAAGCGCAAGCCAGTTGATCTTTTGGACTGGGCCAATAAAATCCGACAAAATTAATGATCGTTTGGAACGGGCCAAAAAAATTTAAAAAGCTGACCAATAAAAACCAGAAAGGAAAAAGAAAATGAAAAGCATGCTGATAGTACTCGGCGCAATCGCAGTTGCGGTTGTTGCATATTTCGCCATTGCTCCGCGCGAACAGCGCGAGGCGATGCTCGACAAGGTGGCAGTGTTGGGCGATTCGTCTGGCGGTGAGAAAACGCCGCGAATCGTCAGGGATCAGCAGCGCAAGGAGCGCATCAGGCAGGAGAACTCATGGACACCCGAAAACAGGACACGTCATCCTATTGAATACTGTCAGGCTCAGCTTGAGGAAATTCAAAGATATTCTAACGAGCTGGAGGCACGTGCGCATGAGAAGGGTTGTGCAATAGCTGCAGTGAAGCGAGAAGTCGACAACATGGAAGCCATGTCTAAAGCGTATGATAAGTTTCTTACAGAAGCGGTGGTTAAGTATGAAGAGTGTGAAACAGCCAATTCATGGCCAGCAACGGCAGGTGGGTTTCTGCTTTCTAGGGAGAAAATGCAGGACAAGATGATAGATGCTGCGCAGAAAATTGCAGAAAATAAGTTGCGTATGGTGAGTAAAAAGAACCAGATTGTGTATCTTGAGAAGACTTTGAAAGCAACTCAGGATGAGCAGAAACGCGTTGGCAAGATTCGCGAACATATCCAGAACACAATCAGCGACCAGCGAATCAAAAAAGTCATAGATGGAGACAATAGCATCGTAGCGGCACTTAATGAGATTGAAGACGCTGTTGGCAGATTGGGCGTGTCTTATGACGATCCTCCGATAGAGAACATTGTCCAGCCGGATGACAAAACGACACGTGAGGAGTTGTTTAAGAAAATTATGGCAGAATATACCAAGAGGTAAACGATGCTTGTACTCGTCTTGCTTGTTGGTGCAGTTGTAATATACATGTTTGGGGATGATATCTCAAAATTTATAGAAACACTCTCCGAATTTCCAGAAACACATCGTAAAGGTTGTGGTGCGGGGTGCTTGGCAGTTGTTCTAACTGGAGTCGCTTTTGTTTATTTTGCGCATGTGATGTCCGAGAAAGAAAAGGAGGCCGAGAAAGCAAGAGTTGTCGCCGAGGAGAGGCAAAAACACGAAGCCGAGGTTAGGCGAAGCGAGATGAAAATAGAGAAAATCAAAGCGTTCGCTCTTAAGGAGATGCCTAGTGCTTGGAGGACATACCAATCAATCCAAAGTGAGATTGACGTACAAAATGGCAAGATAGATGACTTATCGAACTCGCTTCGGTCGTTTGACAGGAATCCTGAGAGAGATGAGGATTTCTTGCGTATTCGCGGACTTCGCGACACCATGGTTCAGACCCGTGACACATTATGGAAGAGGTTGGAGGATGCGTATTTGGCGGCGAAGAAATTCGAAGCGGCACCAACAAGCAGAAACAATGAGGAACTCCTGAAGAAGGCACTTGAGGAGGGGATTTCCGAAGCAGATGCAGCGGCGAAGACGTTCAAGGAAATGAGGTTGGAGAAATGAGTAGTGATAGGGTCGCAATATTGCTGGTAAGTGTTTGTTTGGTTCTTGCTGGATGCGTTGTGCCGCCTTCGCATCCTTCTGTCCCGACAGCTAATCCTGCAGTTGCAGAACGCAAGGTATTGCCGTCATCGCACCACAAGAAACGCACGGAGGCGCAGATTCGGATACTGCAGGACTTCGCAATAAAGGAGTCGCCAGAGGTATGGCGGATCATCCAGACTATGCGCGCCGAAATATCAACCAATGGTGCGAAACTAAAACAATTGCGAAACGAACTTCTGGAGTTTGACAGAAACCCTGATGCGGATGAGGGTTATAAGTCGCTTGAGAATGGCTTGAGGGAATTTAGCCACGCTTATGATGCTCTTTTAGATAGTTTGGAAGAGGCTTATATTGCGTATAAGAAATTTGAGGCGTCGCCAAGTCACAAGGGCTATCAAGACGTTATGAAGCACGCCATAGAGAATGGCATTCAAGAGGCCACTATGGCGACGGAGCGTTATAAGACGATGTCTCGACAAAAGTAAACAACAACACTACACAAAGCAAAGGAAGAGACAATGAAAAACAACGCACACTGTGGTAGTGAGTTTCCGGGAATGAACGAGTTCTCCGGCGTCAAGATAAACGCGGACGAGGTTCGCGCTGTCGCGAAGAAGTTCGAACGACAGATGAAATCGGGGAGGGTGTTCTTCCCTGAAGATGCGCCATTCGCGATGAAGTGCGAGACGCTGCTGAATAACGCGGCTTCCGAAGTTGACTGGCTTTCCGTGTCAGAAAGGTCGTTCTCGGCAACAGACAAGGTGCTTTATTCAAAGGACGATCTGCCAAAGGTGGTGTCTGTCGGTGAAAGTGACATCATTGCATTGATAGACAATACAAAGAAAGGCTTGTTTGGTAATCTGGCGAAGAAAGCATGCGCAGAAGGCTCTATTATAACAACGAAAGGGGTGCTGGCGTATCGTTTAAGAGAGGGCAAACTAGTGAATGGGTTTGCAACATGGCGGACAATTGCAGTCTCGTGCGATGGTGGTAATGGTTGGCTTTTCAAGCCTAAGAGTAAGCCGACATCGGTTAATAGAGAGTTTCCTTGTGGTTGGTATATTATCATGCCTTTCTATAATTTTCCTGAGAAAAAGCTAGAGCGGAGTGTGGATGAGATAGGAAGGCATTTATGGCTGATTGCACGTGGCAAGGGTGCTAATTTTGACTACGACGATTGGGCGCCGGAGGCGGCTGACGAATAAATCAAAGAAAAGGAGGCAACAATGATTAATGTCGAAGGTATTGCCAAGGTCTTGTCGGACTTCAAGGCAACCCACGCAAAAAATTCGCGCGTTGTTATGAGCGATGCACCAGAAATGGACGAGTTGTTCAGAAATTTTCGCACCTCGGCGAGAGCGTGTTTTAACGATCCACAGGATGCGTCTGACGCGTTCAGCGTCATGGACAACACGCATTTGGCGAAAAACGATGAGTTGAAGCGCGTTGCAATAAACCGTGCTGACGTGCTTATGCTTCTTGACGACGCCGATTCCAAGGGTTTTAAATTGTTCGGCAAGCACAAGGAAAAACCGGGGCAATATGGTATCCTATTCACGAAGAAGGGAGTTGTTGCCCTCAATCGTTCTGGTGATGCGCCTGGAAGAAAGAGTGGTTTCATTTCGTGGGAGGCATATCAGTTCTGCCGGGCATTGCTTGTTGATCAGCGCCAAAGCGAGAGATTCGACTACGAGACCGACGCATATCCCGGAAAGTTTGTTTTCATGTGCTACGATTGTGGCCTTGAATCAGACGAACTGTATGAGAACGTGATGCGCAAGATTGAAAAACTTCTTGGTTGCAACAATGATTGGGTAGAGATTGTCAAAGCCTGGAAGTGAGTTCCATGCCTATATTGTAGCGGCGGTTGTAATAGGATAAATTCAATGTTTGAAGTTACCCTATATGGCCGTGAGGTTGTTGTTCGCAGCCGCGTTTGGTTCGGGCCGTTCCATTCGCGGATGTACGAGGTGTGCGATGTTTCTGGCGGGGAGCCGTATACCCCGATCGCCGTGTTTGATTGTGTTGATGATGTTTGGAAATACATTGTGGCCGAAGGACACCGTGTAAGAAACTGGAAGTCATGGCTTTTAACAACTATAGACGTGTGTCGCCAGCGCCGCGAGATGGAAGAGCAGTTCGCTAGTTGGTCGAAGTTGGGCGAAAACCTCCAATCCGGAGATGTATAATAAAGGCCTGAAACGTGAAAATGAAAATCTGAGGTTAGTCCTGTATGAATGAAAGGCGAAACGGTGAAATACGCAATAATATCAGACATCCATGCAAATCCGGCGGCGCTTGAGAGGGTGCTGGCGGACGCGGAGCGGCGTGGCGCAGAAAAGGTGGTCTGCGCGGGCGACGTGGTGGGGTACGGCCACGATCCGGCGGGGGTGATTAGAATCTTGCGCGAACGGGGGATTCCCACTGTGATGGGCAACCATGACGCAGCCGTCGTCGGTTGGCGCGACACGGACGGCATGATCGAATCCGCGCGGGAGGGTACTGAACGGCACCGCCGCGAGCTGAGGGTTGACGATCTGGACTGGCTGCGTTCGCTGCCGTACGTGTACGAGACCGATGGTTTTGCTGTCGCGCACGCGAACTTCGCCAATCCGCACTTCATGGACTACATCCACGACAGGTTCGAGGCGCGCGATTCAATGACATCCCGCGAAGAGAGGATGCTGTTTGTAGGACACACCCATGTTCCGGCGGTCTTCACGCTCGGATTCTTCTCCGACCCGCATTTCCCCGACTGCCGTCGCGAGGAGGACGAACGGGACTTTCGCATGAAGGATGGATGCCAGTACCTCGTGAACGTCGGTGCGGTCGGCTATCCTCGGGTGAGGCCGTGTTCCAACTACGTCCTCTTCGATCCGGAGAGCGGCGGGGTGCAGTTCCGCGAGGTCGATTTTGACTTCAGGGGCTATGCGGATGCGATGAGGGCAAAGTCGATTCCAGTTCCGCCTTGGGTAGAAGAACGGATATATTTCTGAGAATACCGTAAGGATGAACTGGAGCTGCCGTTTTAGAATTGTAGGAAACAAATAGGAGAAAGAAAATGGATAATCCCAATGGAAAGCGTAAAAGGGTCCCAATGTTCAGTGCGGCGGACTTCTTCTCGGGGAAGAAGGACGCGAAGCCGGTCGGCTGGATGAGCGATCCGGACGAACCAGGCCCGGTAATTGTCGACCGGAAAACGCTGGAAAGTCTTTTGGACGACAAAGCTACTGGTACGGGTGCGGATACTTCAGATGATGAAAGCGTCGCTGTCAAATAAACGAGAAAGGAAAGAGCTGATGACGAGTAAAACGGTGGTGATTCCAGCAGGTGTTGGCGAGATAGTCGAAGACGCTATCCCCGATTGTGGCAGAGTGGATAAGTTGTACCTCAAGGAGGGTGCTGCTATTGACTGGTTGCCTGGACATACCATCTGGGATTGTGTGAAGCTTCCACTGTCTCAGAGAGACGACTTCTTCGGGTCAAAGGAACCGTGGAAGTTCATTACGAATGGTTTCTTTTCGGGAACGGATGTGCAGCAGCCCGAGTTCACCTTCAAGAAATGCGATGACGAGTGCGTCCGCTGGATGGAACTGAAGCCGCTTGAGTTTCAATATATCTGCTCTTTGGCGTTTGAGTTGCCGAGAGAGGAATGTGACGAGGTCGTCGGGCGCTGGTTGTTCACCCGGAGTCCTAAAAGCGGTGAGCTTCTGCTTAAGCTCGCCTCTGCTTTTATGAAGGGCACGGAAGTCGAGCAGGATATTCCAATGGCTCTCAGATGTTGCGAGCAGGCTTGCTGGTGCGCAACGGGGACTGGAATTCCGTTCGCTCCTGGGGAGACCTTCAACGGAGTTGAAGTTTATGCGGTTGATCAATCTCTTGATACAGAATGGGTTGACTTGTTCAATCGGGCAAAGAAACTGAAGGAAGAGGTGCTGACGTATTTTCAGAGGCTCGACCTGCGTATGTTTAAAAAGGTTCTCGAGGGAAATACCATCAGGTATTACTTTATCCCAGACCATGCGTTTGAAGGGCGGGATGATTTGAGGGATGTGCTTCTGCCTGATGAGCTGTGCGACAAGCACATTCGGATAGGGCAGTTTGCCTTCGCGCGATGCCCGAACCTACGTAGCATTACCGTGGCGGGAATATCGGAAGGCTTTGTTCTATCAAGGCAGGTGAATTCCTTTGAAGGCTGTGATTCGCTCTCGGACAGAATACAGTATTCTGCGGATGGGAAAAAGGTGCTGTTTTGCCTGAACACACCGGAAGTGTGTATTGTCTGTGATCATGTCCGTACAATAGCGGACTTTGCGTTTATTTATAGCAGAAGACTGCGTAATTTCAGGTGGGGACGGGATGATGCTGGCGCAGAAGTTTGTGTAGAACAAGAAGATGTTATTATTCCAATAGAAAAATTTTGGGAGGAGCCGCGAAAGATTGGTGTTCGGGCTTTTGAAGGATGCATCGAATTGGTTGGGGTTCGTATAAAGGGACTAGATATCTCATTGGATGCCCGGGCATTTGCAGATTGCCGCATGCTTTGCGAGTGTATGTTTGGTGATTACAGCTGTTATGGGACCTGTGATGTCCAGGTGGCATTTCTTGACATTTCCGCTCAGGGGGTGTTTGAGGGATGCGAGAGGATGCTGCACGTTATGCCATTTGTACGCGACTTGGGATTTCTTGTAATACATGAGTGTTCATTAGGGACGCAGTTTGCCCATTGCAGAGCGTTAATAGACACTCAGCCAATAATCGCAACATCCATTCCGCCGCAGATGTTCGAGTCGTGCGATACGTTGTCTGAGGTGAAGTGTGTTGGAGCACGGCCAGACCTCGTAAAGGCAGTTGTCTCAGGAAAACGTCCTGTCGTGGGTCTGTCGGAGGGTCGTTTTTGCATTTCCACTCGGGCATTCGCCAGTTGCCAATCACTGGAACTCTTTAAGTTTTGCCGTCTAAGGGTTAGCTTCTGTAGAGGCTATGGCGCAGTTGTTGACTTGATAGAAGACACTCCAAAGCAAGTCATGTTCGAACATGAAGCGTTTTTGGATTGCGGTCGACTCAGCCGCCGTGAGACGTCGTTTGCCGGTGCGTTGGAAGGTTCTGATTTGACGGCTTTTTCTGGATGTCCAGAGTTTGACGGATTCGTAGAGGGTTGAAAATGAGTGAAGGAATGAGCATTAAGCAGGAGAAGAGCAACTGGGAGCATCTGGCTGGATGCGACTGGTCTACGCTACTTCAGTTCCAGCCGCGCTTTGCCGACAAGTGCGACTGGACGAAACTGGACGGCGAGGACTGGGCGATGCTTTTACGTCGCCAGCCGCGTTTCGCCGATAAGTGCGATTGGATGAAGTTGGACGGGCACCATTGGATGCTTCTGTTGCGCGCTCGTCCGGAGTTCGCCGATAAATGCGATTGGAGTAAATTGGACGGTGGCGACTGGATAAACCTCATCGCTGCACGTCCGGAGTTCATCGACCGCTGCGACTGGTCGAAGTTCGGTGCCCGCGACATTGTTCCGATTGTGCGTCAGTGCGGCAAGCTGGGAGTGCCGATGGCTGCACTTTATCTTGACGAGTGCGACTTCTCGCAGCTCACCGCGTCCGACTGGAGCCAGGTTCTCGTGTTGCGTCCCGATTTAGTTGACAAGTTCGAGTCCATCGAGCGCGACTGGAGCAAAGACGAAGTAACCGATGATATCGAAGAGATACTCAAGGACTCACCGTGAACGAGCTGTTCGGCATGTGTGCAAAGCCACCCTTGAGATTGAGAATTATCGCGTACGATTTTCACACTCACCCAGTAGTATATAAGCGCAGCGTACGTTGTCCATCCGGCAACTGCGCGGCCGAAATCAACGGCATTCGCTTCGACGGTATGCCGTGAGTTCCAATTATCTCCTACTCTTGGGCGTTTGAAGGCGAGCATGATACGCTGAGGCAATGGTTCTCGAAGATACCATCTGGCCTCGATGTCCTTACTTTACTTTTTTTCTTTCCTGTTGCATTGGCACGGCGGGCTGTGATATACTGGTTGCGTTTTTGGAGAAGGTATGTTCGTTTTTGATGGACATAAAGTGAGGGCAGAACAGTCCGAAAACGCGGCTCAAAGCCGCGCAGGGCGCTCGTTTTTCCGCGGGTAACCGCCGTTTCCGAGACAGCAAGCGTACAACAGCAAGATGGGCAGCGCCGTCTTGTTGTTGTACGCTTGTTGTTGTACGCTTGCTGTCACGGCCTTGATTTCACCAACTGAAGCTTAACCAAAAGGAGAATGAAAATGAAAGCAATCGCAAGAGCAAAAACATGGCACCGCGTGCTGGCCGCGTCGGTCGCACTCACCGCCGTATGCGGTTTCTCAGAAACGCCCGACTACTTCGTGGAGTGGGTCCAGCCGAGTGCTGCCCTGCATGTTGATACGGGCGTGCGCGGCAAGGTCGGTGTGAAGGCCGAGGTGCAGTTCATCCACAGGTCAAGCCCCACCTTTCCTGTCCTGCTCGGCTCCTGGGGCGGCAACAAGAAGCGATTCAACCTTGTTATGCACTGGAACGAACAGGGACGCTGGGAATACGGCGATCAGATGAACAACCTCGGCGGCTTCCCATGGTACGGCTTGCTTACCACGGTCTCTGTGGAAGTCCCCGCAAACGGCGCGATGTCCTGCACATGGACCAACACCGAGGGTGGGAGCATGAACCACACCATGAATGCCACCGCTACATACGGCCTGCTCGACACGGAAACGACGCTGACCCTTTTCGCCTCGCACTACAAGGATGCGTCAAGCGAGAGTTTCAACCAGCCCCACCTTGGCCGACTCTACTACTGCAAGCTGTGGGAGGGCGACACTGGGGCGTGGACGCTTTCCCGCGACTTCCGCCCCTGCGTGAAGGACGGCGTGGCGGGATTGTACGACTCTGTCGAAGGCGTGATCCATTATCCGGCCGGCAACGTGCTCGTCGCGGGTCCTGTGGCATACGACACGATTGCCACGTGGAACGGCGGAACGACGCCGACGGCGGCGGAACTCGCGACAGCCTCCAACAGGACGTGTACCGACAAAAACGGAGATTCCGTGGCGAGCGCGGTGCCGGACAAGGCGACACTCGTCGTGTTCCCCGCCGGGATCGGGTCCGTGACGCTTCCGGACGGCTACATCGCTCCGTGGGGTGCCGTAAGGGCGGATGGCAGCGTGGCGCACCCGGCCACGCAGTACGGAACGTACACAAAGGGCCGTGACTTCGTCATCATTCCCGCCTACGGATATGGAACCTCGGACACCAAAGGCTATTTCACGCAGGATGGAGGAACGGTTGAAATCGGCGGAGACGCGACCATCGGACGTACCGGCATTGGCCACTACACCATGACCGGCGGAAGGCTTCATGCCACGGGCAACTTCTACGTGGGGCATAGTTGGTCCGGCAATAATGCCGGTGACGGTTTGTTCAGCATCAGCGGAGACGCCGTTGCGGAATTGGACAAGGGAATCATCCTTGGAAACAACAGAACCCCCGGAACATTGGCGCTTTCCGGTGGCACGCTGTTCACGCCGTCTATCAAGAAGGGGAGCAATACGGCGACCGTCACGTTTGACGGCGGCACGGTGGTCGCGACGAACGTGACGGACGGCGCGAACTTCATCACAGGGCTGAACAACGTGACATACGGTCCCGGCGGGTTGACGCTCGACACGGCGGCCTACGACGTGACGATGGCGACCGCGAGCGGCGCCAACGTAACGGCAGCCGCGGGAAGCACGTTCACGAAGACGGGAAGCGGAACGTTGACCGTCGCCGCAGTCCCACCCGTCGGGAACATGGTCGTCTCCAACGGCACTCTCGCACTCTCCGCCTCGTGTGACAACGCAGCGATGTTCGCGCACCGCTGGAGTTTCACGAGCGACCTGACCGACTCCGTGACCGGGACGGCGGGTGGTGCTACTACCAGTGCCGGCGTCACTTACTCGGATGGCAAGGCAAGTCTGACTGGCGGCAACAAGGGGACGTGTTACATCAACCTCGGCGCGAACAAGCTGCCGTCCGACAGCGTGACGCTCGAGTTCTGGACGACCATTACCACGCGCAAGATGTGGACGAAGATGTTCTGCCTCGGCAAGGACTCTGGGAACTGTCTCGCGTTCACGTTGAAGCCGAACGCCAGCGGCGGTACGGAAATCAAGGGGTACTGCTACAACGCCACAACCGGCGCACTCGTGGGCAGTCTCACCCAGACCCTCGCGAACTGGTCGCTGATCGACAAGATCATCCAGCAGTCGTTCTGCCTGGGGTATTCCTTCTGGAACGATCCCGACGCCTACGCGGACTACGACGAAGTGCGCGTGTGGAGCGGGGCGCTTTCCGCGGACGCCATTGCGCTCAGCGCGACGAAGGGTCCGGACGCGACGGCGGCGGACATCGCGGAGATCATGGCCGCGACAAGCGCGGCCTCTCCCGCTCTTCGCACGCTCACACTTGAATCCGGCGCGACGCTGAGCATCGGCACAGGCAACACGCTCGTGCAGCCCGTCGTGACGGGCGGCGGCACGGTGAGCGGGCGGCACGCTCGTCGTTTCGGACAAGATGCTCGTGACGTGCGGCGAGACTCTGACAGCCTCAGGCACGATCGACCTCACGAACGCGAAGGTGGAGTTCGTCGATCCCGAGAACCTGACGACCGGGTTCTACTTCATCAAGCCCGCGCCGAACGCGACGCTCAGCATCGTCGGCAAGCCCGAGGCCGTGAATCTGTCGAATGGCTGGCAGATTTCCGTCTCCTCCAGCGGCGCGAAGCTCCAGAAAGTCGGCTTCACGGTCTTGCTGAGATAAAGCGTCTACGACGCGGCCCGCTCGGCGAGCGGGCCCTACCAGGCGGCGGTCGCGGGGCGACCGCCCTACCCCGGGCTGCGACTGGGAGGTTTCGCACGGAAACGGGGTTTTGTGGTATAATATGAGCCATGGAAAGAAAGCCGCTTCAGATTCCCTACGGCGTTGCAGACTTCAAGATCGTCCGCAACGAAGGTTTATATTACATCGACAAGACCGGTTACATACCGGTCCTCGAACAGGCCGGGCGGTTCCTTTTCTTCGTTCGCCCGCGCCGGTTCGGCAAGTCGCTGTTCTTGAACATGCTCCGCTGCTACTACGACCTTGCGGAGAAGGACAACTTCGACTCGCTCTTCGGCGACTTGGAAATCGGGAAGAATCCCACGGAGAACCGAAATCGCTACCAGGTGCTGACGCTTGACTTCTCGCAAGTGAACAAGGGCGAGGGCAAGACCTTGGAGGAACGCTTTGCGTCATACATTGGCGGATGCCTCGATGGTTTTGTGCGCACATACGCCGCCATGTACGGCGAATCATTCGTGAATAGTGTGCTGGCCGCGCAGTCGGGCGACAAGTTCAACAAGCTCGTGCTTGAGGCCAGGCGGCTCGGCCACCACCTCTACCTGATGCTCGACGAGTACGACAACTTCACGAACGCGATGCTCCGCGCCGAAGGGGGTGTTGATTACCGCTCCATCACCCACGGGCAGGGCTTCTACCGCGAGTGGTTCAAGTCGTTCAAGGGGAACTTTGACCGTATCTTTATGACGGGCGTCTCTCCCGTCACGATGGACGACCTTACGAGTGGGTTCAACATCGCATCGAACATCTCGCAGGACGAGTTCTGCAACACGATGGTCGGCTTCTCCGAAAAGGAGGTGCTGAAGCTGTACACCGACTTCAAGGGCACGGGGATGTACAAGTCTGGTGAACCGGCCGACTTCGTGCGCGACACCAAGCCGTGGTACGACGGCTACTGCTTTGCGGAGGACAAGCGCGGGAAGGAGACCGTGTTCAACAGCGACATGTCGCTCTACTTCCTCAACTCGCTTGTGAAGACCGGTAAGCCGCCGAAGGACTGGGTGGACCGGAACATCGCGACCGACTACGACAAGCTCGAGATGATCGCCGACATCCAGCGGCGCATGGATCCGGAACGGGCGGAGGACGTCATGTCCCCGATAGAAGCCCTCGCAGCCGAAGGTGAAATCTGCTTCCCGCTCAGCGAGTCATTTCCCGCCGACCAGATACAGGCCCCGGAGAACTTCCTGTCGCTTTTCTACTACTATGGCATTGTCACGATGAAGGAGCGGCGCGAAGGCGCTGATTGGTTCAAGATGCCGAATGTCTGCGTCAAACGCCAAGTGTTCGACTATCTCCGCAGCCGCTACGAGCACTCCCGCTCCCCGAACTGGCAGGAGTGGGCGCACCTCGCCCGCATGTTCGCCTATCGCGGCGAGTGGCATCCGTTCCTTGAACGCCTCGCGGCGGACTTCGCGGACACCACGCCTGTGCGCGGCGGCATCCAGGGTGAACACCGCATCCAGGGCTATATGCAGGCGGAGTTCGGGCATCTCGATTTCTATCTCATGGCACCCGAGATGGAGCTCTCGCGTGGCTTCTGCGACTTCTGCCTCTTTCCGGAGCGATACCGTTCCGCCGACGTGCTGCACAGCTACCTCGTGGAGTTGAAGTTCTCCAAGGCGGACGCCTCTGAGGCGGACTTGGCCGCAAAGTATCAGGAAGCGCTCGGCCAGCTCGCGAAGTACCGCGCCGACAAGTCGGTGCCGATGCTCGCACGCGGCACGACTTTGCACCAGATTGTGTTCCAGTTCAAGGGCTCGGAGCTCGTCTGCCTTGAGCAGATCGCCGAAGAGCAGATGCCGTAGGTAGCGACAAGTGGTTTGTGGCTCGTGCGAAGCCATAAAAGAGGCTTCGCACAGAGACGGGGGATTTTTGGTAGCGGAGGGTTCTACGACATCGCTCTCGAGCCGCAGTTCCTTCGCTGGCCGGAGATCGCCCACGCGCCCCGTGACGCTCGTCGGCATAAACTTCAACCCGAAGAAGTGCAACATCGACATGCCGATCATTTAAAGAGTGTAAAGTCGTAACGTCCGGACGCCACATCGCGTGTGTCGTGTAGATGATCTTGCAGGAGAGCAGCGGATTCTTGCGCACGAGCGCGCGCATCTGCGTTTTTCACCCATACGTATTGGGATTTGGAAACAACCATGACAACTTTCAAGAACAACATTGTCCTGCGGGCGCACCTTGAACATTCAGAATCGTGACAGTTTGAGGATCGGCAAATGGGCACGGGCGAGTTGATACGCCTGTCGCGAAGCGATCAGGTTGGGTGAGCGCGAAGCGCGAACTGCGAAGCAGCCGCAAGGCCCCGCGCCCGTGCGCCAAAGGCAAGTTGTTTCAAAAAGTGAGACAGTCCACCTCAGTCCACATCGCGGAGGGCGGAGAGAATCGCCTCCGGCGTTATGGCCTTGCCTTTGACGCGAAGGACGATTATGCGCGTGACAAGCGCACTTTCGATGTCGGAGAGGCACACGCCGTCCTTGCGGTCTTGCAGAATACGAAGGAGATCCAACGCCGTGAGCTTGTACTTCGGGTCGCGTCTGGGCACGAAGAGGTCCGTGAACTTCATGCCGAGGTAGGTTAACGGGCGTATGGTGGTCTCCAGCACGTGGTATGCGGGCGCGAGCATTAGGCTACGCCTGAGCGGCCGTGCCGCGCAGAGCAGTTTCGGGATGAACTCCGAAACGTACAGCAGGGTTACCGCCGCGCCGAAGCTCCAAACAACGTTGGCCGTGGTGTAGTCGGCGAAAAGCGCACTGGCAAGCGCGGCTGTCGATGATGAGTAGATCACGCTTGCGAGGTTGTTGCCGATCAGGAGGGTGGTCGTGGTACGCGGCATCGAGGATAAAGCCTTCTGGACTGCCTTTGCCTTTTTGCCGCCTTCACGGGCGAGGTGAAGGATTCGCTCACGGCTCACGGAGAGGAACGCTGTCTCGGCACCGGCGCAGAACGCTGCAAGGGCGAGTGCGAACAACGCGCAGATGACTAGCAGCAGCACGTTCATGCGTCGTCCTCCTCCGTCTTTACAACGGCGTCGTCCGTTTCGGCGATCAGCTCCTCGTCGGTATCGGCGGCGGGGCGTTTCAATACTTCTAGGCGTACTTGCGTCACACGCCGCTTGCGCCGCTTGAGCACCGTTGCGCGGCAGCCGTCAGCCTCGATCTCCTGCCCGACGTGCGGGATGCGCTCGGCGTGGAACTGTATCCAGCCGGAGAGTCGGTCTGCGTCCTCCGCCTCCAGCTCCAAGTCGAGTTCGCGGTTGATCTCGTCGAGGCTTGCCCGGGCGTCGATCTCCCATACGTTTGCGCCCTTGCGCACGATCGCGGGCTCCTGGTTCGGATTGGAAAATACGCCAGGGCCAACTATCAGCTCAAGCACGTCGCTGGGCGATATTATGCCGGCCGTGCCGCCGTACTCGTCAAGGACCACGGCCAGCGGCTTGCGGCTTTTCGCGAAGGTCACGAGAAGGTCGTCCAGCGTCACGGTCTCAGGCACGAATAGCGCGTCCTCGATCTTGCCGGTCTCCACGTCGATGATTCCCTCGATGGCGTCGGGCGTCCTGTTGTACACCGGTAGGTAGCGGTGCTTCGCAGATTTGCACGCGGCGGCACGGAACGCCTCGTCGCGGTCCGTGTCGTAGCCCTCGATATCGACGCGCGGCGTCATTTCGTCGTTCGCGCACAGTTCCGAAAGGCGCAGTACGCCCTCGACCATCTCAGCCGCCGCCATCGGGACTTCGCCATGTTCGGCGGCGGATTCTAGCACGGACACGAGTTCGCCGTCCGAAAGGGCGCGTCTCTCCCGCGCAAGCGCCGGGGCGAACGCGCGCGACGTGAAGCGCAGGAAGTGGTTGAGCGGAGAGAGAAGGGCACGCCACCACAAAAGGACGCGCGCGCACGCCGGTGCCACCTGCTCCGCGTACTTTAGGGCGAGGCGCTTGGGCGTGATCTCTCCGAACACTAGCAGGCCGAGCGTCATTACGGGAATCGCGAGCCATCCGCCGCCGTCTATCGCGCCGGCGAAGAGGCGGTATCCGATCGTCGATATGAGAAAGTTTACGAACGTGTTGGCGATGAGCAACGTGGAGAACAGCACGGCCTGGTCGGAGAGACACCGGCCGATAAGTGCGTCGGCCTTTTCGCTGCGCGCCTTGATCCGCGCGCGCTGTGCGCCGGAAAGCGAGAACAGCACTGTCTCCGATCCCGAGAAGAACGCCGAGAGGGCGAACAGGAAGGGCAGCGCGGCGATGGCCACAATGTAATTTACTTGCATGTGGAGATATTGTACCATTTGGCGGCGTGGGAGGCAAGTGCAGGCTTTCCTGTTTTTTTGCTTGTGCGGTACGAGGGGATTTGGCATAATAACCGCCTGAAGTCCCAGTGCGTGGACAGATGTGAAATACAGAGGCTGAGTTTATGAAGAAAATCATGTTGTCATTGTTAGTCGCTGCGGTGGGCGCGGTGACGTCCGCTGCGCAGTTGGCGGTGGAGGGAAATGCCGAAATGGCAAACGGCAAACTAGTTGGGCTTTTCTACTTCCTGTGGCTCGGCGAGCACGGAGGCAAGGGGCCCTACGACGTGACGAAGATACTCAAGGCGGATCCGGACGCGGGTAAGAAACCTGAAAGCGCGCTGTGGGGTCCGTGGGGCGCGTACCACCACTGGGGAGAGCCTCTGTACGGGTACTACTTCTCCGACGACGAGTGGGTCGTTCGCCGTCACATGAAGCTCATCATGCAGGCGGGGATAGACTTCCTCTTCTTCGATACGACGAACGCCGTAATCTACAAGCATAACGCGATGCTGGTGATGCGGGTTCTTCAGGAATACCACGATGCCGGGTGGCGCATCCCGAAGGTGATGTTCTACACGAATACGGCGTCCGGCAAGACGGTGCGGCGCATATACGACGCCATCTACAAGCTGGGTTTTGCAAAGGATACGTGGTTTGCATTGGACGGGCGTCCGGTGATTGTCGCGAAGGAGGAGGACTGCGACGATGAGACGAAGGCGTTCTTCACGATTGTCAAGTCGCAGTGGCCGAACGAGCGCGCGAAGAAGGGCGGGTGGCCGTGGATGGATTTTACGCGTCCGCAGCGCGTGTTCCCAGGCGAGAAGGTGGCGAAGAGCGTGATGAACGTGTCCGTGGCGCAACATCCGACATGTCGTTTCGGTGATTCCGTCATGTACGGCGAGAAGGGCAACTGGGGACGTGCGTTCCACAACGGCGCGAACGACCCCGCGCCGGATGCGTGGACGAAGGGATACAATTTCCAGGAACAGTGGAACCGGGCGCACGAGGCGAAGCCGGACATCGTGCTCGTCACGGGCTGGAACGAATGGATTGCCGGACGCTGGCGTCGGAAGGACCGTCCGGATCGCCCTGTGATGTTCGTCGATTGCGCGAACTTCGAGTATTCGCGCGACATAGAGATGATGCGCGGCGGGTACGGCGACAACTACTTCCTCATGTTACGCGACAACGTACGCCGATTCAAGGGTCTTTCGGATGATGTTGCGCCCAATCCGCCGCGTTCGCCGAAACGCTACCGCTGCTTTGCCGACTCGGGAATGCCGCGCAATCACGCCGGGTATGGCACCAACTACGTGAACCGCACACAGCGCAACGTGCCGGAGTGGATCGAGGTTGCGCACGACAATACGGCCGTAACGTTCCGCGTGAAAACACGGCAGTCGGTCGTAGGCAAGGATGGCGAGGGCGACTTCATGCAGATCTTAGTGGACGGCAAGGTGGTGAACCGCCTCGGCGAAGTGAAGGTTTCCGGCGATACGATGAGGCTTACGGTACCGCGCACGGCACTGTGCCTGAAAAGCGGGGAGTTTCGCTTCGGGTTCAAGTTCGTCGATTCGACCGTGGCGTGCAGGAACGCGCTTGACTGGTACGAATACGGCGTAGTCGAACCCCTTGGCCGTGTGGAGTTCATCTACATTGGCTGTGACTCATAGACTCCACAATGCGCAGGGCACCCGCATGATTTCCATAAAATAATAATAATAAAAACAGATTCACGCCCAAAGCCGCAATAAGAGCTTCGCCCGAGACTTTCACGTTAAAGGTAGGGGTTACGCGCCAATACCCCATTCCACGAGGTTCCTATGGCGTTTTGGCGTATCCCCCTACTTGCGCGATTCCCGCGAATGGGCTTTATTTGCTCAATACACCCATAATAGCGAAATGGCTTTTTATGCATTTTGGAGATACATCACACAGATGCGCGGAGACACAGGAAAACAAGGTGAATCTGAAATTTCAACACCAAAACTATCTGTGATTCTGTGTCGATGAGTGAGAAATTGCCTTGAGCGATCTTTTGCGGACTAAAACACAACCCGGCCAAAAATACGGCGTTTCACGGTGCTTTTCAGACGTTAACTTCAACAATTGCCTACCATTCGGTGTTTTGTGAAGTCATGCTTTCTTTATATGGTCGTTTTCAGGGCGACGAAGCGATTCTAGGCGGCCTATAATACGGGTAGAACGTCGGATTGGTCGGGGTACACGAACGTGCTAGACCTGGGTGTGACAACTTGCTAGACCTAGGTGTGGCAACTTGTTAGACCTGGGTGTGGCAACTTGTTAGACCTGGGTGTGGCAACCAGTTAGACTGGGTGTGCGGGCCTCATACACCCTGACTAGTGAATACCTCATGCGGCATGGCGCGTCTGTAACTTCAAATGTGCCATTCAGGGCAAAATGCGCAATTGCGAGTTATGCTCGTAGTAGCAATTGTAAACCGCGCTACCTTGAAAGCCAAAAAGGCTTTGTAACCAGCTTCGTGGCAGTGTGCCCTGTGCCTCACGAGCGAGACAGACGGTTCTTGCGGAGAGAAGAAAAATGAGAATTACATGCAAGTTGTATTTGACTTTTCGAAAAGAATATAGCATAATGATACCACTTCCCTATCAAAAGGATTTATGCAATGAGCGCACTGCTAGTAAAAGATCCACCAACCGGGCTCTGTGACTGGCTGAAGACCGAGGCGAAGTTCAATCGCCGAAGCGTCAACCAGCAGATTTTGATTTGCCTGGAATGGTGCATGAAGACGTACGGAGACGCACAGTTCCGTAATCCGTTCGGCACTTCGTCTGCTGGAAATGATGGTCACAGAGGCTTGCACGGCGCTGAGCTTGCAAGGAAATTGGCGGCGCTTGATGCTGTGTCCCCCCGGGACGCTGCTTCTATGAAGCGCGATGCGTCGCGCCTTAGAAAGTCCAAGGCCAGGGAGCATTCCTATGCCTGTTTTGATTGACACGGATGTTGCGATTAATCTGATGCGGCAAAGTCCCTACACGCTGGACTGCCTTGCGCAATGCCAGGACGCGGTTTTCATCTCGTCAATTTCGGTTTCAGAACTTTACTTTGGCGCGTATAATTCCGAGCGCCCAGAAAAGAACGTCGCCCTGCTTCAGGCCTTCCTGGGGAATTTTCAAGTGCTCACGATTACCTATGGAGTAGCGCATCTCTTTGGAAAACTCAAAGCGTTGCTCAAAAGGCAATCTGTTCAAGTTGCGCCATTTGACTTGATGATTGGTTCAATAGCCTTGGAGAATGGTTGCATGGTGGCGACTGGCAACATCAGGCATTTTCGCCATATAAAAGAGTTGCAGTTGAGCGATTGGATCAGGGGCACCATATAGGGCTTCTGAATTTTCCCCAAATTCCCGCGTGAGATATTGCCACTGATCGGCAGTATGTAGTAGAGGTGCGGTTTGCCCTGTGCCTCACGAGTGAGACAGACGGTTCTTTATGCGAATGCGAAAAAGTTTCATTTTCATGCGCACAGACGCATGGAATTATGGTAAACTATCCGCAGACAATTTAAGAATCGTTGCATTCGATGCATCGGTTGGCACTGTTGGAACCTGAGAAATTTCATTGCGTGTGCCAGGCGAAGCAGAGAATGCACCCGACCGGGTGCATATCTCTCTCGTGGGTCACGCAGGGCTTTCTCAGGGCCTCAACAGGACACGGGAAAAGAGTGTGCCCTCTTTCTTTTTCCGCGTTCGGATAGAGGGCACTGGAATGACAAATGAAAAAGATAATATTGTCTATCCTTGCAGCGTTGCCGCTGGTGTCCATGGCAACGGCGACGTGGTTCGTCGATGCGAAACATGGCTCGAATGGTTATTCGGGCTTGAGTTCAATTGCGCCTAAACGGACGATACAGTCGGCCATCAACGCCGCTACTCCAGGCGATTGGATCATCGTATTTGGTGGCACGTATGCCGAAAACCTGACGCTCTCCAAGAGGCTCACGCTCTTCTCGCATGAACACGCCGTCACGGTGGTGGAGGGACGCCATGCCGGACACTGTCTGCTCATTACGGAAAACGCCTCTGGCAGCGTGGTGGACGGATTCGTGTTCACGCATGGTGCACCGACCAACGCCGGCAACAAGTACGGTGGCGGTATCGATTGTCTTGCAAACGCGACGATTCGCCATTGCGTATTCAAGGACAACGGCAACTCTTCCACGACCTTTGCAGGTGGTCTCCATACGGCCAATCGCGCACAGGTGACAATCGAAAACTGCCTCTTCACCGGCAACTACGCCTGGGCCTGCGGCGGCGCGTCGCTCACCGAGGGCGGCAGCACGGCCACGTTCGACCGTTGCACGATCTACGGTAACCGCTCTGACGACTTCATCGGCAACCAAGGCGGCATCGGCGTTGCCAACACGGGCACGGTGATCGTGAAGAACTCGATCCTTTGGGGCAATACCGGAAACCAGATCGCGGCTTACGGCAGCTACTACGGCGCGCAGTCCACCATCCGCGTCTCCTACTCGTGCGTGCAGGGCGGCGTGGCCGCAAACGGCGCTGGACACTTCTACAACGACGGCGGCAACATCAGCTCCAACCCGATGTTCATCAACATCGCACGGCGCAACTTCTGGTTCCGCGACAACTCCCCGTGCTGGCGCATGGGTCATCCCGATTTCTACGAACGCGACGGCTATCGCATCCACATGGGTTTCTGGCCTTCGCGAGTGCGTCCGCTTCCGCCTCCCGTCTGGACGGTGGAGATCACGCTCAACGCACAGGGCGGCGACTGTTGCACGGACGTAATCAAGCGCTTCGTCAACGACAAGGTGGGCCGATTGCCAGAGCCGCAGATGGACGGATACGACTTCCTCGGCTGGTTCAACAGGGCTGAAGGCGGACGCCGCATATTCCCAGAAGAACGCGTGCGCTCGAACCGTACCTTCTACGCACAGTGGAAGGAGCGCATCCCTCCGCTCTTTGAAGTCGTCGGTAGAACCTCCGGCATCACTTCGCTTGTCCAGCTCAACTACCGCCTTGAAGACGGTGCGCGGGACGGCAAGCTGTTCTTGAACGGCGAATTGCTGACATCTACCGAGGAAGAGTCGAGCAGCTGGATATGGCAGCCCCAGACGCTTGGCCCAAATACGCTCGTCTATGATACGGGGCATTCCTCGATCACCACGACGGTCAACGTGGCGGGGCTTTCGTTCTACACCGTTCCCGCGCCCAATCCGCCGATGCCCGTAAACAACAACATCCTCATCACGCCGGCCGTCCGCACGATTCCCGAGGGCGGCGCGGGCAAGGCCATCATCGTGCAGGGCGGCGCGTGGACCGCAGCCACGTCCGATCCGTGGATCGTGCTCGGCGCAACCTCCGGCACGACCGACGAGCCTGTCGCCTACTCCGTGAGCGTCAACACCAACATTGGCGAGCGCGTGGGCTACGTCTATGTGAGCGGACACGTCCACACGATCACCCAGAAGGGACGCACTGGCGAACTCTCCACCGAGAACATCGAGGTCGAATGCGAAGGCGGATCGGAGTCGATCAGCCTCACCTTCGACGGACGCTACGCCTGGGATGCGCACCCTAACGTGGACTGGATCACTGTCTCGCCCACGCACGGCATCGCCTCCGGCACGATCGACTGCACTATCGCCCCGTACAACGAGGTCGGAACGCGCACGGGCACGGTCACGTTCGGCGACCGCACGGTGACGGTGTTCCAGTACGGACGGCGCATCAAGCTTTCGGAATATGCGCTTGAGCGTGATTACCTCACCCACGTGATGCCGATTACTGTCAACGCCCTAGCCATTACCGAGTGGAGCGCCACGCCGAACGCAAGCTGGATATCCATCGTCGATGCCGACAACGGACAGGGCCGCAAGGGCGCGGGACTCCTTACCGTGGCGATCTCCGAGAATCCCAGCTACCGGGCGCGCACGGGCACTGTCACGATCGGCACCGAGACGTTCACCATCACACAGGCCGGACGCCCCGCATCCGAATGCGAGTTCTCCATCGACCCCGTGAACACGACGGCAAGCGTGAACGGCGCGAACGGACACATCGCCGTCACCGCCACGCCAGACCTGCCGTGGACGGTCACGAGTAACGACGGCTGGCTGACACTGCGGCAATCCACGGCGGTCGGCGACGGCAACGGCAATGTTTTCTACACGGCCTCGCCCAACTCCACGCTCCTTGAGCGCACGGGCACGATTACCGTGACGCCGACGGATCCGGCCATCTCGGCGATTACCCATACTGTCGTGCAGCCCGGTGCGGTGGCGACGCTTTCGCCGCTTGGATACGAGTTCGAGGCATCCGGCGGATCAGTGTCGGTGGAAGTGACCGTTCCCGGCTCTGTGGAGTGGTCCGCCGTGGAAGCGCCGGCATGGATCACAATCGTGAACGGGTCCACCCGTGTGGGTTCCGGCACCGTGACGCTGCAGGCTTCGCCGAACGGGACGATCAACGCGCGCAGCGGTACGGTCAAAATTGCAGAACAACTCTTCAACGTGGCGCAGAAGGGACGCGGCTTCACGGTCGATTACGACGACGGCGTCGTGTTCAGCACGGACGGCGACATGGACTCCTTCTCCGTCTATCCTGACGGCGACATGTCGTGGGAGGCCGTGGCGTCCGATCCGTGGATTCAGTTCATGTACGGCAGCAACGTCAGTTCTGGCGCTGGCGAGGTGATCTACGTGGTCGCGCCCTACGAGGGAGACGGAACGATCCGCACCGGCTCCATCACCATCGGTGACAAGGAAATCCTCGTGAGCCAGCGCGCGTATGACCTGAGCATCAGTCCGAGGGCGGCAGAAGTCTCCGGCAACGCAGGCGCGGGAGAGATCAGCGTCTCCGCCGGCATCGACGACGTGTGGCACGCGATCCGCACGGAACCGTGGATCATCATCGAGAGCGGATACGATTCGGGCACGGGCAGCGGGACGGTGCGCTTCACCTACACGGACAACGACACGGGCCTCACCCGTTCGGGTCGAATCGTGATCGAAGGCGAGGTCTATACGATCACGCAGGCATCGCGTGTGCTGGTGGACATCTCCGCGCAGGTTTACGGGCACGGCCACGTGGATGGCGCGGGCACGCACTCGCTTGGCACGCGTGTGACGCTCACGGCCGTTCCCGACGACGGCTACGAGTTCCAGTACTGGACAGGTGCGGCGGGCAACACGATGCAGAACCCGATTACGGTCACGGCGGACGTCGCGAAGAGCGTAACGGCCACCTTCGCCCCGCTCACGCCGGAGTTTATCTCCGCACAGTCCTCAACGGACGGCGTCTCCCTCACATGGACAAACCTCGCCTGGGCGGCGGAATACCGCATCTACCGCGCACCGTCGAGCGAAATACCGTCCGCACCCCTCGTGACGCTCACAGCCGATGGAAACTGCACGTATCTTGATACTACGGGCGACGTGGAGCAGCCGTTCTGGTACTGGGTCGAGGCCGTGGGCACGGATGCCCAGACGGAATCGCAGAACCCGGTGACGGGAAAGAAGCTCAAGCCCATCGTGATTTCGCCCATCACATACGAAAATCTGCGCGGCGCGTCGCATACGAATCCCTCCACCTACCAGGAGGGGACGACGTGCGCGTTCGCACCGCCCACGACAATTCCCGGCTACACTTTCGCGGGATGGGATCCCGCCGGGATCTCCGCCGACGTAACGGGCGAGATGACCATCCGCGCCACATGGACGGCCAACACCTACACGCTCGTTTACCACGCCAACGGCGGTTCCGGCACGATGGACGTAACCATCAGCACATACGACAGCGACGCCCTCGTCGGCACCAACTGCTTCACGTGGGCAGACCACATCTTCCAGGGCTGGGCCACGAACGAAAACGGCGCGGTCGTTTACGAGGACGGCACGTATGTAAGGAACCTCACCGCCGCGCAGAACGGCGTCGTTGAACTCTACGCCGTATGGGAAATCGATCCGGAAAGCCTTGTGGTGGCCGATCCCGTCATCACCCCAGCGGACGGTTCCACATTCAAGACCGAAACATGCACCGTCACGATCGCCTGCGAAACGCCCGATGCGGTAATCTACTACACCACGAACGAACGTACCCCCACGGCGCAGGACAGATACCGCTACACTGGACCGTTCACGATTTCGGGGACGGCGACCATCACCGCGTTTGCCGTGAAGAACGGCAATTCGAGCGACTATGTGGAAGCGACGATCACATACGTCGAGCCCGTCCCGCTCACGTGGAAGGGCGTTCTGGACGAACCGAAGCTCGGTACGGTCACGACCGGAGGCGACGCCGAATGGCAGATGGTCGAAGATGCTTCGGCAAAGGTCGGCGACTCCTTCGCCGTAAGCGGCGTCGTTACCGACGACGACGAAGCAGAACACACGACCTACCTCAAGGCGACGGTGAACGGCAAGGGGACGCTCACGTACTGGTGGCGTGTCGATTGCGAACCCGATCCGCGCGGACGCTTCACCTACGACCACGGCAAAGTGGAAGCCGATGGTACGCTCCTTGATCGCAAGGACGGCCAGACCGGCTGGTTGAGCGGTTCGGTCACGTTCGATACCGACGGCGAACATAAAATCATCTGGACGTACGTAGCCGACGGCTATCCCGCAGATGGCGGCAGTTACGCTGGGCGCATGTGGGTGGATGGCCTTGTTTGGGAGGGCGGCGCTTCGTCGCAACCGGAAATTGAAGGCGATCCCACCGCCACCGTCACGGGCGATGCCACAAACGGCTACACAGTCACACCGTCCGCTGGCAACACCGCAGTCACCGTGAACATTCCCTCCGGCATTGACGCCTCCAAAGTGACCGTCGAAGTCGGCGTGAATGTCGTCGCCGTCATCCACAACGGCGCAAAAATCAAGATCGTGAACCACGGCCACGACATTACCTCGTTCCTAGACATTCCCAACGACGGTAGGGTGGCGTGTCCCCACGCCGCCGTAGTGAAGGAAGCCATCGCGAAGGAGCCCCTCGACCCCGCCAAGGGCGCGGTCATCAACCTCGGCAACCCCGCCGATCCCTCACTCACCACGCCCGCCACGCGCCCCGGCCTCACCTACACCTTGCGCGAAGGAAGGACGCTTAACGGCATGTCCAACGGCGCGACCAAGCAGGGCGACGGCCAACCCTGGACCCCGCCCATCACTATCAAGGGCGGCACCAGCGGCTTCTATTCAATCAAGGTAACCAAGTGACCGTAACGCATCCAGATTTCATACTGGCACAACGTGCATCTCTCCCGTTGCGGTCGCGACGGAGCGCGACCCTCCCACTGGGGCAACGGGCATCTTGCCCGTTGCGAAAGCGCAGTAGCTCAGAACAAATCTGCGTGTGTGCCGGTGTCGGAAAGCGTCAGTATGAGTTCGCCGCTTGTTGTGAAGAAGTAGAGCAGTACCCAATCGTTTTCAATGTGACAGTCGCGGAGTCCTTCAAGGTCGCCGGAAAGCGCATGGTCTCTATACTGTGGCGGCAGAGTTTCGCCCATGGCGAGCATGCGGACAACAGCGGAGATTTTCTTGATGTCCTTGCCCCGCTTAAGCATCTTCTTGAGGCTTTTTCTGTAGCGGGTGGTTTTGCGGATTCCATATTTCATGCCAGCATGAACTCTTCGATCTTGTCGGGATCTGTGCAGGTTGGCGCATTAGGATCGTTGGCAACTTCCTTCGCCTCATTGTATGCGTCCACCAGCCGCTGGTGTTTGCTCTTCCGAGCGAGTGTGAAAGGGATCCCGCCCACGTCGCGTATCTTGGCCAAGAAGCAGTTGAAGGCCGTGGACATGTTCATGCCGATATCCTCAAGGATATCCTCAACATCGGCCTTAAGCTCCGCATCAGTGCGAAATGTAATGCTTGTTGTCATTGTTTGTGCTCCTATTGTACGAAAGAACTCGAGTATTATATCATGTATTCAGGCTGAATGCAAGTTGCGTTCTGCACCACTAGGACAACGTGCATCTCACCCGTTGCAGTTACGCCTGACTGGGAAAGCCGCCATCTTGGCGGCGATCTCGGAAACGTCAACTCCAAGCCGTATCGTCCATGGTCAGGAGCGGTTCAAAAATTCGAGCGACTCGCGCTTCACTTGTTCGTGCGGAATCCCCTTGCCCTCGGCGAATTCGCGGCGAGAGATTTCGACATCGCGTGAAAGCTCAATCTGGTCGAAAAGATTGTCCATTGACTCTGCATCCACGAGATACGAGGCGGCGCGGCCGTTCTGCGTGATGAGGACGGGACGGTGCGTCTCGCGCACACGGGTGATGTACGCGGAAAGATTATTGCGGCATTCCGAGAACGGAACGACATCCTCGCTCGGACGGCAGCGGCTAATCGGCAAATCATTCGTTTTCGACATGGCAATTTCTCCTTCGGTGTCATCGCCGGATATTGTACAGAATTCTGGCGTACAGGTCAATGGTGTATTTGGCGCTACTGGGACACTGGGACAACGGGCATCTTGCCCGTTGCGTTCTGCACCACTGGGACAACGGGCGTCCCGCCCGTTGCGGTTACGCCTAACTGGGAAAGCCGCCATCTTGGCGGCTACCCCGGAAACGTCAATTCCAGACAGTATCGCGGCATCTAAGGGGAGCGTAAGGCTTGTGTGTGGAAGCGTAAGGATACGCATGTGGAGGTGAAAGTTGTGAAAGGAGAATTGTGATGACAGATTCAGAGCTGATGCAGGAACTTCAGACTAATTCTGAATTTAATCCCTGGCTTGATGTTGCGAAAGATTGGTTACGTAATGTTAACGAGGGAAATTCAAGAGCCAGTTTCATTCATCCTAATGATGAAGAGGCTGTCAAACGTCATAATGAAGCCGCAAAAGTATGGTGCGAAAGGAAGAAGCAAGAGGGAGAGAAAGTATCAGTTGAAGATTTTCAATTGCATAGAGACATTATGCCACAGCCATTTATTGGAAATCCATGTGCACCAGTATGGGTGTTGTTGACTAACCCAGGATATAGCGAAGCCGATGTATATGATCTAAAATCTGTTGATGAAGGCCTGGAAAAGTTAGCCACTAAGTCAGTGAGGGTTTTAGAGTTGTCCGATTTGACACCAGAAGCAGCATTGAGTATTCGGCAAAAACTAGTTTGTAAACAGTTAAAGTTTGAAAGTGGAGATGATGAGGCCTTTTATATTTTGAGGGGGGAATTTAAAACCATGGATAGGAGTGGAATGGCGGTTTTTGGGGGATATAATTGGTACATGAAATATTTTGTTTGTAACCATAGTTATGTTGCATCAGCTACTAATTATCTTAAAGATTTATCTAGAAATGTTTTTGTTCTAGAATATATTCCCTACCATTCGAAACAGTATTTTGAGTCAAGGCAGAGATTCCTACATCATAATCTCTGGGAAAATTTGATTAAGCATGGATTGGAATCAAAGATTCTAATTATGCGTGGGAATATCTATAAAAAGATACCCGATATTGTGAAAAATAATGATGAATTGAAGGATGAATTTTTTAAGGCTGAGTCTGAACGTCGGATTGTGGTATTTAAGGGGCAGAGTGCGAACCTCACACCCGCAAATACATATTGGCCCTGTTCTATTTCTCGAGAGGTAAATCCGCTTTTAAGGATTATGACTTGAGAAACCAGAAGATATTAAGAGTGGTGTGTGGCAATGTTAAGTAAAACATTTAATGTATTCAAGTCTGCGGTATTTAATACTGCGATTGATGAAGCTTTGGAGCGTTCATGCCCTAAAGGAATAAAGCGAGAACCTTGTTATACTGCTGCATTGACAAAAGAACTACCGCAAATCTTGAATGACATAATAAACAATAATACTAAAGGAATGGGGGCGCATCCCAAGTATCGGTTCGGTTCGTGTTATGTTCATCAAAAACCTTATGTGAAATTTGGTCCAAATTTTGGGCTGCGTCGAGAATTGGGAGATTTACTGGTACTGGCGAAGCGAACAATCAATGGAAATGTCGCGCTTAATTCCGCGTTGTTTCAGTTGAAGAAGACGACTGGCAAGAAACTTCGTATTCCTAAAAGTGGCGGAGAGGATGAGCAACTTACATTGTACACGAAATGGGGCAAGCTCAAGATTGATTTGAAGTCTGAAAATACTAAGATCTACGATGTGACGATCTACGATGTGACGCCTCATGCGGTTTCGCAAGGAGGCTCCTATATGTTTGTCCGACAAGATAGGCAACGTCCAAAGTTTGTCGTCGCAATCCCTAATCGCGAAATGGAAACGATCTCACTTTCATCGGTTGGATGTTATCAGTATCCCAAATCATTTGGGCATTATTTGTCAGATATGGTTGAATGGCATTGTGGACGGACTATTGCGCCCAAAGGGGATATAAAAAAAGGATGTGCTGATGATTGGAGTAAATTGATATGGCGGGTGATTGATTTGCTTGAAGGTGCAAGTTGTAATTGTAAGGGGTACGGAGTTGTTGAGCGGGATAATGGATCTGGAGATTTGGCATTCTTGATGAACAGCCCCAAAATTGATTCTATTGGCGAATCAGAAAAAATGAATGCAGATGCTGAAATGACTTCAGAACCTAATATGACTGGATTTGGAGTTATTTACATTGAGGAATCTGATGATTCAGAAAACAGGAGAGTGAGAGAATGAAAACGAAAAGAGTCAGTATGTATGGTGTGGCACTGGTGACGGCGCTCTTTACCAGTAGTGCCTTTGTCGCATCTGCCGCTACGCCAACCGTCTCAAACGTGACGGCGAAGCAGCGGTATCCGTGGAACGGGATGGTGGACATCACTTGCACCGTGTCTGGGATTAACGGAACGACCAACGGCCTTGAGTTTTCTGTGGCGGCGGTGAATTCGGGTAACGTCCATAACGTTTCCCAATTCTGGGTTGTCAAGAATGGAACAAACTCCACCGACCGTAAAGTCCACACAAACGGCACATATCACCTTGTATGGGACTCCAAGGCTGATTTCGACAACCAGATTTGTTCCAACATGGTTATGCGAGTCAACATTGCCGTTTTTCACGACAAAGTGCAACTCTGGGAGAACGGCCCGTACTGGGCCACAACGAATATTGGCGCAGATAATCCTGAAGATTACGGCTACTACTTCTGGTGGGGCGATACCGTTGGCTATAAGCGCGTGAACGACGCCTGGGTGGCGAGCGATGGTTCGTCGTCGAACTACTCGTTTCGTGCTAACAACACACCGACCTATAATAAGAGTATTGCCACCTTGCAAAGCGAAGGTTGGATCACGGCGGGCAGCGTTCTTACCCATGCACATGATGCGGCGCACATCCATTGGGGTGGTAATTGGCGCATGCCGACGGAGCAGGAACTTTCTGACCTTTCCAGCAATTGCGACTGGACATGGGCGACGCGGAACGGCGTGAACGGCTATGTCGTAAAAGGCACAGGCGCGTACGCCTCAGCGAGTATCTTCCTCCCCTGCGCCGGCTACGGGAACGGGACTTCGCTCAACAATGCCAATGCCGGTTCGGAGGGCGACTACTGGTCGTCCGTCCCGTACTCGGACCGCAGCTACGCGTGGAGCCTCGGCTTCAAATCGAGTTACCACTCCACGAACGGCCACTACTTCCGCAACTACGGGCAGTCCGTCCGTCCCGTGCAAGGGTTCACCGAATAGCGAGCGAAGCGAGCGTATTCAATTCTTTAATTCTTTAATTCTTCAATTCTTTAACGAGGATACAGTGGCGTCCATTGAGAACAGCCTGAAACATGAGGCCGAGGTGGGACCGGGGAAAATACGACTCATCACCTCGGGCGAGTTCGTGCGCGCCTACAACCACAGTGAGACAAAAAATTGGAGGTCTGTTATGAGGATGAGAAAAAGTGTTGTTTTGATGGCGATGGCATTCTCCGCGATGTTCGGTCATGCCGGCGATTCCGCGCCATTCGTGCTGGACAATGCCACGTCGCCGTCCGGCGAGTCGGTAGTTCTGCCGTGGAACGCCGAATGGATTGGCGGGAACGCCAATGCAACGGTGGTCATCACTGACAACGGAACTGAAGTTAAACGCGCCACCGGCATTGGTGAATTTACACTGAATATCTCATGCGGGAGTGGAAATCACCAGCTTGAATATTCGACTTTCATAGGAGGCATCAAGCAAGGTGAGACCTACACGGCCGAAGTCGAACTGACACATATCGCGGTCGAAACGAAAGTGGCAAAGGCGGCAACTTGTACGGAAGCTGGCTGGACGCACGAAGTGAAATGTAGTAGGTGTAACGTAGTATTGGCGAATTCAACGACGATTTCTGCGCTGGGGCATGTTGAGGTTGAGACTAAGGCGGCTAAGGCGGCGACATGCACTGAAGACGGTTGGACGCACGAGGTGAAGTGTAGTAGGTGTAATGTGGTACTTGAGTCGTCAACGGTATTGCCTAATCTTGGTGGTGGTGGTCATGTGTCAGTCGAGACGAAGGCGGCGAGGGCTGCGACATGTACGGAAGACGGCTGGACGCACGAGGTTAAATGTGACCGCTGCAATGTCGTGCTGGAGGCATCTACGACGATCCCGGCACTCGGACATGTGCGGCATACAACCATTACTGCCATCGAGCCGACATGTACGACTGACGGACGGACGGCGGAGGTCGTGTGTACGCGATGCAACGCGACGTTGGAGGTGTCGTCGGTAGTTTCAGCGCTAGGCCATGTACGACAAACGACCATTTCTGCCATTGAACCAACCTGTACGACTGACGGACGGACGGCGGAGGTTGTGTGTTCGCGGTGTGGCATTACGCTTGAGACGAGCGAAGTTTTGCCTTCGTTTGGTGGGCATTCCGGGGCAATCACCAAATCTGCCGTTGAGCCGACGAGCAGCACGGCGGGAAAGACGGCGGAGATAACGTGTACGCGGTGCGGTACGGTGTTGCAGGCACAGACGGTCATCCCAGCGCTTGGTTACATCCGCAATGTGATGGCGCGGCAGCTCTGGCCGCACAAGAAGGTGGAGGTGTGCTACGAAGTGGCTGAGGATATCGGAGAGGTCGCGGCGGGGACGACTCTACCAACGATCACATGCAAGTACAGCAGCACGACAATGACGGCAAACTCGTCTTACATTTACGGCGACACGGCGTGTAAACCGGGTAACCATCGTATTGTATGGGATTTTGAAGGCCAGTCGATCTCGATAAATCAATCTAGCGTGGCCTTTATCGTCGGCTACTCGTCGGTTAGCGGTGTTTCGAGCGCGGTGGCTGTCAATACGTCGAGTTCGGTTGCCAATGGCATGAACGTTGCCGGAACGGTCGAGCTTGGCTATTCGTCGTTTGCGGATTGTGAGGTGAGGGTTGATATCGATGGAGTAGCGGTGTTGTCGTCCACAAACTCGGGCGTGTTCGCGTGGCAGCCGAGGACGACGGGGACGCATACGCTGAAGCACGTGTCGGGCAATTACACTTGGACTCGTACTGTGAACGTGACGAGCCTAGCCTACGACACTCCGCCAGCACCTAACCCGCCTACGGCGGCGGATGCGAATATTGCGCTGGGTTCGACGTCAAAG
The DNA here is from genome assembly GCA_902779865.1 of uncultured bacterium. Classification (GTDB taxonomy): domain Bacteria; phylum Verrucomicrobiota; class Kiritimatiellia; order RFP12; family UBA1067; genus RUG572. The sequence continues at coordinate 34,610 of CACZDG010000015.1, forward strand.
GCATTTGATACGCCGTCCGCCGGCAGCGGTTCCATCACGACCTCTGGCAGCGGCAAATGGACGGCGACTGTATCGGATAGCTGGATTACCATACCGTCGGCGTTGGCAAGCCGCAACGCGGGGTTGCCTGTCGTGTATCAAGTGGCAGCCAATGCCGGGGTGGAGGAGCGCACTGGGTATATCTATGTGAGCGGGCACGTTTTCACCATCACGCAGGCGGGCGTTGGCGCGGCGCTTGATAGCTACTCAGCAGACTTTGAGATGGAAGGGGGCAATGGTTCGTTTACCGTTATGGCAGATGCGCAGACGAGCTGGAAGGTGAGGAGCAACGCTGATTGGATATCGGTTTCCGTTGAGGGAACAGGGAACGGGGAATGGGGAACGGTTGGCGTTGGCGAGCAACGGGTGATTTATAACGTTGCGCCGTTCAACGAGGTGTCGTCGCGGAGCGGCACGATCACGGCGGCGGGCTGTACCTTCACGGTGAACCAGACGGGACGGAAGATGAAGTTGGTGGTGGCGGAGCCAGGGGGGACGGCTGGCTCGGAGAGCCAGCCCTACCATGTGGAGCGGGATTACTTGAGCCATGTGATCAGTGTCACGGTGAATGCGCTGGCGTCAACGCAATGGGATATCGAACTTGACGGCACGTGGATTTCCGTTGTTGATGGCGGGACAGGGCACGGCAGCGGGAGCGTTGCGATTGGCATCAACGAGAATCCGAGCTGGCTTGCTAGAAGCGGAACGGTCCGTATCGGCACTGAAACGCTGACGATCCATCAGACGGAGCGTCCTTCTGCGGCACTCGAATTCGACATCAGCCCCGAGAACACGACGGCGTCGGTGAAGGGCGCTAATGCGCTCATCTCCGTGACTGCCACGCCCGACCTCCCGTGGACGGCGCAGAGCCAGGCGAACTGGCTCACCATCATGCCCGCATTCCAAAGTGGTGCTGGCGCCGGCAACGTAATTTACGCGGCCTCTCCCAATCCGACTATGGCAAGCCGAAGCGGATCGATAGTTGTCCAGTGCGCCGATGGGAACATCGGTGCGGCCACCCACACGGTTTCGCAGCCTGCCGCGACGGCGATGATTTCGGCATCCAGCCACACGTTCAACGCGGCCGGGGAGTCGTTCGGCGTGGAAGTGACAACCGACGACATCGTGAACTGGACGGTCATGGAAAACATCGGCTGGATTTCCATCGTCGGTTCCACCAGCCGGATCGGCCCTGGAACTGTCACGCTTGCCGCGTCCGAGAACCTCACGGTCAATTCCCGCGAGGCGAGCGTTACAATCGCCGGCCATCCGTTTGCCGTCTTGCAGAAGGGTCGCACGGTTGAGGTGGAATACGAATCGCGCGTGTTCGGCACGGCGTCCGACTACGCGACCCTCGACGTGCATCCGGATGGCAATGTGCAGTGGGTTGCGGTTTCCTCCGATCCTTCGTGGTTGACAATCTGGGGTGATGATGGATGTGACTATGATGACTACGGCAATGTGATCGCCACAGGCGACCACACTATCGAATACATTGTTACCGACTACGTCGGCGACGGCACCCCGCGTACGGGCACGATCACAATCGGCGACAAGACGGTTTACATCACCCAGCGTCCGTACGACCTCTCGATCAACCCGTCCGCGGCAACGGTTTCCGGTAATGCGGGTGCGGGCTCTGTTGGCGTGCCGGCTTCGGTCGGACAGGTCTGGGACGCCATCGCCACCGAGCCGTGGATCGTGATCGAAAGCGGCTACGATTCCGGCACCGGCAGCGGTACGGTGCGCTACACCTACTTTGACAACGACACTGGCGAGACGCGCACGGGCAAGATCATCATCGCCGGCGAGGCATACACCATCACCCAGGCCGCCCGTCAGATGGTGTCGATAGGCGTCACGACGAGAGTCGTGACGGGGAACGGGGAACTGGGAACGGGGAACGGCGGCGTCGTGAGCGGCGCGGGCACATACGACCGTGGAACAAGCATCACGCTCACAGCAGTCGCCAACGACGGCTATTCGTTTGTGAACTGGCTGTTGCCCGATGGCTCTGTCCTGTCCGGTGGCACTCTTTCCACAGTTGCCGATGTCGATAAAGAAATCATCGCCAACTTCCGCCGCATCCCCGTGTACAGCGTCAACGGGGAGGGCGTGCGCGAGGGAATGAGCAAAACCTTCACCGCGCCCGCCGACGTGATCGACGAGGTCGGCACGCGGAAGCTCATCTGCCGTGGCACGAGCCGCTATCCAGAGAAGGGCACGAGCTTCACGCTCGTAGTGACCGAGGATATAGATTTCGAATGGGATCTCTGGACGACCAACTACCTTGTGACCGTGGAGCAGTCCGCTGGTGGCACGATCCTTTCGGGAGGGTCGCGCCCCGTCGCGACCGGCATTTGGGTTGCGGCCGGCACCGCCATCGACCTCACCGCAGTGCCAGAGAGCGGCAAAGCCTTCTTCAGGTGGACCGGGGATGCCGCTGACGAACTGAATGCGGCGCGCTCGGCGAGCGCGCCCTACCAGGCTTCGCTCTCAATAAACGCCCCTGTGGCAATAGGTGCCGTCTTCGGCACGTTCAACGACACGTTGGCTACGGCACTTGACGCGCCGACGCTCGCATTCACCACGGGCGGCGACGCCGCGTGGCTACCCGTGATCGACGCAACCGCTCAGACCGGCTACACATCCGCCCGCAGCGGCACAATTGGCGCGGAATCGGAGACGTGGCTCGATACGACGCTTGAAGGCTCGGGCACGCTCACGTTCCGTTGGCGCGTAGATTGCGAAAAGGACGACGGCGGCGGCGCCACATGGGATCGCCTTGCGGTGTTCACGAACGGCGTGGAGTCCGTCCGCATCGACGGCAAGACGGACTGGCAGACGGTCGAGCTGCCCATCAACGGCAAGACGACCATCCGCTGGTCGTTCTACCGCGACGATTGGGACGAACCTGGCCAGACGTTCGAAAACGCAGCCTGGGTTGACGGTGTGATTTTTACAGCGAAGGAGGGAGAATAAAATGAAAACCATAAAAGCAATCTCCGCATCTCTGCGACTCTGCGTCTCTGCGTTAAAAATCTCACTCGCAATGGCGGCAAGTGCGCCTTTCCTATCGCTTGCTGCGCCGAACCCGCCGACGTCGCAGGACCCGATGATCGCCATCACGCCGGTGAACCGTTCGATGGAGCAGAACGGCGGCACGGCGGCGATCAACACGTCCGGCAGTGGCACGTGGAGAGCGTCGGTCTCCGACAACTGGATACTGCTTACGAGCTCAAGCGGTACGGCGGGTTATCCCGTAGGCTACACCGTGAGCGCGAACAACGGCGTTGAGACGCGTATCGGTTATGTGTATGTGAGCGGATACGTCCACACGATTACGCAAGCCGGACTCGGAGCGACGTTGGGAAGCTATTCCGCAGATTTTGAGACTGCTGGCGGCACTGGGAGCGTGACGGTAAACGCGCCGTCCGGCAAGACGTGGCACGCGAAGAGCAACGTTGATTGGATTACCGTATCGACGACATCCGGAACTGGAACGCGATCGCTCAATTTCACCGTGGCCAGGTACGACGAGGTTTCCACCCGTAGCGGCACGCTGACGATTGCCGACAACACGTTTACGGTCAATCAGGCGGGGCGCAGGATGCAGCTCACGTCGTACAGCGCGACCTCGGACTACTTCGCCGAGACGATCAAGATTCGCGTCAACGCGCTCGCCATCACGGAGTGGAGCGTAAGCGTCAATGCGGACTGGATGACTATCTCCGATGCTGGAAACGGCAGGGGTGGCGACGAGGTGAAGGTGTCGCTTGCCGAGAACCCGAGCTACAACGAGCGCAACGGCGTGGTGACGATAGGCACTGAGCAATTCGCGGTGAGGCAACTTGGACGCACGGCGCTAGTATTCAAGATCAATCCGACCGAGGTTCCGACGTTTGGCGCCGATGGGACGAGCGGCGAGAGAATTACGGTAACGGCCACGCCAGACCTTGGGTGGACGGCGTCAAGTTCGGCGGACTGGATAGAGCTATACTCCGGCTACGCATCAGGTTCCGGCAACGGAAACGTGGTGTACAAGGTAAAGCCCAATCCGACGCTCTATCCGCGTTCAGGAACAATCACGGTCACGGCGGCGGACAGCGCGGTGGCGGTGAAGCGGCTGGAAATCAGCCAGGAGGCCGCCGTGGCGTCGCTTACGGTTGACGAGTATGAATTCGAGGCGGCGGGCGAATCGCTGACAATAGGGGTCAACACGGGGAGCATTGTCGGGTGGAACGTCATCAATTCGCTTGAATGGCTGTCTGTATCGGGATTGTCGATGGTGGGGCCGGCGAACATCACGCTTACTGCGTCCGCCAATACTTCCGTTCAGCCCAGAAGCGGCACGATACGCATAGCCGACCACGATTTCCGCGTCAGCCAGAAAGGACGCGGCGTTTCGGTGAGCTACGACGAGACGAAGATATTCGACACCGACGGCAAGACGACGGGCGAGAACGTGGACAACGTAATCGCCGTCACGGCGGACGCGGATGTGGAATGGACGGCTGTGGCGTCCGATCCTACGTGGATCATCATCTACGAGGGCATGTCTGGCAGGGGCAATGGAACCGTGAAGTACATCGTCGCACCGTATGTCGGGTCAGGCGAACTCCGGACGGGTATGATCACGATCGGCTCGGAGATTGTGTATGTGACGCAGCGTCCGTACGAGCTTTCCATCGAACCGAACGGGCAGTGGGTGGACGGCAATTCCGGTGCGGGCGAAATTCAGGTGGCGCTTGACATCGACGGCGTATGGAACGCCATCGCCACGGAGCCGTGGATCATACTCGACAAGAAATACAACGCCGGAACGGGAAGCGGCAAGGTCCTCTTTGCCTACACCGACAACAACACGGGCAAGGAGCGTACAGGCAAGATTGTGATCGCCGGCGAAATCTACACGCTCACGCAGGCGGCGCGGCAGATCATCGCAATCGGCGCGGGCGTGGAAGGGCACGGCGGCCATGTGAGCGGCGGCGGTTCATATAATCTTGGTTCCGAGGTCACGCTTGAGGCTACGGCTGACGACGGGTATGCGTTCAGTCATTGGATTCTACCGGGCGGTGGAACGGACGCGACAAGTGCGTCCCTCGCCGTGACGGCGACGTCGTCGGCGGAATACAATGCGGTATTCACGTCGGTTCCTCCACAGCTTGCTATTGCGGCAACGTCGCTGAGAGGCGTTAGGCTAGAATGGGCGAACCTTGCCTGGGCTACGCGGTACGACGTGTGGCGCGGCACGTCTTCCGACAGGGGGCAGGCGAGCAAGATTACCACGCTCACCAACGACGGGGTCTGCGAATATCTGGACGCATCTGGGGTAGAAAACCAGAGCTACTGGTATTGGGTCGAGGCGGTCGGCGTGGAAGATGACGTGTGGAGCAACGGCGTTCAGGGACGGCGCGAGAAGAAGACTTTCTCGATAACGTACACCAACCTTCGCGGAACGACGCATTCCAATCCGGCAACCTACCGCGAGGGGGGCACGGTCACGTTCTCCGCTCCGTCGTCGCGCAGGGGCTATACGTTTGCGGGCTGGTCGCCGAGCCAGATTACAGCCGACACCTCTGGCGACGTTACGATCCGTGCCGTCTGGATACAGAACGAGTATTCGGTGCGTTTTGACCTGAACGGGGCAGATGGCGCGATGGCGGACGAGCGTTACACATACGGTCTTTGGAAGTATCTCACGCCGACCAATTTCACGCGCACGGGTTACGTGTTCGCGGGATGGTCCGATACGGCGGATGCGACAAGCGCGTCCCTCCCGCTGTATGCCGATGCCGAATCTCTCAAGAACCTCACGACCGAGTTGAACGGAGTTGTCACGCTCTATGCCGTGTGGAACGCGCTTCTGGGCGTGGAGAACGATCCGTATGCCGTGGTGTCTGGGAACGACAGTGAGGGATTTGTCATCAAGCCGTCGAATGGAATGTCGGAAGTCGTGGTCATCATGCCAGCCGGTTTTGATCCGTCGAAGGTGACGATTGAGGTTGCTCCGGAAGTGGCTTCGCTCGTTTCGCACGGTGCAACGATTAAGGTGATGAAGGGCGTCCATGACATAACCGCCTATCTCAACATCCCCAGCGCGGGAGGGACACAATTCATTGCCTCCGCCACCGTCAAGCAGGAAGTCGCAAACGAAGCGCTCGATCCGACAAAGGGTGCGTCGTTCAAGGTAGTTGGCAATACGCCGACTCTGACCACTTCCGCCACGAAGCCCGGCCTCACCTACACGCTCCGCGAGGGTGCGACGCTCAAGACTATGTCCGACGGCGCCACCAAGCAGGGCGACGGCCAACCTTGGACGCCGACGATTACCGTCAAGGGCGGAAAATCAGGTTTTTATACCATTAAAGTGGATAAGCCGCTTTGAAACAGTCACGAAGACATGCGATGATGCGGGCCATGGTCCGCTAGAGAACCCAGTTCGTCCTTGACGACGTGACGTAGCCGGCTTTTACGCCGAAATCGTATCTCTTATTTCGTCCGCTAACGCTTTGACGGATGGACGTAGTTGGCGTCGAGAGGGACGTCGTCGTTCGTGAGCTTCTGTTTCTTGAAGCGACGGTAGCTTTCGGTTACGTCATCGGCGGGGACGTTTGAAGGACCGCGCGGCGCTCCCCACGTGCGCCAGAACCATGTGCCCTTGGGTGTGGCGCGAGATGCGTAGATGCGCTTGGACGGGTCTTTCGCGTCCGCCTCCGCGGCGAACGGGGCGAACCAGCCGCCGTCGATTGCTGGCGGGTTTCCGTCGCTGCAGAAGTGCCAGCCGTCATCCCAGTACTCGGGCCAGGAGTGGTTGCCGGGAATTGTGGTCCAGTTGCATCCGGCGAGGCGAGCGGGGATTCCAACGCTGCGGTATGCGCAGACCTGGAGAATCGTAAGTCCGGTGCAACTCGCCATGTGGATGCGCATGGAGTGGAAGGGGGACTGGTTCGCCTTGTCGCGTTTCGTGGAGTAGTGGACGTCGAGCAGGTCCCAGATGGCGGCGTTGATTTTCTTCACTGCCTCTGTGGGCGTGCGTGATCCGCGCACTACTGGCGTGAATATCTTCGTGAAGAGCGGACGCCAGTCGTCCGCCTCTTCGTCGATGACGCGGTCGGGAATGATGTACTCCGTACGGAGTTCTTCCGTTATCTTTTCGCGCCACGGCGCGTCCACGGGGGCGTCGTCCTGTTTGATGAGCGTGCAGCCAGCGGTGCAGACCGTGGCGACTAGAAGGGCGTATGTCAGTTTTTTCATTTCAAACACTTCTGTCCTTTCAGTCTTTGCGCATAACGAGTTTCGAAGCGGCTACGTACGCGGCGACGAGCGCGAGCGCGCCGAGTATGACCCACAGGAGGTGCGCGTCGAGCATATCCTTACCACGGTGGACGAGTTCCTTGTAGGTGATGTCTCCGGCGGAGCGTCCAAGCGCGTATCCCACGCCTGCGAGTATGGCGGTCCAGATGCCGGCACCGAGTCCGGTGAAGAACGTGAACTTGCCAAGCGGCATCTTGGAAAGTCCTGCGGGAATCGAGATGAGCTGGCGGATAACGGGTACGAGGCGGCATACGAACGTCGTTGCGCCGCCGTATTTGTTGAACACTTCGCATGCGCGGTCGAGAGCTTCTGGCTTGATGAAGAACCATTTGCCGTACTTCCGCAGGAACGGTTCGCCGAGCTTCGCCGAAAGGAAGTAGTTGAAATACGCTCCGGCGAGCGAACCAGCGAGGCCGACGACCGTCGCGAGCACGAGGTCCGGCACGGGCGCGTGCAGGGATAGTTCTCCGCGCGCCGCGAGGAAACCGGCGGGTATCATCACGATTTCGCTCGGGAACGGGATGAACGAGCTTTCAATCGCCATGAACGCGAAGATGAGCGCGTAGCCCCATACGGGGGCGAGTGCGGCGATTGAGTCGAGGTGGGCTGCGAGTGCGTCTAGCATTTGCTTCTTCTTTCTAGTGATTTTTAGGTTTCTAGTGATTTCTAGGTTAGTTGGAACTTGAGGAACTGATCGCGGGAGTACGGGCGCGGAATAACGCGTGTTGCGGTTGAGCCGTCCGTGACGACCTTCACCGTCACGTCGCTCGAGAAGGCGTCAGTACGGCTCCACGCGCAGACGATTCGTGCGGCGGCGTCAAGGTCCGCTTCCGATGCGACGTGCGGGAGAAGGGCGGTGGGACCCGGAACCGAGACCGGTGCGACAATCGTCTCGGCGGCGGCGCGGCGTTCGGCGAGCAGTTTGTTTTCCTGCGCGTCGCGTCCGAGTGTCACGCCGGTGCCGTCTGGCAGGCGGAAGCGACGGCCCGTTGTCAGAAGTTCCACGAGGCGGCGGTCGTCGAGTCCTTCGTGGTCGAGAAGGTCCTTGAGCTTGCGTCCGAACGCCTTTTCCGTCAACTTACATCCGCCAGCGGGGGACGGGTAGTCTGTGAGGCCGAACTTCTTTGCGAGTTCCATCTGTGGTTCGCGTCGGCGTCCGGAGAGCGCGAGCAGCTTCGACCTGTCAAGGCGTCCCTCCTGTTCCGGGATGGTGGGCGCGAGCAGCTGGGCGCAGAGCGGACGCACGAGGCGTCCTAGAAGCCCGCTTGATTTCTCCACCACGCCGAGCGACTGTTTGTTTTGGCTCATGGGGCGCTGGTTCAGTACTTCGCCCGTTGCGACGAAGTCGTATCCGAGGCTGGACATCAGCTCTCCGGCGCGGCGGATCATGGTGGCGTGGCAGTCGATGCACGGGTTCATCGCGCCGCCAAAGCCGTGTGGAGGGGCCTTGACGAGCGCGATCTCGTCATCCGTGAAGTCGATGACGTGCAGCTTCACGTCGAGCGCGGCGGCGGCTTTGCGTGCTGTGGCGGCGCTGAAAAACGGCGTTTCAAAGGTGACGGCCTCCACCTCTGCACCCGCCTCGCGCAACACGCATATCGCGAGCTGCGAGTCGAGTCCGCCAGAAAGTAGAGACAGTCCGCGGCATTTTATGGTATAATCTTCTTTGCCCATGGCAGAAGAGTTTACAACATGAAGAGCGTTTTTGCAACAGTATTCGCCGCGACATTCGGCATCCAGCCGCTTCCGCAGCCGGACGGACCACTTGAGCCGTCCGTCCAAAACGAAGTGGATCGGGCGGTCTCGCTCGGCGAGCGGTGGCTTGCGGCGCATGCGCCGGTTGCCTGCACGAACGTGCCGTCCGCCGACCTCTTCGCCACGAACGGGCTCACGCGCGACCGAATTGCGATCAAGCTAGTTTCGCTGCAGCGTTCCGGCGGCTGGTGGCTCATGGAGACGAACGCGGCACCGACGCATCTTGCCGTCGAAATCCTGAAAGGACTCTGATGCATCCCGATTTGATACCCGGCCTTCCGATAAAGACTTACGGTTTCTGCATGGCGCTCGGCTTCCTCGCCGCGTGGCAGGTGATGGCGTGGCTGTGCCGACGCACGGGGCGCGCGCAGGAGCAGGTGTCCAACCTCCTGATGGCGATGATGCTGAGCGGCATCGTCGGAGCAAGGCTCGAGTACGTGCGTGAGTTCTGGAGCATGGAGTTCGCGGCGGATCCGATGGCCGTGTTCAAGATATGGCAGGGCGGGCTCGTATTCTACGGCGGACTGGTCCTCGCGATAGCGGTTTTCATCGGGTGGTGCGTCGTGAAGCGCGAGCGCGTCGCGCCGCTGGCGGATCTCTTTGTGACGGTGATTCCGCTCGCGCACGCGTTCGGGCGCGTGGGATGCTTCTTCTACGGATGCTGCTACGGACGGCTTTCCACGAGCGCGTGCGCCGTGGCGTTCCCGCGCCGTTCGCCGGCGTGGATGGCGCAGCTCGGTGCGGGGCAGATCGCCGAGGGCGCGGGCGAGTCTTTGCCCGTGCTGCCAACGCAGCTCTTCGAGGCGGTGGCGGTGCTGGCGCTCTTTGCGGTGCTGTTGTTCGTGTTCCTACGCAACTGGAAGTCAAGGCCGGGCCTGACTACGGGGTGTTATCTTTCCGGCTATGCCTGCATCCGCTTCGGCATGGAATTCCTGCGCGGAGACATGCGAGACCGCGTGGGAGCCCTTTCTATAGGGCAAACGGTCTCCCTCGGACTGCTTTTCCTTGGATTTACGTTTGTTGCAGTTTCTCTATTGCGTTTTCGCGCTAAAAATTGTAAACTAGAAGGACCAACAGATTAGGAGAAAATTTGATGATGCGGAAAAAATCAGTTAAAACGGCTTTGGCCGTGTCTGCAATCGCCGTTTTGGGCGTGACGGGCTCCGTGTGCGCACAGGACGAGGAGGCTGCTTCGGAGGCCAGGCAAGAAGACAAGTCTGCGGCGGACGTGTTGAAGCCGGTTGACACGAAGGTGTTCTCGTCGCTGTTCAAGTGTCGTCTCGTGGATGGCACCGTCGAGATACGCAAGCAAGGCGAAGATACGTGGGTGAAGGCTAAGGAGGGCCACTACTATCCGCTTGGCTCGTCGATTCGCACCATGTCCGAACTAGGCGCGCCGGTGAGGGTGGAAATCAGCTTCGGCACCGACTGCATCCTATGGACCACCAACGTGGCCGAAATCGCGACGCGCCCCATTGAGATAGGCGAGAACACCCGCACCGTAGAGCTTAAGTCCGGAAGGATCAACCTCAACCTGCCGCGTGTCCTGAAGAATGGTCTCTTCTTCGTGGCCGCCCCGTATTTCACGTGTTCCAACCTTGCCGGCGAAAGCTGGTTCGACTACAAGCCGACCGGCGACGGTGACGAAGCCGTGGTACACTGCAAGACCGGCCTCATCACGCTGACCGGCCGCCACTACAAGATTGAACGCATGGGTGCGGCGTACCAGGTGCGCATCCGCTCCACTGCCGACGACCTCTTTTCGTGGATTCGCGGGGAAAGCGGTGCGAACAAGATACTGCTCGACCAGGGCATGATCGCGGAGAAGAACTTTGAGACGGGCGAGACCAAGGACGTCCCCAAGACCCTCGAATTCCCGCTTGCGCCCAAGAACGCCGTAAAGATTTTCAGGCGTCGCTCGCCGGTTAGCGGGAACATGATCGTATCCATGATGACATTCGACGCGGCTGGCGTGATACAGAACCGCTGCGCGTTCGCGGAAGGGCGCTCGAACGTCAATTCTGGCGAACTGGTGGCCAAGCCGCTTCCGGTCGTGGACGCAGATGCCGTGGCAAAGGCCACTGCTGGTGACGAAGCTGCGGCGGAGAAACCTGCCAAGAAGGCGAACGCAGACGAGGCGGCACCTGCAGAGGAACCGGCCCCCGCTCCCGCCAAGGAGGAGAAGCCGGCGGCTGACAACGGCGATTCGGATATTTGATTTGCGTCGCAAGGCGCAGGTCGTTCAAACAAACAGTAAAGACAAAAGGAAATAGAAAGTGGTTATTCATCATTTCAACCGGCTCATTCGCAACAAGTGGGTCTGGGGTGTTTTCGCGGTTCTGATTTCGGCGTTCTTCGCGTTCGATTTCATATTCGACGGGCGCGGAGGCGACCCGCGGTCCGACGGGGCCGGTAAGATGGCGGACGAGACGGTCTCCGCCGACTGGTTCAGCGCGTGCAGGCGCGACGTGCTGACCGAGATGCGCCTCCAGTACGGGCGCGAGTTCCCGATGAAGTCGGACGCGCTCAACCGCGAGACGTGGTCGCGCATCGGAATGCTCAAGGTTGCCGAGGACATGCACCTTACCGCCACCGACGCCGACGTTCGCAGCGCCATCACTTCGGCGTTTCCGGACGGCAAGGGCGGCATCAACGTGATGCAGTACCGCGAGGTGTGCTCCAGAGTGGAAATGACGCCCGAGCAGTTCGAGGCGTACATCCGCCGCCAGATCGCCATCACCCGCGTGCAGCGCACCGCAGCCACGGCCAACTGGGTCTCGCCCCTCGAGCTCTCCAGCGAGCTGCGTGACGAGAACGACAAGATCACGGTGCGCGTTGCGACGTTCCAGCACAAGAACGCCGCCGCGGTGAAGCTCGACGACGCTGCGCTCAAGTCCTACTACGAGGCGAACACGAACTCGCTGGCGCTGCCGGACCTCGTGGCCGTCAAGTACGTCAAGGTGCCGGCGGACGCCGCCGACCGCCTCGCCAAGTTCAAGATCTCCGACGACGAGCTGCAGTCGTACTTCGACGACGTGAGCGACCGCTTCGGCACGAACGCCGTGCTCGCCACCGTCAAGCCCCAGCTTGAGAAGGAGCTGCAGCTCAAGAAGTCGATCGAGGATTTCTGCACCACCCTTGAAAGCCGCGTCTGTCCGTCCGACGTCAAGGCCGACGACACCACCGACCGCCTCGCGAAGATCGCGGCCGAGGACAAGCTCTCCGTCAAGGACTCCCCGCTCTTCGCTCTGTCGAACGACAAGTTCGTGGAGGGCTTCATGACGCGCCCTGACAGGATTCTCCCCGACTGCAAGGAGTTCCTCGCGTCGGCCGGCGAGCTTGACCAGTCGAGCCCGTTCTTCCGTTACCGCGTGGTTCCCGGCACGAACGCCGTCTATGTGATCGGCCTCGACACCAACCGCTGCACCAAGGCCCGTATCCCGACTTTCGCCGAAGTGCAAAAGAACGCCAAGGTACGCGCTGACGCTCTGGCCGACCTCAAGGCAAAGGACTTCAAGAAGAGTGTTGACGCAGTGCGCGATGCGGTTCTTGCAGATCTCAAGAAGCGTAAGACCGACAAGCTCGACCCGAAGGTGTTCGGCGATGCGAACGTATCGACCTCCATCACCTTCGTTGCCAGCACGGCAATGCGCTCGCGTGCGTTCCCCAACTCCTACTCCGTCGTACCCGCCGCCTCGCGCCTGAAGAAGGGCGAGCTTTCCGAGTTGATCACGACTGGGCTTCCCGGCAACGGCGTGGTGGTTTACGTCGAGGACCGCGTCCCCGGCGAGGCGGTGCAGATGTCCGCTTCCAACCAGGCTCGCGAGATGGCTGCGCGTGCACTCACCCCGTTTGCAGTGAAGGCGTGGAGCGACGCGAACATGTTGCGCCTCAACGTCAAGCCCAGCGACTGGACTTCGATGAAGGAAATCACGGATGAAGGTGAGGATCTGCAGGACTGATCCTGCGGCCCAATTGCCCGCATACGCCCATCCCGGCGACGCCGGGATGGACGTTCGTTCAGTTGTTGACCTTACGATTGCCCCCGGCGAGCGCGCGCTCGTGCGCACGGGGCTCGTCCTGATGCTCCCGCCCAACGCCGAGGCGCAGGTGCGTCCGCGCTCCGGACTCGCCCTCAAGCATGGCGTTACGGTGTTGAACACGCCGGGCACCATCGACTCGGGCTACCGCGGCGAAGTGGGCGTGATACTGATCAATCTCGGTGCAGAGCCTTTCAAGGTCGAGAAGGGCATGAAGATCGCCCAGCTCGTAATCGCTCCCGTGACGCAGGCCGAAATCGTTGAGGTCTCCGAAATAGACTCCACGGACCGTGGTGCCGGCGGATTCGGCTCCACGGGCGTATAAGCTCCCGGAGCGTTGTTTCTTATGCTACTGGATATAGTGAAATATGGTTCGGCGGTGCTACGCGAGACGGCCACGCCCGTTCCGGTCGTTACGCCGGACCTTGTGCGTCTCGCCGAGAACATGCTTGAGACGATGTACCACGCTAAGGGCGTGGGACTCGCCGCGCAGCAGGTTGGGCGGCTTGAGTCGGTGTGCGTGATAGACGTGCCGCAGAGCTGCGAGGAGGATGACGAGACAAAGGCGTTCAACGCATCCGTCAAGATGCCGCTCGTCATGTTCAATCCGCTCATAATCGCCAAGGAAGGTTCGCAGGACGGCAAGGAGGGGTGCCTCAGTTTCCCAAACATGGGCGGGAAGGTGGTGCGCGCGAACCAGGTGACGTGCCAGTTCACGGACGCCGCCGGACGGATGCAGATAATAACCGTGAGGGGTTTTCTCGCGCGTGCCGTGCAGCACGAGACCGACCATCTGAACGGCGTATTGTACGTGGACCTCATGAGCGCTGTCGAAAAGCTTGCGCTCGCCGACAAACTGAAGAAACTTGCAAAGAAAAACGGCGGTAATCTCTGATGGAATTCGATTCTCTTGAAAGTTGGCTGAAGGCGGGATTCGAGGCCGCCTTCCCTGGCAACGATTTCTCCGACGTCAAGGCGCTTCCGGCGACCGACGCTAAGTTCGGCGACTTCCAGTGCAATGACGCTCTGGCTGCAGCGAAGAAGCTCCATGCGCCCCCGCGCAAGATCGCCGAGGCGGTGTTCGCGCAACTTGAGGCATCGCGTCCGGCGTCCGTGGCGAAGCTCGAACTTGCAGGGCCGGGATTCCTCAACATCACCGTGTCGCCTGATTGGATCGCCGCGCGTCTCGCGTCGCTCGCGGCGGACGCGCACCTCGGCGTGCCGCAGACTGGCGCAGGCAAGAAGGTCGTGATCGACTACTCGTCCCCCAACGCCGCGAAGCAGATGCACATTGGCCACATCCGCTCCACCGTGATCGGCAACGCCATAGACCGCATCTTCCGTTCGCTCGGCTACGACGTGATAGCGGACAACCACCTCGGCGACTGGGGTACGCAGTTCGGAATCCTCATCAAGGGCTACCGCGATTGCCTTACGCAGGAGGAACGCGACAACCTCACCGTCCAGAACCTCGAGAAGTGCTACGTGCTCTCAGCCGCGAAGGCGAAGGAGGACGAATCGTGGAAGGACGCCTGCCGCGAGGAGTTGGTGAAGCTCCAGCGCGGTGACGCGGACGACGTGGCGCTGTGGAAGCGCTTCATCGAGATCTCCATCGCGGAGTTCGACCGCATGTACGCGAAGCTCGGCGTGAAGTTCGATACCTACCGCGGCGAGTCGTTCTACAACGACATGATGCCTGGTGTGGTGGAGCAGCTGAAGAAGGTCGGCCTTGCCGAACCTTCAGAGGGCGCACTCGTCGTCAAGTTCGAGGCTGAGAAGCTGCCCGTCGCCATCGTGCAGAAGTCAGATGGAGGATTCAACTACACGACGAGCGACATCGCGTGCGTGGAGAGCCGCGTGAAGGACTACGACCCCGAACGAATCATCTACGTGACGGACGACCGCCAGCAGCTCCACTTCAAGCAGTTCTTCATCATCTGCGAAAAGTTGGGCTACACGGTCAAGCTGGTACACGTGCCGTTCGGCCTGATGAGCTACGGAGGCAAGGCGATATCCACGCGCGAAGGCAACCTCATCAAGCTCGACGACCTTCTCGCCGAGGCCGTGCGCCGTGCATACGAGATAGTCAAGGATCGCGGCGGCGACGAGAAACTCGCCGAGCAAATCGGCTTTGGCGCCGTCAAGTACGCAGACCTTTCGCACGACCCTGGCACGGCGATTGACTTCGACTGGGATAAGGCGCTTGCGCTTGAAGGCAACTCCGGGCCGTACCTCCAGTACGCCTACGCGCGCGTATGCTCGCTTCTCGACAAGGCTGGCAATCCCGATCTTTCGGGTACGGCGTTCAGCTGCGGCGAACCGGCGGAAAGGCAGCTCGCGTTGCAGTTGCTTCAGTTCGGTGCCACGGTGAAGCGCGCTGCGGAAAGTTACAAGCCGTCAGCACTCGCCGACTACCTCTTCCAGACCGCGCAGCTCTACAGTTCGTTCTACCAGCGCTCGCCGATACTCAAGAGCGAACCTGCGGTGCGCGATGCGCGTCTGCGCCTCTGTTCGCTCTTCGGAGCTGTGTTATCGGCGGGACTTCACCTGCTTGGCATCGAGACGCCGCCGCGTATCTAGCGCCGTCCATTACCAGAACGCCCACGCGCCGCTGAATATCACGTGGAGTGCGAGCAGCAGGTTCGTGGTGACGTGCGCCATGATTGCGCTGACTAGCCCGAAGCGAATTGCGGTGAAGCCGTAAAGAGCTCCGGCCATCGCCGCGGCGAGCGGACGGTCGTGTTCAAGCGTAAAGAGGAACACCATCCACAGAAACGCCGAAAGGTCGAAGCGCGAAGGCGGCACGGCAAGGAAGTCGCGCTGCTGCAGCCAGCGGTAGAGGAACGAGCGGAAGAACACCTCCTCGACAGGCGCAATCACGAACGCGCTGCCGATGAGCTTTGCGATGGTTAACGCCCATCCGCATACCGCAGGATCGTACGGCGACGGTTCGCTTGAAGGCGTAGGCAGTGATCCAATGGGCCAGCAAAACCACGTGCGGTAGAAATCCGAAACCTCCGGCACGATCCACAACACCGTCACCAGCACGCCAACAAGGATTCCAATAGGGACAACGTGCATCTTGCCCATTGCACACTGTGGCAACGGGCGTCTCACCCGTTGCAGTTGCCAGCATAAAAGCCCCACTACGGCCGTTGCCGCCGTGCGCAAGGCATACGCCCACGCGGTTGCTGGCAACGTCGATTGAAGTGCAATCCACGTGGCGAACGGCGTGGTGTATAGTAAAATGTCTCTAGTCTCTCGCTTCATGGCCGTAGATTATACCAAAAAATTGCACACTGTGATCCGAGCAAATGCAATGTAATTTGATGTCGGGCTGAATCTTGGTATTTTGATTTCTGTACATTGACATTCAAGGGCGGATTAAGGTATAATAGTATTGTTTTGCAGTGAAAATCAAAGGAAATCATCGTGTACTTGAAGCGAGTAATCGACCACAGAAAGGACGCAACCCATGAAACCCTTTGCACGAATAATACTCGTCTCATCCCTTGCGCGGGAGGAGGGAATGGGAGAGGTAGCCACAAAGAACACAAAGGAACAAAGAAAGGAACGGGACTATGAAATGCTTCTGGTGTGGTAAAGAATTACACGACAACGGCATAGGTTGCTTTCCATGTCCGTATTGCGGCGCAGAAATCAGAACAGGGAAAAATCGTTCGCGGGAAGAACCGCCCTCAGAATGGTTTCCTGACGAAGATGAAGACGGGCGTAATGATGACACGCTTCTTGCATTGCAGCCGCCCAGGTATCTGAAGGTCGAAACGGCTATCGACGGTATGTGGCCTGTGACTACCATAACGTTCAAGAGATTCGATTTTCAAGTGCTGTTCCTCATCCCGTTTACTTGCGTCTGGGCTGGCGGTTCAATGTGGACGCTTTACGGGCAGCAGATTGTTGAGCGGACTTTCGATCTCAAGGCTACGCTTTTCGGCATTCCATTTCTGATTGGCAGCGTCGTGCTTGTTGCGCATTGTCTGTTCCTGTTGTTCGGCAAGCGGGTGCTTACGCTTTCCGGCGGAAACGGCAGATACTTTGTCGGCATAGGGCAAATTGGTAGAACCGTACGCTTCAAGTACGACCGCAATACTCAAGTCGAAAGCTACGGGCCTATTTGCATCACCAACAAGCACGACTCCAACTCGGTTTGCATCTGTTCCGGCTTCAGTAACGATGCGCTAAGGTATGTCGCAGCGATTCTGCGAAGGGAGTGCAAGCGTGTCTGAGAACGATTATAGATTGACACTTCGCTCGCCAAGTTCACCATGTGGTGGAATCCTTCCAACAATGGCTTGTGCATTGGGCGTCAGAGTGGCATTCGCTCATTTTTTCGGGAATAGTTCCGTCATATTCGCTCATCTTTTCGGATTATTTGGTGTTGTATTCGCTCATTTTTTCGGAGTGGCACTTGCGCTTGCGGCCATAATGTGATAATATAACCCTCGTCATGAGAAAAGAATCGCGATATTTGCGTCGGAAGTTCGACACTTGGTTGGAGTCGTGGAAGCTTGACCCCACCCATAAGCCGCTTCTTGTCAAGGGGGCTCGTCAGGTTGGCAAGACGGAGTCGATTCGGCATTTCGCAAATGACCATTACGACAATGTCATAGAAGTCAACTTCGTCTTCCAGCCGGAGTTCAAGCAGATCACTGCGGACGGCTACAAGGCCGAGCGAGTCATAAAGCGTATGTCTGCGCTTGACCCTATGTTGCGGTTCATTCCCAGGCGTACGCTCCTGTTTTTTGATGAGATTCAGGAGTTCCCAGATGTCGCGACGACGTTCAAGGATTTCAAGGAGGATGGCCGCTTCGACATAATTTCAAGCGGCTCTATGCTTGGGGTTCACTACAAGCAGATTGCCAGCATTCCCGTCGGCTATAAGACGGATTACAATCTTTCGTCACTGGATTTTGAGGAATTCCTGTGGGCCTGCGGCTACGATTCAGCTTTCGTTGATGGGCTCTACGCGCACATGGTGGAACGGCGTTCGTTCGACGACATGACGCTCGACCTGATGGATAGATGTTTTCTTGACTATTGCGCGTTGGGTGGAATGCCCGAAATCCTGAGAAACTACTTTGACAGGGGTACGTTTGAAGGTGCGTCGGCACTTCAGCGCGAGTTGTTCCTCGCGTATCGGGATGACGTGCGGAAGTATGCGGAGGGCGTTGACCAGACGCGTATCCTGAACGTGCTAGACCATGTGGCGCAGCAACTCGCAAAGGAGAACAAGAAGTTCCAGGTGTCCAAGGTGGCGAAGGACGCGAGGTTCAAGGACTACCGCGGATGCGTTGATTGGCTTAAGGACGCGGGCGTGGTAAACGTCTGCCATGCGATGCCTTTCCCGGAGCTGCCGATTGGAGGCAACCAGTGCGAGGACAAGTTCAAGATATATCTTGCTGACAGCGGACTCCTCCTTGGGCAGCTTGACGCCGAATCTGAGCGAGACTTTCGCGCAAACCGCAACCTTGGCACGTACAAGGGCGGGCTATTTGAAAATATTGTCGGCGAGGCGCTGGCGAAGAGCGGCGCTCCGCTCGTTTACTACAAGCGTGATGATTCGACGCTTGAGATGGATTTCTTCTTGCGCAATGCGGAAAACCTTGTGCCAGTAGAAGTGAAAGCTGGATCATCCAAGGCCAAGTCGCTCAGGACGCTGATCTCCAGCGACCATTACCCTGACATCACATGGGGAATAAAATTGGTCAAAGGTAATGTTGGATTCGCCAACGGCGTGTTGACGCTCCCGCAGTGGACGGCGTTCCTGCTCAAAAGACTTATGGCGTCGCCGTGACGTATCACTGGGTTGAATGGTGGTTCCGTGAGATTCTTTTCAATTCTTTTTCAATTCTTTTCGTGAATTTACACTGCGCGGCGGGGAAATGTGATATACTAGCCGCATGAAAATTACTTTTTTTGGAGCGGCACAGACTGTCACGGGGTCCATGCACCTCGTTGAGGCGAACGGCAAGCGCATCTTGCTGGACTGCGGGCTTTACCAAGGGCACCGCAAAGAGGCGTTCGAGCGCAATAGGAACATGCCCGTAGATCCGGCGAAGCTCGACGCGGTGATCCTTTCGCACGCGCACATCGACCATTCAGGCAACTTGCCGCAGCTTGTGCGGCGCGGGTTCCGAGGTAAGGTGTACGCGCGTTCCTCCACTATCGATCTCGTACAGGTGATGTTGCGCGATAGCTGCTGGTTGCAGCAGCGAGACCTCGAGTACGTGAACAAGAAGCGCCGCGCACAGGGCAAGCGGCTGTTCGAGCCGCTGTACACGGAAGAGGACCTTGAGGCCCTGCTTCCGCTCTTCACGCCGCTTCACCTTCACCAGCCGCTTGAGATATTCAAGGGAATCACCCTCACGTTCTACAACGCCGGGCACATCCTTGGCAGCGCACAGGTGGTGCTGGACGTCGCCGGCGGCACCGGACACAGCCACCGTCTGCTTTTCAGCGGCGACATCGGCCAGCCAAACCAGCCAATCCTCCGCCACTACGAATATCCGCAGGACGCGGACATCGTCCTGATCGAATCCACTTACGCCGACCGGCTGCATCCGTCCGCCGAGGACGTTGAAGGCCGTTTGAAAGGTTACATCGACGACATCATACAGCAGCGCTCGAAGCTCATCATCCCGGCGTTCTCCGTCGGTCGCACGCAGCAGATTCTCTATTACCTGAATCGTCTCCTTGCTGCGGGGCGCATACGTCAGATTCCGGTGTACATCGATTCGCCGCTTTCGCAGAAGGCCACGAAGATATACGAACACCACACGGGCTGCTACAACGAAGAGGCGATGCGTCTCGTGAAATCCGGCGTGAATCCGCTCACGTTCCCGGGGATGCAGTTCATTGAGACGCCGCAGCAGTCAATGTCGCTGAACGACCTGCGCGGACCGATGGTCATCATCGCGGCGAGCGGGATGTGCGAAGGCGGGCGCGTGGTACACCACCTCAAGGCAGCAGTGGGAGATCCGCGCAACATCGTCCTGATCGTCGGCTTCCAGGCGGAAGGCACGCTCGGACGCAGGCTTGTGGAGCACAAGGACGACACCGTAAAGATGCTCGGCGAGGAGGTCAAGCTGGAGGCGCGCGTCCACACGATCAACGCCCTCTCTGCACATGCCGACAGGAATGGACTCATGGACTGGTACGACGGCGTGAAGGGCCGCGTGAAGCAGGCGTTCGCCGTACACGGCGAGCCCGACCGCGTGAAGATAATGACAGAGCTTCTCGCGGAACACGGATGCCCTCGCCCCGTTGCGCCGGTTGAAGGCCAGAGCTTCGTATTCGACTGATGTTGCGTGTTTGCGTAGCCTTGAACCGCACGCGATTTTAGAAGTGTGAGAACCGAATAATCTCTACAGGCAGAATCTTTTGCCTTGCCGCACGGTGCTGGTTTTGGTATATTATCAGCCCGGTTGCGGGCTTTAGGATGT
Source organism: uncultured bacterium (assembly GCA_902779865.1). Taxonomy (GTDB): domain Bacteria; phylum Verrucomicrobiota; class Kiritimatiellia; order RFP12; family UBA1067; genus RUG572. The sequence continues at coordinate 55,224 of CACZDG010000015.1, forward strand.
AGTCCGCCCAGATAAGGAAAAAAGATGAAGCGAGCAGATGTGGACAAGGTGCTGATCATTGGATCGGGACCTATCGTTATTGGACAGGCGTGCGAGTTCGACTACTCGGGCACGCAGGCGTGCAAGGCCCTCCGGGCCTGCGGGTACAAGGTGGTATTGGTGAACTCCAACCCGGCCACCATCATGACGGACCCGGTGATGGCGGACGCCACGTACATCGAGCCGCTCAACGAGGAACGCCTCGAGCAGATCATCGCGAAGGAGAGGCCGGATGCCATTTTGCCGAATCTCGGCGGGCAGACCGGCCTCAATCTTTCCACGAGCCTCGCGAAGAAGGGCATCCTGGACAAGTACGGCGTGAAGGTGATCGGCGTGAACCTGGACGCCATCGAGCGCGGCGAGGACCGCGAGGTGTTCAAGGAGACGATG